>JBJXGA010000101.1:0-6906 GCA_046152955.1 Planctomycetales bacterium | reverse complement strand
AAGCGACCCGCTCGACTTTCGCCTGGCTCGTCCCGAAGTGCGTCACCCGTCGCGCTCGTTGCAGACCGGCGCGCAGCGCTTCGGCTGTCCTCTGGACGCAATGTTCGTGATACTCGAAATCGACGATGGCGCCCCCCAGCGGACTGCGATTGAGAATCCGCTGCGCCTCCAGATCCGCCAGCGGCGCGTCGTGCTGATGAATGGCGGTAACGAGCACGCATTCCCGGCGCGTCCCCGCGGAGGCGGCCAGCACCTCGCGCCAGCGGTCAAACGCATCGTTGCGAATTTCGCACCAATCGATGGAGACGAGCACAACCGGTTGCGCGCCCCCCAGCAGCACCAGTCCCTTGGCGAAAAGCGGATCGTCAATGGCGTGGGCGGGGGGTGGTGTGGTCGTTCCACCCAGCAGGGGATGCCCCAGAGGGGGAGTCACATCCGCCGAAAACAGGGCGATGCGAAAGGGCGCCTCATCCGCCGCCAGCGTCGCCTGGCCCTCCAGAAGGACACACGCGATCATCAAGAGCGCCTTCCAGCGGCGGCCAGCCATTTTCCAAACTCCGAAAGTGTGGGCGGCAACGACAGTTGTCATAGGATAATATCAGGTCGAAGTGGATCAGGTCGACTGGCATCGTGCCTGTGGCAGCAATCGGGTGGCGGAGACTTCTCTCATGCAGGAACTGACCAGTGCGCGATGGATCAAGTTCAAAGGGCTGCTGTTTCTGGCGGCGGGGAGCATCGCCGCGGCGATGCTGCTGGTCGATCAACCCGACCTCCGGACCGCCCTGTTGCTGGCGATCTGCATCTGGAGTTTCTGCCGCTTCTACTACTTTGCATTCTACGTGATCGAACACTACGTCGATCCTGGATTCCGATTCTCGGGACTGTTGGCGTTTGTCCGATACATGCTCGCCCGACGTGGAAATCCTCCTGATCGTTCCGGAAATCAGAGCGGCCACAACGCATGACATGCGGCAGGCGATCGACTCGCCGACGGCATCCTGGAGACGCGGTCTGGTCGCTCTTCGGCAGCGACTGGGCTTGATCCCCGAGCGCGTGGCTCAGCCCGCCGGCCAGGCCATCACACCGGCGTTGAGGGGCCGAAGGAATTGTTGTGGCTGGTGGACGCGACGTTGCCGTACAAACCCGTGCGGCGTGTGGGCTGGTCAATGGTGACCGTCGCCAGGTTGTAGATTCCTCCGCCGATGCCTCGCCCCTGAAATCCGCCAAGAGCCACATTTCCCACAATGCAGTCCTGGACCAGTTCCATCCGGCCGATGGCGTTGTAGAGGGCGCCCCCCGCGGCCAGTCCCCCTGCGCCGTTGGACGAACTGCCACTCAGGGCCAGATTCGCGACAAACTGTGAGTTGCTGATCTGGGTCAACGGAGGGGCGGAGGGATTCACGGCCGTGGCATCGATTGCCCCCCCATACGCATTGCCTCCGGAGGATTTCCCGCTTCCTCCGAGTGCCTGGTTGCCGACAAACTGGCTCCGCTGCACGATGAGCGTGGATTCGACGTTGTACAGCGCGCCACCTCCCGCGTCGCCGCCGGCCTGACTGGCGCTCCCCGCTCCTCCCAGAGCGCGGTTGTTCGTGAAGCGGCTGCGATCAATGGTGGTTGTACTTCCCGAGCTGACGACGGTCCCAGGCCGAGTGGCGATGGCGCCGCCGAAGGCGTCCCGTTCGGGAGCTGTCCCGCGGGCGCTGTTCCCATCAAACACCGAATTGGTGACGGTCAATTGGCTGCTCCCGATGTTTCCGATCGCGCCCCCGTAGCTGGTGCCTCCTCCCGAGGAGCAGTTTCCGAGAAACGTGCAGTCGTCGATGATGGCCACCGAATTCGACACGTTGCCGATGGCCCCCCCAAAGGCATAGCTCGTCCCTCCGGTGACCGAGTTGCCGATGAATAGCGAGTGACTCGCCGTGAGTTTGGCATTGCCGCTGTTGACAACGGCGCCGCCACCGACGACGCGCGTCGCGTCGCTCCCCGAGCGGGTGTCGATCGCCTGATTGTTGAGCATGGTGACACGGAGGAGCGTCAGCTCGCCACCGTCATTGAGGATCGCGCCCCCCCGCGTGACTTTGATTCCGATATCGTCCTGGATCGTGTTTCGGGAGTTGGCGATCGTCAGGTCGTCAATGGTCAGTTGCGTTCCAGGTTCCATCTTGAAGACTCGGGTGGCGAAGTTTCCACTGATGGTCAGGCGGGACATCCCCGGACCGTCGATGGTCAAGGCGTCGCGGATTTCCATCTGCCCCGTGGTCAGCACGATCGTGCCAGCCAGGTGGGGTTGAAATCGAATCACATCGGCCCCCGGCGAATCATTGGCGGTGGCGACTGCGCTGCGCAACGACCCGGCGCCGCTGTCGTTGAGATTGGTGACCAAGAGGGCGCTGGGAAGGGTCCGCTCCTCGAGCAGGCTGACGAGCGCCGGCGTCGGGGACCAATCTCGACGGGAATCACCCGCGCGCCGGCGCTGCATTCGCTGAAACCTCTCCCAGAACCCGCGGCGGAACTCGTGCCAAATCATCTGGTGCATCCTCTGTGGTGTTGCTGATCCAAGTCATGGCCCGTGGATGAAACTCACCATAATGTGCGCCGCCGGACCGTTGCAAGCCTTCTCAGGAACAAGTCGTCACAGGCCGATCCACAGCTCACAACCCCGCCGCAGCGCGGGCGCGAACTTCCGCCAGGGTGGTCCGCGAAACCAATTCGCCGTTTTCAAAAACGGTCTGCAAGACGTCGTCTCCAGGGGCGCTCTCTGGCACGGTGCGAAATGTGATTGTCTCCCCGAGCGACTCTCGGATCAGTTTGAACCGCCCCGATTTCGAGCGTTTTCCCTGATCGGTGACGGGGCGTTTGAACACGTCGCGCGACTGGCCATGCACTACGATCGACGCGCACTTGAACGCGCACTTCAGGGTGTCGCGATGGAGCTTTTGCAACAGCCCGCCGCCGGAGCCGAAGGCCAGGTTGTCGGCACTCCAGCCGCGGCTGATGACTGCCTCCAGGATCCTGCTCAGAGATTGGATATCGATCCCGTCCCCCTGGATCAGCCGCACGTGCGGATCAAGTACCTTGTAGCCTTGGGAGTTGACGGAGACTGGGAATTTTCGGGCCAGGATGTCGAGAACGCGGCAGAGGACCGTCGCAGGATCGCCCGAGTCGGGGCGGATGACAAGCGTCCCCTGCCGCTCAAGCACCTGTTGCCGCAAGGCGCCTCCCCAGTAGTCTTCACACGCGCGGAAAATATCGAAGCTGTCGCTGACGCAGGCGATCATCCCCGCGGGGTACTGCGCGAGCATGTTTCGCATGGCGTCGAGTTCGTGGGCTTCGCCCCAGGCGGTGATAGTACTGTGCTCGCTGGCGGGGATCGACTCCCCGGCGCACTCTTCGCCGTAGGTCTGCGCGAGCAACTCGAGCGCCGGAAGCGTGTCGGTTCCGCGGAAATTCACCAGATGCGCGGCCCCTCCCAGCGCCGCCGTTTCGTGGCTGGAGACGCCGCGACAGCCAAAGTCGTGGAGTCGATACGCGATCGTCGCCGGATCGCCGCTTTGGCGCAGGTATCTGAGCAGCGTCTTCTTCATTTCGCGGCTCTGCGTGGCGACCGTCATCGGATACCAGACCTGTACCAACTGCGTTTCGAGCCAGTTCGTCAGCCAAAAACATTTGGGATCGGTGTTTTCCACCGTCATCAGGCAATTCTGAACCGGCACAACGGTCCCTTCGGGGACCGCCCGAATGCGCACGGGAAGCCGCCCCCCGTGCGCCTCCAGGATGTGTTGCCATCCCGCACGGTGGAAGCTGTGGTCGTTCCCGAAATGCCGTCGGCACATCCGTTCGGCGTCGTCGATGTCGGCGGCCGTGACGAATTCCCCCGCCAGTGTGTCGAGGAGGTATTGCAGGCCAAAAAACACCGTCTCGGTAAAGCCCAGCGCCGGATCGCTGCCGCGGGATTCGAAGTATGAATAGACTCGTTCGGCGCCGACCGGATACTGCCGGAAATGGCTCATTTTGTAGGAGTCGGTGAAGAGCAGAGGATTCCAGCGGCGGCGCATGCCAAGTCCTCTCCAGAGCGGGTGGCCCCTCGTCGATCAGGTTTGAAACTGAAAACTCTGTTGCGCCAGGGCTTCGTAACAATGACGTACATTCGGCATGTTAGCCTTACCTATCAAACAACTTTCTGGATAGCTGCGCCAGACTATCCTACCCGGAATGGAAGCGAATTCGCGGTTCCGAATCATTCAGTCGGGAGGATTGTCTCTGGTCGCCAGCTTGCCCGACGCATTCTCGTTCCGCGAAACGGCATTTTCAACGGCGGCTCCCCGATCCAATCGGCCTAGAGGATTGCCGCGTTCAGAGAATTGGCTCATTACACCTTCGCATCGTCTCGTTCGATTACGCCAGGCATCGCTGCGTAGGTCAGTGTGTAATTTCGAATTCCGCCCCCAATGTCTGCTCGAGGCACCTCTCGACATCGGCCCTGGCAAGTGTTGCCTCGTCCCGGATCACAATCACCAGCCGAAACTCACCGACCACATTGGCCTGCGGAAAGTCTGCCATAGCCAGCAGCACAGAGGTCAATGAGTCAATCGCGGGCATTGCTTCCGTTCCGGCGGCTATCAGCGGCGTAAACACGACACTTACACCAAGGTGAGTGGCCATCACCAGCGCGGTCCGCAATGTTTGGGTGACGTCTTCGCACATGACGGTGGAGGTGCCGTCGAGCTTGAGTTGAGTTGTCGCAGCGTGCAGCAGATAGTGGACCGGCAGATCGCCGCCGGAGGTCACGACCACTTCCCGCTGCGCAACTTTTCCGAACTTCGATAGTTCGTGCAGCAGGCCGTGGAGTCCTCCCTTGTTGAGTAGCGCCAGCGCTGCTCCCCCTCCGGCGCTCAGGAAATTGTCGTCTGGACTGACGACTGCCCGCCGGGCGGAACTGAATTCATCTGCCCCCATCAATGACCGGCTCGTGATGTCGCCATAAAGGACTTGGACGCTCCGGACCCCGCCTTTTTCAGTTGCGGAAACAATCCTGCGCACGTTCTCGGACCGCCGCTGAAGATCGAGTGTCCTCCGCCGATTGGCGGAATTGAGTTGATCGAGCCTTTTCTTGACCGCCTCCTCGCTGAGTCCCCCCTCGGTGAAAGAGCGTCTCAGTCGCATGGGATGGTCGAGATACCGAAGTGAGCGTCCGATGACTGACCTGTTCCCTGTGGCTCGGATCAGGTCGAAGAAAAAATTCCCCGCGCCTCCAATGGGAAAGAACGCACACGGGCGGGCTCCCCTGTTGGCCCGGTCCATCAGTTCGACCGCCTCGACGCTGACCGACCCGGAAACCAGCTTCTCGTGCAGCTTCTGTTCCGCCATCGCCGGAGCAACATCAGATCCAACGTTGATCCCCCAGTAAACCCCCATATTCGGGTACGTGCCCCCATTTTCATCCAGAAGGTCGTTGAGCATCCGCAGAACGCTCTCTTCGTAACCGGAACTCCCCACCAGAACCAATCCCCCTTGCTGCAGAAGTGTCTGGGCGATCTCCTGCAGCGCCGGGGGAATACGGATGATTTCATCCACTGTATTGAGTATATTGTGCGTATCGTAATCGCCATGCAGCTTGACTACATAACATTTGTCGGAAAGCTGTCGGTGAAATTTCGCCTCTTCATCCGACCGGATCGCCTGATACTCCGAAAACCCCTGCTGGGCAAACGCCATTTCCACTAGCTTGTCGAAATTTGTGGTCAGGCATGTCTGCTTGACGATGCCGGCTCCCATCAGGAGCGCAGCCGCATGATGGGAGAAGGAAGGCTGAATGCCGTCGATCAGCTTTCGAAAATATTGCACGCGTTGCGCAGGGGTCGGCGCGTACCGTCGCAGGCAGGTGGAGTACCGGCGTTTGCCGTCATTCCAATTCAGCTCCGTTTTTCTCCACGCATCGAGATCCCCCGGACGGGCTCCTGCACTCAGGATTTGAGATAACTCTTCGCAGATCTGACCACCCGTCTTGACCCCCGCTTCGACCGAAGCACCGGCACCCAGCCAAAGCACAAACGAACCCCGGCTGTTGTTGACATAGTCAATCACGTCCCCGCTGCTGACGCTGGCGAGATTGCGTCCGAATACTCTGGGCACGGCGTCCTGAATCCTTTTTGAAGCGTCTCACTTCTGAAATGGAATGCAGCGGCCAATTTTGGTGGATGGTAATCAAGGTGAACACGGAATTCCAGCAACCGCCTCACCTTCAACACGTAGCGGGGCGCCATAGGACGACTCGAGAAGCGAACAACAGTCGTCAGGACTTGATGCTCATGTGATCGCTGGTAATCCCTTGTGGCCAGGAGGGACATTCTCAACGCGACGCGCGACTCGGACCACAGTACGCGCGACGCCGGTTGTATCTGATTGAATTCGAACATCAACCCAACGACGATCAGATGGTTCCTCTGTCGCACGGGTGCGGGGATCGAATGGTTGTTGCTCGTGACAAGCTGCTCGTGTTAGTTCCCTCTCCATTTGTCGAATTGAAACGCACGCCAGCATGTCTGCCAATCAATCAACCGGATGGTGGACGTGAATCGCGACTCACGCGACCAGGAGGTTTATTGACAGCAGTGATCGCAATGCAAATATGTATGGAATGAGCTGTCTTTGGGGCGTGCGGCATGCTCCTTCTTCGCTCCCTGTCGGCTCGCCGGGCAGATCAGCGAGACTCGTCGGCTAGATCGCGAATGTCAGCCCCTGGCGCCAGCCGTGGAGGAAGAGGATTTTCCTCGTGCCGATCGGCCTTCAAACGGTTCCGACGCTGCGGCGGAGCATTTGCTCCATGACGAAGTAGCCGCCGGGGTGCATGCCCAGCGAGGCATAGGTTTCGTGGGCGCGGGTGTTTTGTTCTTCGACGTACAG
>JBJXGA010000069.1:0-7224 GCA_046152955.1 Planctomycetales bacterium | reverse complement strand
AGAAAGCGACAATTTTGAAAAGAAAAAAATATCCACGCGGTTTTCTGCGGCGTGTTGGGGTAAGGATCATTTTGCTCCCCACCTAAACCGTGAATCGGATGGACGTTCCTTCCATCGCAACCGGCTCCACTCGACCCCGGTTTGGTTGTCAGGCGCCGCCGGGAGAAGTAGGATGACCGCGCTGGCCCCCGACCGGCGTGACCGGTGGAATTGTCCTGGGGGGTGGCTGTCGCACCGGGTCGTTCCCTCTCTCCGAGTCCATCGCATCTATGTCTCAGTTTCCGATCACCCGCGCGGAGCTCCCTGCTGGAGAGGTGCTCTGTTCGTATTGCACGGCGCTATGCTGCCGCTATTTTTCGGTTCCCATCGACATCCCGGAAACGTGGGACGAGTTCGACAGCATCCGCTGGTTCATGATGCATGGACGAGTGACCGTCTATGTCGATGACGCGACCTGGTATCTGTGCGTCCATGCCGACTGCCAGCACCTCCTCCCCGATCATCGGTGCGGAACGTATGCGACGCGTCCGGCGATTTGCCGCGCCTACAGCACCAGCGCCTGCGAATACGACGACCGCGGGATCCACGACCGATTCTTCGAGACGCCGGAACAGATCTGGGAGTATGCCGAAGCGGTGCTCCCCCCGCGGCGCATCCGGCAGCGCGCAACTTCTGGCGGCCTGCTCCCGATTCTCTCCTGAAGGTCCTCGCGCGGATTCGGGACTTGCTGGAAGACGGTGGATGCGGGTACACTGCTGGAGACCGACCCACCACCGAATTCGGACGCGAGAGGGACGCCCGTGGCGCTACGCGGCAATCATTACGACGCGGCATTTGAGGCCTATTTGCGGGATCGGCGAACCCCCTACGTGGCGGTCGATGAGCAGCGCCGCGCGTTGCTGGAACATGCCTCGCTCAAATCGATGGATTTCATCGTCTATTCGCCGCGAACTCACAATCTGCTGGTGGACGTCAAGGGGCGGCGATTTCCCTCCGGAGGGGGGGAAACAGGACACAAATGGGAAAACTGGGCCACTGCGGAGGATCTTCCGGCGCTGCTCCAGTGGCAGTCGGTTTTCGGCCAGGACTTCCGTGCCCTTCTGGTCTTCGCCTATCATGTGCTGGGCGATCGCGCCCGTCAGGAATTCTCCAGCCTGTTTGAGTTCCGCAAGCGGACGTATGCGTTTTATGGAGTCTGGGCCGACCAATACCGCGAAGTCATGCAGACCCGCTCGGCGAGCTGGCAGACGGTGTCGGTTCCCAGCGTGGCCTTTCGCGACTTGCGAATTCCCATCGGCGAAGTGTTGTAACTCGCCGCCGGTCCTGTCCTGAGTTTTCGATTCCACGCCAAACGAACCCGCCATGCATCGTTCACCACGCTTCTGGGGAGCGGTTAGCTCCGTGTTTGTCGGTTTGTCCTGGACCGCAGGCCAGGCGCACGCGGCGCTGGGCCCGGTCTGGGCGCAGGTCAAAGTCGACAAGGGGGGGGGCCGCAGCTACATCGTCGAATCGATCGTGACGGTGTTGCTGTTCGGACTGGCGCTCTGGACGATTTGCAAGTCGAGTCGCCGAGTGTGACGCCCCCTTTGTCTGAACGAGTGTTGCTGACCGGCCTGGGGATGGTCACCCCTGCCGCCCCTCACCGCGAAGAGAGCTGGCAGAGGCTCGTGCAGGGAACCAGCGCCGTCCGCTGGGTGGAGTGGGACGAACTGTTTCCCCCCGGCAACGCCCCGCGTCTCGATTCCGAAGATCCGGCATCTCGCTGGCTGGGCGCGCCGGTCCCCCGCTCTGCCGCGGATCGGGACGAAGGTCTGCACGGGACCGGGTCCGGGCGGCCCGCCGCGCTGGCGCTGCGAGCCGCCGCCGAGGCGCTGTGCGACGCGCGGCTTGAACCGCCACTCCTGACCCCCCTGCGGACCGGCTGCGTCATCGGCGCCAGCAAAGGGGGATTTGGCCCGTTCACCGCCGCCTGGCGCGCGGCACGCGATCCGCAGAACAACGCCCCTGCCGGGGACTGGTGGAGTGCATTGGAACCAGCCGACGGCGCGCGGCAGGTGGCCTCCCGGTATGACCTGCGGGGGGCCGCGCTCTGCCCGGTCGCCGCCTGCGCCACGGGTCTCATGAGCATTGCACGCGGGGCTGATCTGATCCGGGAGGGGGTGTGCGATCTGGTCCTGGCGGGGAGCAGCGACGCCTCGCTGCATGCCGCGATCCTGGCGTCGTATCGGCGCCTCCGCGTCCTGGCGCGGCCGACGGCCGACCCCTCCGCCTCCTGCCGACCGTTCGATCGCCATCGCAGCGGGTTCGTGATCGGCGAAGGGGCAGCGATCGTCGTCCTGGAACGGGCCGACCAGGCCCTGGCCCGAGGGGCGATTCCCTACGCCGAGTGGCTGGCCGGGGGACTCGCCTCCGATCCGTCGCACCTGGCCCATCTGGGGGCCGACCCGGTCGGATTGACCTGGCTGATCCAGGATGTCCTCCGCCGCGGCGGGGTGTCTGCTGATGACATCGACTACATCAACCTGCATGGGACCGCGACGCGCGAAAACGATCCCTATGAAACGCGGGCGCTGCACCAGGCGCTGGGGCGCCGCGCCCGAGACGTCCCGCTGTCGAGCCTGAAGGGGACGATCGGACACCTGCTGGGGGCCGCCGGAAGCGTCGAACTGGGGGCAACGCTTCTGGCGATGCGCGACAGTCTGGTTCCTCCCACCGCCAACCTGTGGGAACCCGACCCCGATTGCGATCTGGATTACACCCCCCGCTTCCCGCGCCCCCGGCAGATCGACACCGCGCTCAAATTGTCGCTCGGGTTCGGGGGACACCTCGCGGCCGGGCTGCTGCGGCGGTGGGACTCCGGCCCCTCCCGCGCGCCGCGCGAGCACTCGGCCCTGGCACTCCAGACCGCGGCGCCATCGCTGACCAGGAGCGCATCCGAAGAGTCCCAGTCAAAGCGTTCGACCCCATCCTCGCCGCAGGGGACGCTTCCATGAATCCGCTGCCTTTGTTCGTCTTTGGAACGCTGCGTCAGGGAGCAGAGAACCACTATTACCTCGCCGGGCGGTACGCGCGATGGCTCCCGGCGACCCTGCACAACTTCCGCCGGAGCGTGGCGGCGCACGGCTATCCGACGATTCTCCCCATGCCAGGGGAACAGGTCGCAGGAGAATTGTACTTTCTCCTGCCGGATTCGCAGGCGGCGACGCTGGCCGAGTGCGACCTGCTGGAGGAGCTCCCCCCTGGACAATTGGCGGGGGACCACTACCGGCGGATCACAGTACCCGTAGAGACTGCAGAAGGATCGTATCAGGCGTGGGTCTATGCCGGTGCATGATCGGAGGTGGAGTAGACCGATTGAATGAGTGTTTGGCGACGGGATTGCCTTCGGTCATCGTGGTTGATCCGCGAATTGAACGCCCTCACAAGTGCCGTGGGAAAATCTTAGAATCCCTAACACAACCCCGAAACGCCTCGAATTTCCCAATCAATCGATGGTTGTGTTAGGGGTTCTTAATCTTGTCGTCAATGGCTGGCCGCACGCCGCCACGAAGTTGCCTCACGATATCTACTATTCCCTGGCGACCTGTGAGGCGCGGTCCAGCCATTCCAGCAGCCGGTCGAGAAACGGGATCTGGTCAGGGTGCAGCAACTGGCGTGCCTGGTTGAGCGCCACAAACTCCGCGCGGTCGACTTCCCACGAGGCGCAGTGCGGCAACGCCTGTTCGGGGGCCGGACCGGCGAAGCAGTGGATCTGTTTTCCACTTTTCGAATACTGGATCGTTCCCAGGGGGACCAACGGGCCGGCCCGGACTCCGGTTTCTTCTTCGGTTTCGCGCCGCGCGGCGGCTTCCAGAGGTTCCTCCGGATCGGGAATCCCCTTGGGAATGCTCCACGGCTTTCCGCGATTGTAGTTTCCCGAAGGGTGGACCAGCAGCACTTCCAGTCCGCCGGGACCGGAACGATACAGCAGCGTGCCTGCCGACTGTTTCATGCGTCGTCGTCCGGAACCTGGATTTGGATTTCCTCCCCCTGGACCCGCACGGCGTAGGTCTCCTGGCAGAGGCTGGACTTGGGATTGTTCAGCCACGTTCCATTCTTGACGCAAAACTGCCAGCCATGCCACGGACAAAACACGCCGCCGTTCTCGACGACTCCCGTGGCGAGCGAGGCCCCCATATGCGGGCAGGTGTCATAGATCGCCGAATATTCTCCATCCACCAGGAACAGGGCGATCATCCGCCCGGCGACTTCAAAGGCGCGTCCTTCCCCCTCGGGAATCTCACCCACGCGGGCGACGGTCTGAAACTCGGACATGCTTGCGAAGGGCTCCTGAGATCAACTAACGTGGTTCGCCGCGGCGGGCTTCAGTGCGGATTCGGCCGGGGAAGCGCTCCCCGCGCAGCCAGCGCTCGACCGCGGGGCGCCGCCGGCCAGGCGATCCAATTTCGTTTTAGCGTTCTTCTTCCCACCACGCAAACCGTCCGCTCCCCTCCTCTTCCAGAAAGAACCGAGGTTCCCATGAAACGCAATCCGGTCAAAGCCGCACTTCGGAGGGGAGAGCCCCAGATCGGCACGTGGCTCTCGCTGGGAAACATCTACGCCACGCGGGTGATGGCGCGGATCGGGTTTCCCTGGCTGACGGTTGACATGGAACACTCGCCGATCGACATCGGACAGGCGTCCACGCTGTTCGCCGTCATCGCCGAAGCGGGTTGTGTTCCCCTGGCCCGCGTTCCCCGCGGGACGCATGAGAATATCAAACGGGTCTTGGACGCCGGCGCGCATGGAATCGTCGTGCCGATGGTGAATACGGTGGAGGAAGCCCAGTTGGCGATCGCGGCGGCGAAGTACCCGCCGACTGGCAATCGTTCGATCGGCGGAGGGCTGCACGCGCTCAACTTCGACGCCACTGCCGGAGACTATTACCGTCATGCCAACGACGAAATCCTGGTGGTTTTGCAGACCGAATCGCCGGAGGGAGTGGAGAACGCCGAGGCGATCTACAGTCTGCCCGGAGTGGACGCTATTTTTGTCGGTCCCAACGACCTGACGTTTCAGATGCGGGGCCCGGACGGCGTCGATCCGACTCCTGAGGAACTCGAAACCATGCTGCAGCGGATTTTGAGCATTGGCAAGAAGACCGGCACGCCGGTGGGACTGCACGTGCAGACGATCGACGACGCCCAGCGGCGTGTCGCGCAAGGCTGGCGCTTCCTGGCGATCGGGAGCGAATTGCGATTCATGACTGGTGAAGCACAGCGGATCGCCGGGGGATTGGGACTGAAGCGGGGAACCGATCTGGCGCGGTATTGAGCTCACCGACTGCACGCCGGTTGTTCATTCCATTCCAAGACGGAGAGATGGTCCGTGCTCGCTACTCCACTGGCGGGCGAGGGCCGAGGTGGGGGTTAAACCCTGCTTGTGATGGCTTGAGAAAACGACTCCATTGGCGCTATGACGATCGGTCGATCCAGTAGTTCGGGGCACGGCTCGTGTGGACGACCGCGACAAC
Organism: Planctomycetales bacterium; assembly: GCA_046152955.1. Taxonomy (GTDB): domain Bacteria; phylum Planctomycetota; class Planctomycetia; order Planctomycetales; family Planctomycetaceae; genus SIAF01. The sequence goes on along the minus strand of JBJXGA010000069.1, from coordinate 1,712 downwards.
GACGATTTCATCCGCCAATACTTCGAAGACGGCAGCGTAGCGAAACGTCCCGAGCAACGCCCGCCGGTAAGGGAGGTCGTCGGGAATCGTTTCGAGCATCGGGAAACTCAGCGGTCGTGCTGCAACCTTGTCGAACGTATCACCCAGATCCTCGAGGAATCGACCCCCCAACCCGCGGGACTGCTCATTGAGATATGCCCTGGCTGCTTCGATCTCAGCTTCGGCCTCCGCCAAAACGCGGAGCTTCATGTCTTGGACTCCTCCGCTTGCCTCTGCGTGAGGTCTGCGAGCAGTTCTACTGCGGGCCGCGCCGAAGTCAATCCGGCGCGAAATCTCTCCGATCGGCGCTGCAACTCAAGACGTAACTCGTCTGCTGAAGTCTGCGGTCCATCTTTCGACTCAAAACCTTCATCAGACAACGTGGAGTCGTTCGCACACAGGCTGTGCTCCAAGGCACTCGCCACATAGGCACGATCCTCTGCGGGCAATGCCAAGGCCTGCTGCAGAACGTGTTCGCGATGCATGTTCCATTTCTCCTCAAAATGATTCCAGCGTTCGTGCTCCAATTGTCTGGATTCCCGACGACCAAGGCAAGCGGAAAGGCGCTGTTTGCCGCAGCGCGCTTTGCGAACGGTTGGTTACGAGGACATCGACGACGATGGCCCCGTCAGACACCATTGAGGGTGCTGACGAAGCGTCTTTAAATAGTCTACCAAGATTCAATCTCGCGACGGACCAGCGCCGAACCGCCAGTGTTCTTGAACCGGAATGGAATTCGGTGCCGCAACTTTCATCCCCCAGGCGTATCGATCAATTGTTGCAGCCGCGGGGCCAGGTCGACGGGAATGCGGGGGAGCCACGTGGCATCGATCAGTCCCACATCCAACAGGTCGCGCAAGTGGGTTCGGTCTTTGTCGCGATAGGAGGTGAGCTTCATGCGCACCAGGGCCTCCAGCGAGATCACCTGGAAGTTCGCCGCCGGTTCGGCCTCGCTCACCTCGGCGGCCGGATGCAAATCGTCCACACGGACCTTCTCTCCAGCAAACAGGATATGCAGGGCGTCCCTGGCCTTGGCGCCGGGTCCATCGAGGAACATCTCGATGCCAGCGGCATGCCGGTGAACAAAACCGGCTGACTCCAATGCGGCTCGGGCAGCGGGCAGATCCCCGCGCGAGATCAGCAGATCGACATCACGCGTGTTCCGCACGGCGCTTTCGTCAATGCGAGAAACCCAGGTGGCGACGGCGTTCCCACCAATCACGGCGTACGGAACCTTGGCCGCTTCCAGCGCAGCCGCCGCTCGCAGCAATCGATCCTGAACCTTTTCCACGGCGCGAACCATCCGTTCCCAGGAAAAGTCTTGTAATGCAACGGTCGCCATAAACTGAATCCTGCGGGAACCGGCGGGAAGGGCCACCGACCGGCGGGGCCACTTGATCAGCGATGCATCCTGGACCGCACCTTTCGCCTCCCGATTATCCGAATTCCGGACCTCCACGGCAAGCGGAATGAAGAGTCAATGATTTCACTGCCACCGATTTGATCATGGACGCTCGCCGCGTGCCGACGGTCGTGATCTGCGCAGTCGGCAGCAGAATTTTCCCGCAGCCAAGCGGGAAAACCGGCGAGTACTGCAGTGTGTCTCAGAATCGCCCGGAACCGCTCCCTACCCTGAGGATGACAGGTCCGGTATGATGGCCCACATCGGATTG
>JBJXGA010000067.1:0-48548 GCA_046152955.1 Planctomycetales bacterium | reverse complement strand
GGGTGAGGGGTGAGGGGTGAGGGGTGAGGGGTGAGGGGTGAGGGGTGAGGGGTGAGGGGTGAGGGGTGAGGGGTGAATCGCGGGATGGATGATCGTGTCCGGGATGGACGCTGGACAATCAGTAACTACGTGGTGGATGGGCCGGATGGAGATCAGGGGCGCGAGCCGACTGTCGCAAACTAACCCCCCCGCGCGCCGCTCTCCCTCCCCCCCTTGCGGGGGGAGGGAGAAAAAATACTCCCTTCGGGAGTGCCGCGTGGCGGCGGAGTTGGTCGCAAGTTGAAGAAACGCGGCTGCACATGATCGCTCAATTTCGGAGTGTGGCAACAGGAAGGCCGTTCATTAGCGCATCGGAGTCTCTTCCGGGTGACGGTTGTCGGAGCCGCGGTCGCGGAACGGTTCGAGCAGTCCGCGAAAGAACTGGTCGGTGGCGGAGCGGGTCACCAGATCGCCGTGGCCGGCGGCTACCATGTTCCGTGAGAGATTAGGGTGATTGGCCCAGTCGCGAAACGACCAGCCGCGGATATCGACAAAGGCGTCGTGCCAGTCGGCCTGTTGTTTCGGGACGACGAGCCAGCGCTTGTCTGCCCGAATGAGATGCAACTGGAAGATGGCGACCACAACGCCAGCTCCCACCGTCGCCGCCCCGATTAGCGCGAGCAATCGCCGCATGTCCTTCGCATCCTTGCGCAGCGGTTCCGTGGAATCGTCAAAAGGTGGAATTCTGTCAGATTACGGCGATTGGGTAAAGACGATTTTTGGCGTCAAACCTGGCCATTGAACCGGACAAACGCTTCCAGGGCGTAAAACTCGGGAAGCCCCATTTGATTGTAGACGGCGGCGGTCCGTTTCGTCCGTTCTTCCGCCCGCACCCAGAATTCCCGCGAATCGCTCCCAGGGAAGAGGGGAGCGTCTTTTTGCGATTCATGCCGGAAAATCGCCTGTTTCTTCCGTTCGACCACTTCCGGGCTGAGGGGGACCGCCCGTTCGATGTCGTGCGGTTCGTATTCCTGCCAGGCGCCGCGGTATAGCCAAACTTCCGGCTTGATCCCCTCTCCCCCCACCAGGTCAATTGCCTGAATTGCCGCCCGGGCGCACATCCGGTGCGTTCCATGTGGATCGGACAAATCCCCCGCCAGATAGACCTGGGCCGGTCGCAATTGCCGCAACAGTTCGGCGATGATCCGGACGTCCGCTTCGGAAATCGGCGCCTTTTCCACCTTGCCCGTCTGATAAAAGGGGAGATTCAGGAAATGGAGCTTGTCCTCTCCCACGCCGGCGGTCGCGGCGGCGGTCGTCGCTTCGGTCTGGCGGATCAGCGCCTTGACCTTTTGCACTTCCCCCGAATCGGGCTCCCCCGCCTGCTTCCGCGCGATCGCGTCGCGCATCCGACGATCCAATTCGCGCGTCTGATCGGTCTCCTGGTCAAACATCGCGTGCAATTGCCGCACGAACTCAATATGCCGCAGCGCCGCGTGATCATGAACCGCAATATTCCCGCTCGTCTGGTAGGCGATGTGGACGTCGTGTCCCTGGTCGGCCAGCGCGATCAGCGTCCCCCCCATCGAAATCACGTCGTCATCGGGGTGGGGACTGAAGACGATCACCGTCTGCCGCCCCTCTCCCGCCGGCTGGCGACAGATCCCCTGCAGCAGGCCGTCGAACACCCGCTGCCGGATCGCTTCGATCGGTCCCCGTTCGCGCAGCAGTTCATGCAGGTGGTTCTCCATGAAATCGCCACGGCACAGCTTGGGAATCGGCTTGGAACGCTGCTGGCTGAGCCAGATGACCGCTCGTTTTTCCAATTGCGGCGTCCATTGCACCCGCCCCACGAGCCAGGGGGTTTTGACGGCGGTCAGATGGCTGGCGGCGGCCTCGTCCACCACGAACCCCACGTGCGGATGCTCCTGCAAAAAGCTGGCGGTCACCGCTTCGGTAATCTCACCTTCGACTGCTTGCCGCACCACCGGCGCTTTGTGCTCTCCCAGCGCCATGATCAGGATTTTTCGGGCGGAGAGGATTGTTTCGACCCCCATCGTGATCGCCTGCAGGGGGACGTTTTCCTCGCCAAAGAAACTGCTGGCAGCGTCCGCCCGCGTCTGCGGATCGAGCGTCACCAGCCGCGTCTGACTGGTCCGGGCGCTCCCCGGCTCATTGAATCCGATGTGCCCTGTTCGGCCAATCCCCAGCAACTGCAATTGGATCCCACCGGCGCGTTCGATGGCATGTTCGTACCCGTCGCAAAAGGCGTCCACCTCTTCCGCGGGAATGTCGCCGCGCGGAATGTGGATGTTCTCTTCGGGGATATTCACATGATCGAAGAAGTTGGCGCGCATCCACCGCTGGTAGCTGTGGATGGAGCGCGGCGACATGGGAAAATACTCATCCAGGTTGAACGTGATCACGTGCGAGAGGTCGAGGTCCTCCTCGCGGTGCAACCGGATCAATTCCCGATAGACGCCGATGGGGGTCGAGCCGGTGGGAAGTCCCAGCACGGTTGGCACGCCGGCGGAATTGTTCTCGCGGATCAATCCCTCAATCACCAGCGCCACATGCTTGTCCACTTCGGCCGCATTGTGGAGCATCAGCGTGGGAATTTTGGTGTGTCGCAAATATTGCGACGAATACGCCGCCTTGGGGCGCGGAGGCGTTCGAAGGGTAGTCATCGAAACGGGAACTTTCTTATAATCCAACCGCGCACGGGAACTCGCGGCTACAGGCCACAGCGGTTTGCGAGAGGCATTCACCACGCGCTCCGCACGTCCCTATTGTAAGGTAGCGGACCGATTCAGACCACGCAGAATGGACGAGATTTTTCATGTCCGGCTCCCATCCCGCGGCGCGGATCCTGGCGATCCATGCCCATCCCGACGACATCGAACTGCAATGTGCGGGGACGCTGGCCCTCCTCCAGCAGCGCGGCTGCCAGATCACCCTGGCGACGATGACCGCCGGGGATTGCGGGAGCGCCGAACTCCCCGCCGCAGAAATCTCGGCAATTCGCCGCCGTGAAGCGGCTGATTCCGCCCGACTCCTGGGGGCGGAGTACCTGTGCCTGGAGTTTCTGGACTTGTGCATCATGCACGACAATGACGGTCGGCGGCGGGTGACCGAGGCCATTCGCCGGGCTCGCCCCGACCTGGTCCTCACCGCTCCCCCGGTCGATTACATGTCCGACCACGAAATGACCAGTCGGCTGGTCCGTGACGCCTGTTTTTGCGCGCCGATTCCCAATTATTCCACCCACCAGTGGGATCCGGCGCCGATCCTGCCCCGCATTCCCCATCTGTACTACGTCGATCCGATCGAAGGGATCGATTATTTCGGCAATCCGCTGGTTCCGGAGTTTACGGTGGATATCTCCACAACCATGCCGCTCAAGCTGGAAATGCTGGCCTGCCACGCCAGCCAGCGGAACTGGCTGCTTCGCCAGCATGGGTTGGATGAATACCTGGAAAGTTGCCGCAAATGGAGCGGCAAGCGGGGGGCCGAAATTGGCGTGGCGTTCGGAGAATCGTTCACGCAGCACAAGGGGCATCCCTACCCGCATGACAACCGGTTGCTGGAACTGCTGCAAAAGGCGCCAGTTTGATCGAGGCTGCTGTCGACAACGCAGGTGTGGAAGACCGGTTTGCGGGCTGGTGGGTTGGCACGGTCCACATCTGCGAGTTCCCGCGCTATCCCGGCAGCAATCCCTGGACCCCTTGCGTCAGCAGGGGGTCCATTCCCGGATCGCAGAAGGCGACGCTCACTTCGTAGCCTCCTTCGGGATAGGCTTCGGTGATGGGGATGTACCACGGGCCGCCGTCGCCGTAGGCGGCGCAGGCGACGAATCGGTCGGGGGCCATTTGCTGGGCTCGGAGTTGATATTCCAGAAAGCTCTCGGCAGGGAGATGCAGCAGCGACAGCCCGTTGATGTGCAGGGCGCTTAGGACGATGGGGATCTTCCGCTCGCAGCGGTGCAGCCACGAGAGCATCATCGCCGGGCGGATGCGGAGCGCCAGAGCGTTCGCCTTGTTGGCGATCTCCTGCTCCAATTTCTCGGCGACGAAACTGCTGCGGACGGGGGGGAGGAGGTCTTTGGTCACCCACGCTGCTGACGCGATGGGGGTCGGCTGCAAAGCGACTTCCGAGGCCAGGATTCCGGCATGGATCCGGTCGGTCAGACGGATTCGGGATTCCGGAGTCCCGTCGTTGTACTTTCCGGCGGCAATGTTCCCCGAACAGCCGGTGAAATAGATGTGGGTACAACCGGGTTCCTCCCGCTGGCGGCGTTTGCGGGCCAAACCGGTGAAGTCGCTGCTGACGCGTCCGTCCCCATAATAACTCATCGGATGCGTGGCATAATAATGACACGCCGCGACTTTGGTCTGGCCGTCATAGAAGGCGACGGTCTTGAGCCAGGGATCGATTTGCCCTTCCGGCAATTCATGATGCACCGGATCCTTGCTGGCGCTGCCGCGCCAGTTGTTGATCTTCCCGTCGGGACCGACAAACCGCCGATTGGAGGCGACCTTGTCGACACGTCCCTGACCGTGCGCGACGTGCGTCAGCGGTCGTATTTCCTTCAAGGCTCGTTCCAGCGCCTCGGCGGTTCGGTCCTGGCATTGCTCCAGGAAATCGGGGTGGAAGACGTGCGGCAAGTCCCCTGGGATGCGCGTCGTCCGCTCCGCTTCGGGACAGACAAACAGAGCGTTGTGCTGATGAACGCACTGGATCGCCACCCGCTCGGGAGTGGTCCCAGCCACCTGCGCCAGGAGGGCCCGCCACTTGATGTGAGCCTCGTTGAGCACTCCCGTCCAATCGATGCTGCAAACCACCACGGGGGCGCCGGCGCCACGGATGACGTATCCGATCGCTTCCAGAGAGTCGTCCATGCCTTCCACCGGTTTGATCCAGCCACCGCACAGCGGATGGCCGTTGGGAGGAGTCACGTCCGCCCGGAACGTGGCGATTTCGAGGTTGGGAGGGGCAGCCAGCACGGGGGCTGCCATGACCAGCGACGCGCCGGCAATCGCCGCGGAGCGCTCCAGGAATTCTCGACGGTTCAAGGAGGACATGCGGAATTCTCCGGGTGAGGTTCTGGAATGCGGACGCACAGGAATCGGTTCCGGTGCAGTCAGTGTGGCTCTTCAGGATAGCGTCGGCGCGGTCCGTCGCGATAGTTCACACGGATCGACTGCTCCAGACTGCTCCAGACTGCAACTGCTCCAGACTGCACTGCTCCAGACTGCAATTGCCGGATCGTCCACCGGCCGTTATCGTCAAGAGCATGTCCCAATCCACCGGAGTCTCTCCCCAAGGGGCGGCGTCAAGGTCCGCCGAGGAGGACTTGCTGGCCTCGCTTCGTGCGGGGGACCAGCAGGCCTACGAGAGGGTTGTTCGCGCTCACGGCGGCCGACTGCTGTCGGTGGCCCGGCGGTTGATGCATCAGGAACAGGATGCCCAGGACGCCGTGCAGGACGCCTTTCTTTCTGCTTTTCGCTCTTTGGATCAGTTTGATGGACAGTCGCTCCTCTCGACCTGGTTGCATCGCATTGTTGTGAATGCCTGTCTGATGAAGCTGCGGACGCGCCGGCGCAAGCCGGAGCAGAGTCTGGAGGCCTTGCTTCCGCGCTTCAAAGACGACGGGCATCAGCTTGATCCCCCGGCCCCCTGGAGCGAGCCGGCAGAGGTCGCGGCGCAGCGCGTCGAGACCAGGGAATTCGTTCGGCGGTCGATTGCTCAGCTTCCAGAGTCCTATCGGACCGTGTTGTTGTTGCGCGACATCGAAGAACTTGATACCGAGGAGACGGCCCGGATGCTGGAGGTTTCGATTCCGGTCGTGAAGACCCGCCTGCACCGGGCGCGGCAGGCCTTGCGGACGCTGCTCGACCGCCATTTTCACGGAGGTGAAGCATGATCACCTGCCGCGAGTTGATCGAATTCCTGGGAGACTACGTCGCCTCGGCCCTTCCCGGCGACCAGGCGCGCGTGTTCCAGGAACACCTGGCAGTCTGCCCCGACTGCGTCACATATTTGCAGGAGTACCAGGCGACGATCGCGCTGGAGCAATCGGTCCTGTGGGAGACAACGACCAGTGAGCCAGTCGAACCGCTTCCCGAAGGACTGGTGCAGGCGATCCTGGCCGCCCGAGCCAGCGGCGGTCATCCGTCGTGACACAAGTACCAGATCGAGACAAACCGTTGATTTTATGCCGTCCGATGAGGCGCCCGGCAGGCAAGTCGCAGTGACCATCCATAGGGATTGAGGCAGGCGGGAAGGACACGACCGATGAAGAGACGACGCTTGCAAATTGTGTTGTGGATCGTGGCCAGTCTGACGGCGATGCCGTGGTTTTCCTCCGATTGCTCATTCCAAGTCGCCGCACAAGGCTCAAAAGGGAATCCCAAAAAGAAGTCGGCGCGTCCGGGGACGGCGCGCGACAAGGGGAAATCGAAGCTGGTGGCCATCGACTTGGGAGACGCTTCCTGGCCGCAGTTTCTCGGTCCCCGGCGTGACAACATCGCGGAGGAGACCGGGCTGCTCAAGAAGTGGCCCGCGGCCGGCCCGCGCTTGCTGACGACGCTCTCGGGGCTGGGGATCGGATTCTCCAACGTCGCTCTGGCGGATGGGACAGTCTACACCCTGGGGAGTCAGGGGGACCGGGAACTGGTTCTGGCGTTGTCGCTGGCGACCGGAGAGCAGCTATGGAACTGTGAACTGGCCCCGACTTATCAAAATGGTTATGGCAGCGGTCCGCGTGGAACGCCGACGCTGGATGAAGACCGGCTCTACGCCCTGGGAGCAACCGGAGAACTGGTGTGCCTGGAACGAGAAACCGGCGCCGGAGTTTGGCGCAAAAGCCTCACGCGCGAGTTCGGGACGAAGGTTCCCCAGTGGGGCTTGTGCGAGTCGGTCCTGATCGACGGCGACCGCCTGATCTGCACGCCGGGGGGATCGGGCGCCACGATGGTCGCCCTCGACAAACGGACCGGAGACCTTCTCTGGAAACGGGAAGCCTCCGGGAACGATGGTCCGGCCTATGCCTCGGCGATCGCAATCGAGTCGCATGGCGTGCGGCAATACGTGAACTTCACCTCTGCCGGAGTCATCAGCCTGCGCGCGGAAGATGGTCTATTGCTGTGGCGCGACGACAGTTCGGCCAATGGAACGGCCAACTGTTGCGCCCCGTTGTTTGACGACGGGATGGTGTTTACCGCGTCGGGATACGGCGCCGGAGGGGCGATGCTGGCACTGGCCAACAACGACGATCGTACGCTGGCCCGCAAGCGCTATCAGACCAACAAAATGAAGGTCCACCACGGCGGCATGATTCTGTACGAAGGGCATGTGTATGGCGCCGACGACGCCATTCTAACCTGTTTGGAACTGAAAACGGGGACCGTGAAGTGGCAGAACCGCTCGGTGGGAAAGTGCTCATTGACCTGCGTCCAGGGACTGCTCATCGTGCGGAGTGAGCAGGGGCCGGTGGCGCTCGTCGCGGCTTCCCCCGCGGGATACAAAGAGCTGGGACGTTTTTCCCCCCCGAATCGAAGCCAAAGTTCCGCCTGGACGTATCCGGTCGTCTGCGGCGGGAAGCTGTTCTTGCGCGATCAGGATTTGCTTCAAGTCTATGACCTGAAGGGGCGCTGAGCGGCAGAGGGTTAGCAACGCTGAGGGAAGCCGGGTGGGAAGAGTCGGCTCCGCGCCCCCGTCCCCAAAGAGTAGCCGATTGGAAGAATAGGCGCTCGCCCGGTTCGGACAAAATGCCGTTCCGGCTAGACTTCCAATCGGACTACCCTTGGTGAACAGACGGCGATCCGCCGGAATTCTCTGAGAAGAGACTTTCGTGGACAGACCCGTTCAACTGCCGATTAGAAGAGGCAAGTTGTGTGCCATCGTCGGTGCCCCGCGCGAGATGGTTCCGCATACGGCATCTAAGGTGTTGAGCAGATTGTGGTTACGCCGCAGTTTTTATGACGGGCTGGTGGCGCGCCGGAGCACTGTCGAATGCCTGTCAATCGGGCAAGGCTGCTTCCGTCCGGCTCGATTGAAAGGCACCCGCGCTGCGGAAGCGCCGTGACCAGCCTGTCACGGGTCCGCGATCAGCGTCGGCTCGGTCGCCAATACGGGCGTTTGGCTGAGTGAACTGGTCAGCCGAACGGTCAACTCTGCCAAACCGGGGGTCAGCGCTTGAACCTCCAACCGAATCGTCAATCGGGCATCCGCCGCCAGGCTGTCCAATTCGTCAAAGATCACGTTGCCTTCCTCGACTTTATGCCCCAGCCGCAGGTCGCGGTCTCCCTCCAGCACCGTCGCCGACACGAGGCGCAATTGTTCCGGCAGATTCGCTTCCAGACTGAGTCGGCGGGCCGCTTGAAGTCCCAGGTTGTGGACCGTCGCTTCATAGATTCCGGTCTGTCCGGTGGTCAGCGGATCCAGGAGATCGCTCAACCGCAAGTCCAACGTGCCGGGGACCGGAACCACCTCCAGACACGTCTCATCCTGCTCGGGGGCCAGTTCCGAGGTCTGGACTTCGATCCCCACGCACGCCCGGCGGGCCAACCCCCGGCACTCGAATTCCGACTGGAGCTGGATCGATTCCAACGGCTGCAACGTCCCCAACTCCCAAACCAGCCGTCCAGTTCCCACCTGTGCTCCGGCGCTCGCTTCTCTGGCAACCAGAGCCTGATCAAACGTCAGGATGGCCCGCACGTTGCTCAATGTCTGGACCGAAAGATTGGCCAGCGTGATGTTAAACTCAGCCCGGCTCCCTTCGGTGCGGCGGGTTGGTCCCAACATGTCGATGCTCAATTGCCGCGAGACGAAATCGACGCACACGGTCTTCGCTGGCGGGGGAACCGAAGCGCTCTCCTGTTCGCTCGCCACTGTGAAACGGCAACAATGCAACCCCGGCTGCGCGCTGTACAGGCTGAGCGCCAGGTCTTTGGCTTCCCCCGGTTCCAGCCGGTCGAATGCCTGCGTCACCCGCCGCAGGTCGCTGCCGCGAAACACCAGCGGGTCATCAAAGTCGCATCGCACGGTCACCCCCTTGGCCGGCTGGTCCCCTCCGTTTCGGATCGTGACGCGGTACAGGGCGTAGCTTCCCAGTTGTTTGCGACGGGGCGCTTCGACCTCCAAAGCGAGCCCTCCGGCGACGACATCGCTGACATCGACATGGGGCAATTTCGGAAAACGTGCCGATGGCGCCGGGAGGATCGGGGTCGATTCTTCCTCAGGATCGGCTTCCTGTGGGACCGGAGTCGCTTCGCTGGGCCCCAGCGTGATTTCGGGAAGCCGCCGCGATTGGATTGGAGGTTGCGCTCCCAGCGGGCCTTCCCAGCCTGGTCTCCGAAATGCCGACCGGGATTGGGGGCCGAACTGGGAGCAACCCACCTGGATCAACACCAGAACGAGAAGCAGTCCGCCTCTCCCAGGTCTCCGACGATGATCCCGCGGTTTCGCGCCCATGTTTCGGTCACCTCACGGACTGTTCGCCGACAAATCGCATCAACCAGGAATTAAAACCTGGCGCCGGCAACGCAGCCAATCTCCACGATCAAAATTAGCACACGGATTGGGACCGGCAGACCCAAACGAGAAGATTCCACATTGGGCAATTCAGAGGGGACTTTGCCGAATTTGACGGATTCGCAGCAGAAATCGTCGGCTCTGCCGTTCCCATCCCGCCCCAAGCCGGCGAGCAGTCGGTAATTTGGGCGCTATGCGTGGAAGTCTGCCGCAGAGACTGGCATTCCTGTTGCGCTGGACTTTCCCAGGACGATGGTGGTAGGGGGGCCTTGTCGAGTGTCTTTGCCGGCATGGACGCCGTGCCACCAGCCGTCCGCGAATCGTGTTTTCCTGAGGGAGTTGGAGTCAGTCATGGATCGACGAAGCGTGCGGCTGCTCACCTGGACCACTCTGGTGCTGATCGTGACGGCCACAGTCACCCAGGCCGCCAAACCCAAGCTCATCCGCCGACTCTCAGGAAGCAAGCCGCTGGCGACCGCTCCCGCCACGGAACCGATCGAGTGGCAGCCCGACTTGAAGACGGCCCACCGCATCTCGCAGGAGACAGGGCGTCCGATGCTGCTGGTCTTCGGCGGCGCGCACTGCACCTACTGTCGGCAGCTTGAAAAGCAGACGCTGGGACAGCCGGCACTGGCGTCGTTCATCAACACGGCGTTTGTTCCTGTGCATCTGGATTACGACCGCGATCAGCGCGCCGCCAAAATCCTGAAGATCACGTCGCTCCCCACCTGCGTCATTCTCAGCCCAGACGCAACGGAACTGGGAAGCGTTAAAGGATTCGTCCGAGCGCCGGAGTTCACGCGCGTTCTGCATGAAGCGCTCAACTACCAAAAGGCGCTGCAAGCAGAAGCCGCTGCGGAAGAGCAGTAGCCCCCCCGTGGTGGATGCTGCCAGCGTCCAGGTCCAAAGAAAACGCGTGGGCCTTGGCAAGCATCCACCGGGATCGGAGCGGCAAAAAAAGATAGGGTGGGACCAGCCAGCCGGAAAACGCGTCCTGGGTCGCCCGGAGCGCCGCATTGAACCCGCACATCAAGCGCGCACCAAGGGGCTGGCGCAGGCCCACCATTCGCGTCTCCGCGCGGTGGGCCTGCGTTCGCGAGGCCGGTTCAGGCGAGCTGCGGGATTGAGGGCGCTGTTCTTCTCTAAGCTGGCGAGCTGGTCTCACCCTACGGCGCTGGTCTATGCCGCCACGCTGCCCCCCGGAAAGGCCGTTTTGCTATACTCCGGCCGCAGCCACACGCGCCAGCCGGTGACTCCCTGAGACACCGGAAACGTGCCTGATCTCCCCGCATTCCGGAAACACCTCCTGGAGTCGCACCATGCGTCGCAGCGTCCCCTGTTCCATTTCACTGGTCGCCCTGCTGGCCTGGCACGGAGCTGGGGAAGTCCCGAATTTCCCCATCGCGACGGTCTGTTCCGCCGCCGAGGATGTTTCCGATGTCCGCACCGACGCGGGCCGCGCTCGGCTGCATGCAGAGCTCGATGCCGAGATCCTGCGACTGACGGCAGAGATCGACAAATCCCCCAACAGCGTGGACCTTTATTCCCGTCGGGGAGACCAGTTGTTCTTCCGTGGGGAATTTGCCAAGTCGGTCGCCGATTTCGAGAAAATGGTGGAGTTGCAGCCGGACCAGGAAACCTCTCATTGGCGGCGGGGGATCGCCTATTTCTACGCCGAGCAGTTTCCGAAGGCGGCGCACCAGTTCGAAATCTATCACAGCTTCGACAACGTGGACCGGGAGAACGGCATCTGGCGTTACCTGTCGCAGGTCAAGGCGATCGGACGGGAGGCAGCGCGGAAGGGGTTGCTCAAGTACGAGAAGGACGACCGGGAGCCCTTTCCGGACGTGTACCGGTTGTTTGCCGGCGAGTTGACGGGGGACGAAGTGCTGGCCCGGATCAAGCTGGCGAAGATCGCACCGGGTGAACGGGACAAACGGCTCTTTTACGCCGAGCTGTACGTGGGGCTCAACGACTTTGTCGAAGAGCGCCTGGAATCCGCCGAGCGGCACCTGGGGGAGGCGGTGGGAAATCGCTGGGGCAAGGCAGCGGGAGGAGGCCCCGGATGGATGTGGCACGTGGGCCGCGTGCATTTCGATCTGCTGCGCGCCGAACGTGAAACCCGCGAGAAGCCGGATGGGGCACGCGGAAAACACCGACGAGCCGGGAAGCCGCATCAGTGACGATGCGGCCCACCGGCTCGGTCGATGCTCCTCTTCAGGGAAGACGTTCGCAGATTTATTCGAAACCGCAATGAAGCGGGGAAGCGGATGGAAAAGCCGGGTTACGGCCGCGAGGCCGTAACCCGGAAGCAGTCACTCAACAATTAGTGGCAGCAGCTCGCAGCGGGAGCGGCGCAGGTCGGGGCAACCGAACCGCAGCCGTTGGATCCGCAACCAGCCGGAGCGGCGCAGGTCGGGGCAACCGAACCGCAGCCACCGCAGCTATTGCTGCAGCAACGGGTCTTGCAGCACTTGGGCTTGCAGCAACGAATTTTGGGCATCCGAATCTTGCAGCACTTGGGCTTGCAGCAGCTATTGCAGCCGGTGTTGCAGCCGGTGTTGCAGCACGACGCCACGGGGGCGGCGCACGTCGGCGCGCAAGAAACAGCCGCGGGAGCGGCGCAGCTCACGGGAGCCGGCGCGCAGCAGCCATGGTCAGCCACCGCTTGCGTGGCGGCGGCACAACAGAACAGAACGGCAGCGGTCAAAGTCGTCCACTTCATTATGGGCTTCTCCTGGAAAGATGTTGGTCATTCGGGGACTGAGGCGAACCCGGAAATCCCGACGGCGATTTGCGTTTTGCCGTCTGGATGCACGGCAAGTGGCCATCAGATACGATTGCGACGCGGGATTTTCTGCACCTATTTTTCGTCCAGAGCCTTTGGCAAGCATGACGGCAAACCGGGAACTGTTATCGACTTCAAGCCGCGGTGAAAGGGTTGTGCCGATGATGCGCGGGATGTGGCTTTCGGACGCAAGTTACATCCGGCACCCTCGTGACAAAGGTCATAATACGACCTCCCGGCGGGGGGGATCCCCCGCCCGAATCGTCGCTCAAACCTTTCGGGCGAGGTGGCGATGCTGACCGCGCTTGCCCTCCTGGCCTGGGGGAGCCTGCTGCCTGTCTTGTGGAATTGGCGGATCGCTCTCCAGGGAACCACTCTCACCACCGCCGGCACAACCGCCTGCTTGGCATGGATGCTCTGGGGAATTGCCGGGGGACTTTCGCTGGCGAATTGCCTGGGAGATGGGGCGCTGGCGGTCGTGTGGTACGCCGTGGCGGTGGTGATGCTGGTCCCGCCGATCGCCGTCCTGGGAGCGCGGCGTCCGATTCATCGCGCCTGGCCGTGGTTTGTGTTGCTGCCGCTGGTCCTGATCTTCGCCTGGCCAGCGGCTTCGGCATTCCCCCGGTTCCAACCACCGCGGGAATGGAATATCGAAAGCCCGGTGCTGGCGGGTTATGCCCTGTTGCTCCTGATGGGAGCGGGAAACTTCCTGGGCTTGCGGCACACAATTCCGTCGCTCCTGTGGATGGCGAGTTTGGGACTGCTGGCCGGTTCACTCTGCCCCGCCACCGCGGCGCGGCTTCCTGGCCCGCCGGACGCCCGCCACTGGGCCACGTTGCTCCTGAGTGCCGCCGGTTGGTGGGGGCTTTGGCAGTCGCGACGGAGCCAGCGGCAACGAAAGTCCGGCAACACGCATCCCCTGGATCGGGTCTGGTTCGATTTTCAGGACGTGTTTGGGGTCGTTTGGGCGCGGCGAGTTCAGGACCGGTTCAATGATCTCGTCCGACAACGTCGCGTTCCGGTATTGTTGACGATGCACGGACTGCGCGGGGGGGCCGCCGGCGAGACCTCCATCTCCGAGGTCGCACTCGTCGATCTTCAGGGGGCCGAGGCGAACCTGCGCTGGCTGCTGCAAAAATTCGTCGATCCCGACTGGATCGACGCGCGTCTGCGGCCAACCCAAGGGGCTTGATCAACACCGAGTTTTCATCACACCCACGATACTCTCGGCTGGAAGGAGACGTTAAAATTGGTGAACTCCGTCCACCATGTGTTCTCGATCGGCTCAGTGCCCACAGTTTTTGAAAGCGGGGATTTCGAGACATTGAGCACGGCACCCGCAACCAAACCCCCATATGTCCGACCCTCTCTGGACCGACGCTGAAACCTTGGCCGCCGCCGCGTTGATTGAGCTGGCGCTGCGCGAAGACCTGGGGGACGCTGGCGATCTGACCACTCAAGCCCTGATTGGCGAGTCAGAGACCGGCAGAGTCTCCATCGTAGCGCGCGAAACGGGAGTGCTCGCGGGACTCCCGATCGCAAAGCAGGTTTTGACAGCCTTCGATCCGCAACTGACGCTGACCATATTCCAATCGGATGGGGCGCACCTGGAACGCGGTTTGGTCGTGGCCCAGGTTGCGGGAAACTTGCGGTCGCTGCTGGCCGCCGAGCGAACGGCCCTCAATTTTTTGACGCACCTTTCTGGCATTGCCAGCCTGACGCGAAAGTACGTGGAAGCCGTTGCCGGGACGCGAGCAGGAATCTACGACACGCGCAAAACGCATCCCGGCTGGCGGGTGCTGGAGAAATACGCGGTGCGGGTGGGAGGGGGCCGAAATCACCGCATCGGGCTGTACGACATGGTGCTCATCAAGGACAACCATCTGGCCGGCTGGAAACTCTCCAGCACAGGTCACACGATCGCTGCCGCCGTGCAAAAAGCGCGGCAATCCGCCCCGCCGGGAACGCCGGTGGAAGTGGAGATCGACACGCTGGACCAACTCCCCGACGCTCTGGCGGGAGAACCGGACATCGTCCTCCTCGACAACATGACCTGCGCGGAGCTGCGCCAAGCGGTCGCATTCCGCCAGCGCCTGGCCCCCACAGTCGAACTGGAAGCCTCCGGCGGAGTCTCGCTGGAAACCGTCCAGGCGATCGCCCAAACCGGCGTCGATCGCATCAGCGCCGGCGCCCTGACCCACTCCGCCATCGCTCTCGACCTGGCGTTTGACTGGGCCTAGCGAGAGGGGGAGATGATGTTCATCGCCACCGGCAACCGTTCGGGAGGGCGAGGTTCCCACCGAACCGCCAATGTGCGTTCGAGAAAGTCGAAGCGCTCCGTTGGGAATCCATACCGGCCACATAACGCTGACCGGCCAGCTTACGCTGGGCCGTTCGCCTTGGCTCCCTTCCCCCTCCGGGGGGAGGGGAGAATTTGAGATCGCTCTGTCCCCGGTGCCCTGCGCGTGGGAATGTAGGCCGGCGCTCACTGCTCTTTCGTTGGCGGAAGCAGCGTAAATGCTCCGACGACCAGCAGGGCGGCGGTACACAGCAAGAGGTTGCTGGTTTTCCGCGATTCGGTGATCCACTTCAGGAGCGGGATCGGGAGGGGGGAGGCGGGGGGGGACGAGGTTCGTTCGGTGCGGACCTGGCCGATTCTTAGCGTCAGGTGCGATTCCACCGGAATCCGCTGTTCGTCCGGCGCAGAGACTGAAAAGTCGGACCGCGCCTGTTCGCGGATGAACGACGGGTCGT
Organism: Planctomycetales bacterium; assembly: GCA_046152955.1. GTDB lineage: Bacteria > Planctomycetota > Planctomycetia > Planctomycetales > Planctomycetaceae > SIAF01. The sequence continues at coordinate 33,493 of JBJXGA010000067.1, read as the reverse complement.
TGCGCTGTGCGGCGACCACCGCCTCCAAACGCTCGACTTGTCGCTCCAGTTCGACCAGTCGCCATTGGTTCGACGAGAATTGGGCCTGCAGCGCCGCGTGTGCCAGGAGCTTGGGGGAGAGGACGACGGCGCCGTAAAGCCCCCCGGCGACGAACAGACAGGTCCAAAAAACGACCGAGGCCGCTCCCCCCCGCAGACTCCCACGCTGTGCTGAGGGGAGTGTCATGGGACAATCAAATTGGGGCAAGTCAGGGGAACGCGGTCGGAAGGGGAACAGCCGAACTTCCCCAGACAGCGGAGCGCCGATTGGCCGACCAATCAGACTGCGCTGCGGCAGCCGACTGGCCAATGGGCCATCGGCTGGCATCGTCCTGGCAAACCGGCCAACTTGCGTCAATCCGACCGGCTCCTCATTTCCGCCACAACTTCCCCCCGTAGACCGCTTCGTCTCCCAGCAGTTCCTCGATCCGCAACAACTGATTGTATTTGCAGATGCGGTCGGTGCGGCTGGCCGAGCCGGTTTTAATTTGGCCGGTTCCCAGGCCCACCGCCAGATCAGCGATCGTCGTGTCTTCGGTTTCGCCGCTGCGGTGGCTCATGACGGCGGTGTAACGATTGCGCCGCGCCAATTCCACGGCGTTGATCGTCTCGGTCAGCGTGCCGATCTGGTTGACTTTCACCAGAATGCTGTTGGCGACTCCCGCGTCAATCCCCTGCTGCAAGCGTTTGACGTTGGTCACGAACAGGTCGTCTCCGACAAGTTGCACCTTGTCTCCGAGCGCCTTGGTGAGCTTCGACCAACTCTCCCAGTCGTCCTCGGAGCAGCCGTCTTCGATGGAGCAGATCGGGTATTTGGCGACCCATTGCCCCAGGAGCGCGACCATTTCGTCGCCGCTGATCGTGCGCTTCTCGAACGTGTACGACTTTTTCTCTTCGTCGTAGAATTCGGTCGAAGCGACATCGAGGGCGATCTTGATCTGCTCACCCGGACGGTAACCCGCCTTCTCGATGGCGGTCATGATCACATCCAGCGCCGCCTGATTGTTCCCCAGGGCCGGGGCGAAACCCCCTTCATCCCCGACGGCGGTGCTCAGGTGTTTCTCCGCAAGCACTTTTTTGAGCGCATGGAACGTCTCCGCCCCGGCCCGCAGCGCGTCGCGAAACGTGTCGAAACCCAGCGGCATGACCATGAATTCCTGCACGTCGATGCCGTTGTTGGCGTGCGCTCCGCCGTTGATGATGTTCATCATCGGCGCCGGCAGGTACTTCGCTCCCACCCCCCCCAGATAGCGGAACAGCGGGAGAAAGCTGGCCCGTGCCGCGGCATGCGCAGCGGCCAGCGAGCAGCCGAGCATGGCGTTGGCCCCCAGCTTGCTCTTGTTGGGAGTGTCGTCCAGTTCCAGCAGCACCCGGTCGATCGTGAGCTGGTCCGCCACGTCCAGCCCGATCAGCTCCGGGGCGATTTCTTCGTTGACGTTTTCAACTGCCGTCAAAACCCCCTTCCCCAGGTATCGCTTCCGCGTGGCGGCGTCGGCATCCTTCACTTCGCCGTCCCGAAGTTCCACCGCTTCGTGCTTCCCGGTGCTGGCGCCGCTGGGGACCGCAGCGCGGCCAATCGTGCCATCTTCCAGCTCGACGTCCACTTCCACCGTGGGATTGCCGCGACTGTCCAGAATCTCGCGAGCGCGCACCGACTCAATCAACATACTCATGGGGGGATCCTTGGTTGTTTGGTGTATTTCCGGTCGGCATTGTGGCGAATCAGCGAACAAATTTCCATACCCCGCCAAGACAAATGGCGGTGCGCGGGGTATCCTTTCCTGGTGGTCGCCACGTAACGGTCGGCACTCTCCGAGAAAACGAGCGGCGGAGGGGCTCGCCTTGAGTTCGATCCCTGAAAGAAAGGCCACGTGATGCGCACTGCCCGTCCTGATCTCCCCCGTTGCGCGAAGTTGTTGGTGGGGGGAGCGCTCCTGTGGGTGGCAACCACCGGTGGACTCGCCGCAGACCCGCCGACGACTTCCGCCGCACCCGCAGAGAGTGCCCGCATCTTCGGGCGGATCGTCGATGCGCAAGGAAAACCGGTGGTCGGGGCGGAAATCCGGCTGTACTCAATTGATAACGAACAGAATTGGAGCACAGCACGCTCGGCGATTGTTACGGACGCTCAGGGACAGTACCGGTTGGATGGTCTACCCGAGATGTACTTCATGCTGTCGGCGAAGAAACCTGGCTTGGCACGGGCGTTTCACCCAGGGTCGGTCGAGGCGAATCAGAATGCCGAGGTCAACCTCACGATGGACGTTCCCGCCCGCACTACGATCCGTATCCTGGATCCTGAAGGAAAGCCGCTCGCCGCGGCCAGGGCACGGGAATTCCAGATCCGAGGGGTGAATGGAACCTGCTACCTGCCGAACGCCTGGATGAAAGCGTTTGGGGACACATTCGCTGCGAGCGGCCGATCCGGACTCCTCCCTTTGCTGGAGTTACCGGCGGGGGACATTCTGAGTGTAACGATCGATCATCCGGACTTTGCTCCCATCAAGATCAGCGACGTGGTGGCCGGTCAGGCCGAGGAGGTCACCTCGCGGATGGCGCCCGGCGTCACCGTCTCTCTGCATCTGGCCCCGGATGCATCGGGTGCGAGGCCGACAGCGGCGCGGATTGATCTGCGTCACGAGCCATTTTCGCATCCCTCCACGGTGATTCATACGGATGTGCCGTTCGACGACCAGGGGATCGGAAGGTTGACCATCGCACCGGGGGACTATTCGCTGTTGAGTCTGACCACCAAAGAATTTCACATCAGCCCTCAGTATTCGCGAGACACCCCTGCACAATCATTTCTGCGCATCGAACCGGGAAAGAACGACATCCTGCACCTGGTGGCCCGGCGGAAAGTGACTGTTCGCGGGCGGGTGCTGGATGCCAAGTCGGGGGCTCCCGTCGTGGGGGCGTACATCATGGGAGAGATTCCCAATGTCGCGCCGGTGGATTTCCCTGGTCCCCAGGCGGCTGACTGGATGTTCGCCGGTTGGGGAATTTCCGACTCTCAGGGAGAGTTTGCGATCCGGATGGTGGCCGGGAAAGCGCGGCTGTCCTTTCAAGGGGCAGGGCGAGGAGGCGGCTCGTACGTTGCTGATGCAGACTATGTCCCGCTGGAGGTCGCACCGGACGGTTCCACAATCGCCCCCGATGTGACGCTCCGGCCTCTGGGGAAGATTGTCGGAAAGGTCCAACACGCCGACGGCACTCCCGCGCCGCGGACGGTCGTCCGGTTCCGTGGACCGCATCTCCGGCACGTCCAGCCGGTGGTCACCGATGCGGAAGGGAAGTTTGCATTGCAGCCACCCTGGGTGCCGACGGACGATACAACCGGAGGAAGGGTATTGACGCATCCGGTCGTCGCCTTCGACCCGCATCGCCCCCTGGCGACCCGGACCGCGGTCCGGATTGACCAGCCTCTCGAGGAGCTTGTGCTGACACTCGAACCGCAACCTGCCGATTGGTTGTTGCGAGACTTTCAAGAAGAACTGAGCGAACGGGAACGGCAGCCCCCCGCTGGCGAACGGGCGCGGGAACTGGCAGAGATTTCCTTGGGAGGCAAGGCTCCGCCCGAACTTGAGGGAACCGCCTGGATCAATACATCTGGAAATGAACTCCGCCTGCGAGAGTTGCGTGGAAAATACGTCCTGCTTGATTTCTGGTTCAAGACGTGCGGCCCGTGTCATGGCGATCTGCCTTCGGTGAAGTTGGCTCACGAGCTGTTTGGAAGCCGCGGCCTGGTGGTCATTGGAGTCCACAACAATTCAGAGACGGCGCAGACCGTTCGCGATCATGTCGCGAAAGAGAACATCCCGTTTCCCGTGATCGTCGATCATCCCGATGGCCGAACGGTGGCGCGGTACGAACCGCACGGCGTTCCGGATGGCTATCCCTGCTATGTCCTGATCGGCCCGGATGGAACGGTCCTGCTCGACGATCGAACGATGGCGCGTCCGCGCCTGCGAACGTACAAGTTGGAAATCATCCGTCAGTATCTTTTGGAACATCCACTCCCGTCCGACGAAAGCACTCCATGACCCCTCCTCCCGTGAAGCCGAACGATGCGATCCGCGATCGCGCGCCGACGATTAGCCAACCCGGCGCAGGGCGAACGATCGCCGTCGTCGGCGACGTCTATCGCTTTCTTGCCACGGGTGAAGAGACGAACGGCCGCTATGCGCTGTGGGAAGCGATCGTCCCTCCCGGAGGGGGACCACCTCCACACGTTCACAGCCGGGAGGAAGAGGGCTTTTACGTCCTCGAAGGGGAGATCACGTTTACCATTGATGGGGAACGGAGCGTGGCGACAGCGGGGATGTTCGCCAACATGCCGGTCGGCACGTCGCACGCCTTCAAAAACGAGAGCGGTCGTCCGGCCCGGATGTTGATCTCGGTCGCACCCGCCGGCCTGGAATCGATGTTCTTCGAAGTGGGGGTGACGCTGCCGGAGGGATCGACCACGGCGCTCCCCCCGACGCGGGAAGAGATCGATCGGCTGCTGGCGGTGGCTCCGCGGTATGGGATTGAAATTCAAGTGCCGGAGCACGGATAGGGGCCTTATCAGATCAATAGAAGACACCGACGTCTGTGCAGCCTCGCTCGATCTTGACCTTGAAGACGCTGTCGGCGGAATCCAGTCGAATTCGCAGTTTGTCTCCATCCGGATTTCCGAAGAGGCAATAGGCCAACGAGCAACCGCTGGCATAGTCAGGTTCGCCAAGCAGCGCCAAGACAGCCTTACGTCGCAATCCCAGGAGTCGCTGACTTCTCGCGAGATCGTGAACGAGTATTGGCCTAAGCCGCGCGTCGGCCTGCCAGCGGTCAGGGTCAAACGGGCGCCTCTGCAAGCGAGCGATGACAATGGAGAGCAGCACCAATGAGATGCCGCCAAAAACAATCAGGAGCCAGGTCGTCAATCCCATGCGAATGTTCACTGTGCGACGTGCGATTTGGACGGTAACACCATCTCCCGGACAGTGCGCGCGACACGATCTCCCATAGCATTGGAAATTGTCGGCCAGGTCGCCACAACGATTGCCGCCGAAACCAACCAAGCGATGACGACGACTGCCGCCACGTCAGCGATCTCTCGGTATCGCTGGAATCGGGGCCGATCCGGGGGATTGAGCCAGCGAACCACCCCCAGGATCACGGCTGCGGAGACGCAACTTGCCGCCGCAATCCGCAGTTCGTGATAGAAATGGAACAGCGCCATCGATAACAGCGCCGCGGTGACCGGCGACGTCAATATGACGGTAGACTGTTCGCAACTCCAGCGAAGCCGGATAGTCTCGATATTGCACGCAGAGGACAAACCGTGCGGGTTCCTTTTTTTTTCGCCATGCCTAGTCCTCGATCAAATGCGCCGCCGGCTCCTCAATCGTTCCATTCGCATCAAACGCCGTCCAACAGATGGCGGCGGCGAGGTAAATTCCGGTGAACAGGAACAGCACCGGATCCCAGTTGGCGTTCTCCCCTTCACCCACCAGAAAGGGGACCGTCAGCGGAAAGGCGAATGCGCCCAGGTTGCCGCACATGTTCATCAGGCCAAAGACTGTCGGAACGTGCTTGCCTCCCAGATCGATCGTCACGGTGTAGGCGATGGGACCGGCGATCGCCGCGCAGAAGGCGCCGGCGCTGATGATCCCGACGGCCAGCCACACCTGCGTCACCGGGTAGGCGGCCACGATGCAGACCGCCCCGGCCAGGGAACTGAGGGCCGAGAGCCAGCGGCGGCTGATTTGTCGGCTGCCGGTTCGCGTCAGGAGCCAGTCCGAGAGCCAGCCTCCCGCCATGCTCCCCAGCGCGGTCGCCGCCAGGGGAGCGCTGGTCATGAACCCCGCCTGAGCCAATTCCGTGACCCCGCGCCCTTCCTTGAGGAACGTGGCAAACCAACTCCCATAGAACATGTATCCCGCGCCCCGAAAGAACTGTTGCGCGCAGACCCAGCGGAGCGACGAGCTTCGGAAAATCTGCCGCCAGGGGATGGGATCGGGGGGAGTGACGCCGTTGACGTCGGTCGTTGCGGGAGCCGCCGTCGCGTCCAGACGATCGTCCTTCGCCGCAGACCGGTCCCCCCGCAAAAGTTGGCGTTCGGCGTCGTTGACGGCGGGATGCTCCTGCGGCCGGTTGCGATACCAGATGTAGAACCAGGCGGACCACAGCAGGCCGGGGAGCGCAAACCATCCCAGCGTGATCCGCCAGCCCCATTGACTGGCGAGAAACCCGGTCAGTTGCGTCCCCAGGATGCCCCCCACCTGCATCGACGTGGTGATGGCCCCATTGGCCAGCGCCTGTCGGTGGACTGGAATCCAGGTCTTGACCGTGTCGGTGGAACAGGGAAAGACCCCGGCCTGCCCCAAGCCGATTCCCATCCGCGCGGCGAGCAAGCCCGGAAACCCCCCGGCGATGGCGAAAAGCGCCGTGGAGGCGGAACAGATCACACCATAGATGGAGAGCGCTTTGCGGCACCCCCAAATCTGGCCCAGCCGTCCTCCTGGCACCTGGAACAAAGCGTACGTGATGAACAGCCCGCTGAAGACGCAGGCCGATTGCATCTTGCTGAACTGCAACTGGCTGCGGATCTCCTTTTCGACGACCCCCAGGCTGTTGCGCTGGATGTAAGTGATCATCGCCACGAGGCACATGGCGGCCAGGACGATGTACCGCACGGCGGTGGGTCGGGAGTCGTTCGACGGGCTGGTCAACTCGCGCACTGGAAACTCCAAATTATGACCCAGAAAGCACTTGCATCACGACATCAATTTTCGGAAAAACCTAAAGATTTTTTGTCTCTCCAGTGTTGATTTCAGACCGCCAAAGGCTATGATTACCAATGACACGACCCCACCCTGAGCACGGCGTTGGCCCGCACTGTGCATAGGCTTCTGGGGTCGTGTCATTCTTTGTGTACACACATCGTGTGCTCACATTCCGCCATCGCGGTTGAACTCTTCTTCCCGCACGACCCACAGCGGGTCTTTGCCGAAGACGACGTAGACCACTTCCTGGGAATCGGCGGCCCCTTCCAGCACCAGTTTCACTGAAAATCGCCGGGGGCTTTCCCCCTCCAGCGGCTTGATTTCAAAACTGGAAAGCTTGGTCCCCGCTTCCCAGACCGGGTCGCTGACCTGGACGGTGGGTTTGGCTGTTGTGATGGCCCCCGGTTTCGCCTGCCCCCCTTGCCACGCCCCCAGCGCCGCCTGCAGCGCCGAGCGCGCGGCATCGTCGCTGGGAATGTAACTCTTCTCAGAATTCCCGCCGCAGCCCCATCCGGCAAGCAACAACAAGAGAACGATACGATGCACGAGTCCTTTCATGGGTTCTCCGGAATCATTGAACAAGATTGAAAACCTGCGCCTCACGGATCGATCCGAGGCGGTTCCGCACCCGCAGACTGTAGCTTGTTCAGCCGTCGCAAGCGAACGTGATAGAACAGGATCGGGAGGAGCAGGTCGATCACCTCGTCGGCAATCAGGATTCCTCCCAGGACGGGAGCGGCCATCGGACGGATCACCTCCGCCCCCACGCCCGTGGCCCAGAGCATCGGCGCCAGTCCGAGAATGGTGGTCGCTTCCGTGAGCAGCTTGGGACGCAGCCGCTGCACGGCCCCCTCCAACACCGCCTCGCGCAATTGTGCGGGTGTGAGTCGCCCCAGCCCTCCGCGCTTTTCAACCGCCTCGCGAAGATAGACCAGCATGATCATGCCGGTCGCGGCCGCCATGCCGAAACAGGCGATGTATCCCACCCCGACCGCCACCGAAAAGCGATAACCAAACAGCCACTGAAACAGCAATCCTCCCGCCACCGCTCCGGGAACCGCCAACAGCATCAGGCAGGCGTCCGCCAGATCGTGGTACGTGAGCCAGAGCATCAGAAAGATCAACACAATCACCACCGGCACAAGCAGCCCCAGCGTCCGGGCGGTCTCCTGCGCGTGTTCGAATTGGCCGGTCCATTCCAGGTAGGTTCCCTCCGGCAGGGGGATCTGCTCCGCCACGACCCGCCGCGCCCTCTCCACGAACTCCATCACGTCGCTTCCCCGGACATTGAGCCGCACGTAGTTGCGCAACAGCCCGTTCTCGCTCTTGATTGTGGCCGGGCCATCCACGAGCTGGACTGATGCGACCGCCTCCAGTGGCGCGGACTGCGCCGCGCCGGGAGCGGCTCCCCGCACCGGAATCGGGAGGCGGCGGATCGCTTCGGCGTCGCGACTCCAGTCGCGATCAAAGCGAACTCTGACCGCATGCCGCTCGCGCCCTTCCACCGTCGTGGTGGCGATGACACCTCCCAGGGCAGTCTCGACGATGTCGTTGATGTCTCCCACCCGAACTCCCCGCCGCGCCGCCTGTTCACGATCCGGGCGAATTTCCAGGTAGCCTTTCCCCCGAATCGGATCGGCGATGACGTCGGCGGCGCCCGGCAGCGTCTTCAAGAGTTCAGCGATCTCCTCCGACGCCGACACCACGTCTTCCAACCGGCGCCCCAGCACCCGCACCCCAAGCTCGGTGTTGACCCCGGTGGCGAGCATGTCCACCCGATTCTGAATCGGCATCGTCCAGACGTTGCTCCAGCCCGGCATCTGCATCAGGGTGTCAAGTTCCCCGCCGTAGCGCCCCGACAAATCCTCCCGGTCACACGGCCACAGAACGATCTCGCGGCGCAGGCGGGAGGTGAAATCAGCAAGGAGCGGATCCCATACAGGATGCGGATCGACGATTGGCAGCGGTCCGTGCGCTCTGCCATGATGCCCGGAGGGGGGTGGGACAGGCGGGGACGCGGCCGGCGCGACGCCGCGCCGTGCCTGATCGATCTGTTCGAGGATCGGCTCCAACCGCTCGTCGCGCAAAGTGGAGCGACACAAAAGTTCCTCGCCGCACACGCGGGTCAGCGTCCCCGGAGCGCGATCCAGCAATTCGCCGTTCAAGACTCCCAGATGCGCGCGCCACAGCGCGCGGGACTGGGCCAGACCCGCTTCGCGCAGCGCGGCAAATGCCGAGTGAGGTTCCCGTCGCAGCCAGCCTCCCACCAGCGACCAGGCGCGGCTCACCAGCCTGGTCGACGGGGCGAACGGGTCGGCGATTTCGGGAGCCACCAACCCCAATTCATCCAGCCGCGTTGCGACTGATAACGCCAGGTCCATCACCTCCTCAAGTGGCAGCGACATCGCCAGATGGACCGAGGCGTGAGGAACGAGGGTCGTGGCGATCGCATCCAGTTCGCTGGCAGTCGGGTCGCGGGTGAGTGCCCCTTGCGTGGCGAGAGTGCGGGCTGTCTCCCCCACCAGAAACCGCACGAGGTCGTTTCGCTGCGAGCGGAGAAACTCCTGATTTCGCTGGTAAGCGAACTCGCGAAGTGCGGCGTCGAACCGGGACTGAGCCACCGGAAGCACCTCTTCCAGCAGCGCCCGCCGCGCGGCGGAATCGGCGGGAGGCTCGATCAGTTCCGCCGCCAGCAGCGCGTCGTACACGTCGGCGGTATGCCGCTGCGCCAATGAGGGCGGGAGCTTGCGACGGGGCCAGAATTCCCGCGGTCGAAACATGACCATGGTTTCAATCATGTCGAGCGGAGCGGGATCAAACGACGATTCGGCGCGCCCCGCTTTCCCCACCACCATGTCGACTTCGGGAAACCGGCAAAGCTGCATGTCCCGCGCCTTGAGATCATCCCCCGACTGCACGCTGGAGGCGCGCGGGACGGTAATGGGCATGTCCATCACCATCCCTTCGTCGAGGGGCATCCGCAGCTCCGTCTGCAATGGACGCATTGTCTGCGAACCGACGAGCGCCACGAGCACCAGCGTTCCCATCCCCAGACTGCGGCTGCGGAGCGTAGTGAACGTCCAACCGACAACCAGCAACCCCCCCAGCAGTGCCGCGCGAAACAAGAGCGGGCGATCCAGCGGAATCAGAGCCAGCACCAGCGTGACGGCGAGCAGCCAAACGAGCGTGCCAGGACGATCGAGCAGATGCTTCAAAATCGGACGGTACACCTCGACCACGCTCCGCACGACCCAACTGTCGGTCTCGCGGCGGAGCCGTCCCTTGATGAACAGCGTACAGAGCGCCGGCACCAGCGTGATCGCCAGAACCGCCACCGCCACGAGCGCAAACGATTTGGTATACGCCAACGGTCGATACATCCTGCCGTCGATTCCCCCCAGCGCGAACACCGGCAGGAACGACACGAGCATGATCATCACGGAGAAGAAAATTGGCCGCCCCACCATGCGGCAGGCGGGCAGGACAATGTCGCGCGTGTCGCCGCGGACCGGCTGATCGCCAAACCGTTCGCGGAGATGGAACAGCGCATTCTCCGCCATCACAATCGAAGAATCGACGAGCACCCCGATCGAAATGGCGATCCCCGCCAGCGACATGATGTTCGTTTGAATGTCGACGATGCCAGCTCGCCGTAGAATCCACATCTGCACAAACGCGGCCAGGGCGGCCAGTGGCAGCGTGATCGCAATCACAAAACTGGTCCGCAGATGCATTAGCACCAGCAACACGCAGATCGTCGCAGTCGCGATCGCTTCCACCAGCGTGCCGGTGACAGTCTCGACCGCCCCCTCGATGAGCGCCGTCCGGTCGTAGCAGGGAACGATGTGGACACCCGGCGGCAACCCCACTCGCAGTTCCTGCAGCTTGCGCTGCAAACGGCGCGTGACCTCCAGCGGATTGTGGCCATACCGCATCAGGACCACGCCACCGGTTGCTTCCGAGCCATCCTTTTCCAGGATCCCCCGTCGGGGCCGGGCGCCGATTCGAATCTGGGCCAGCTCTGACAGTTGCACCCCCTGTCCCTCGTTCGCCGTGATCACGACCCGCTCCAGGTCGCGGAGCACCTGCTGGGGATCGGCCGGGGCGCCGTCGGCGACGCTCCCCAGCCAGCTCACCCCGCGCACGACCAGTTCGGCCTGACCGTGGTGGATCACATCGCCGCCGACCGCGGCGTTGGCCCTGGCCAGTTCGCGACAAACATCCGCCGGGTCGATTCCCAGATCAACAAGCCGCAGGGGATCCAGCTCGACGTGATACTCCTGCACCTGCCCGCCGACGCTGGCCACTTCGGCGACGCCGGGAACCGCCTCCAACTGCGGCTTCACGAACCAATCCTGCACCGCGCGAAGCCGCCCGAGGTCGTATCCCGACCCTTCCACCGTGTACCAGAAAATCTGTCCGGTGGGGATCGCGTCGGGGGCCAGTCGGGGAACGACTCCAGCGGGGAGCGCTCCCCCCAGCGCGGCCAATCGTTCCTGTGCCAGAGACCGGGCTGTGCCGAACGCGACCGAGTCCTCGAAGATCAGGTGGATCATCGAATAATTGACATCGCTGGAACCCCGCACGACTCGGACCCCGGCGAGACTTTGCAGCGTTCGCGACAGGGGGTAGGTGATCTGGTCTTCGATCTCGCGGGGACTATGCCCCGGCCATTCGGTGAACACGATCACCTGGTTCTCCGACAGATCGGGAACCGCGTCGATGGGGGTCTGGTAGACGGCATACACGCCCAACGCCGCCAACGCCAGAGCGGCGACGACGACCAACCCCCGGTGCCGAATCGATAGCTCTATGATGCGATCGAGCATGCGGGGTTCGTCAGGGCGCCGCCGGAATCTTGGCGAGGAACTTGTCGGGGTCTTTTTTCAGCGGACCTTCGCATCCGCGGCAGCAGATGAAGACCCGCCGTCCGGCGACCTCGACGGGGATCGGCCCACCCATGGAATCGAGCGGAAGGTCGGTGACGGGACAGACTTTCTGGCGGTCGGCCAGCGCCTGATCGGCGGCCGAAAGGGGAGCGCTTTCGGTCTGTTTCTTCTTCGAGCGCCAGGCGGGGCGAGTCGGTTCGTGCTCCTCCACAGATCGAGACGCCCCTTCGCCGACTGAACGGCTGCTCCGCGACGCACCGAAGTAGCTGGCCGCCAGACTGGGATTGAGCCGCGCCTCGGCATCGATCAGGAACGCGCCGATTGTCGCGACCTTTTGACCGGCATCGAGACCCGCCAGAACGGGATACTCGTCGCCACACCGGGGGCCGAGCTGGACTTCCACTCCGTCAAACATGCCGGGCATCGTCTCGACGTAAACGACCCGCCTTCCCCCTGTAGCGACGACCGCAGTTTCCGGAATCGCCAGCCACCCCTCGTCGGCCAGCCGCGGATCCTCAGCCGCCAGCTTCCGATATGTTTCAATCTCCAGCAGCGGAATCTGAATGCGAACGTGCGCGAATGCCTGCCATCGAAACGGTCCATCGCCGGGGGCCAGCGCAATTCGGACCGAGTTCCTGACCGACGACGTGCCTGTGTCGCCGTCTGCCACCGTTCCGCGCAGTGGAGTCGTGGACCCCTCCAGCGTGACTTGCGCCTGGCGGCCGGGAGTCAAATAGGGGAGATCATCGGGAAACGCGGGACACTCCAGCATGGGAGCGGGGGATCGATCGGCTCCCTCCGGCAGTCGTGACGCTCCCTCATCCGCCGGAATGGGAACCGCGATCAGTCGCCCCCCCAGCCGCACTTCGCGCGCCAGCGCCCGTCGCCTGACGAGTGCCGTCTTGATTCCGGCCAACTGAATACGGTACGGGGAAAATTGCATGCGGGCGACGACTCCTTCCGGAAGTACGGTCGCCTCCCCTTTCTTGCGACGGACCAGGTCCATGTTGCACACCGGGCAAATCGCCGGCCAGTCAGAGAGAACCCCGGGGTCCATCGGACAGAAATACTCGGTGTCGTCGGAAATCCCAGGCAGCGTCTGTGTGCGCCCCCTCAACCGGTGCGTCAGCGCGTCCCAGTAGACTCGCAGCGTCCCCCACATCCCCACGATAAGAAATGCCGCCAGCAAAACCAGGACGAATCGCAGACGGACCCGCGCTACGCGCCACACCAAAACCAGCCTCCGGAAGAGACCGTTCGGCGAAGGAACCGTGCCGGGTGAATCGGGAGCAGTCATGGAATCAGTAACCCCGTCGGCGAACGGCCAGCGTAAGCTGGCCGGTAATGCGGAGCCGCATCTGGTAAATCGGATGGAACCATGGAATCAGCCCCCCCCTCGCCGGACAGCCGGCGTAAGCTGGCCGATAATGCGGTCGCCTATCATGTTGTCGCCAGCGACTCGCCACCCAACACTCATGTCGACCGGGCCTCATTCGCACGCCTATTCCTTGGATGGAGTCGGGGATTCCAGAGCCGTCTGACCTGCCTCTGTCCCCTCCACCTCCGGTTCATCGGGTGGGGGTGTTTCGGAAGTCATCACATGTTCCCAGTGGGCCAGCATATCAAAATCTTCCTGCCGAAAGACCCACAACGGATCGATTCCCAGCACAACGAAGCGAACCCGCTCCTGGGCATCGGGATCGCGCAAGTGCAGCCGAACTGCGTAGCAGCGTCCCGCCTGGGTGGGGACTTCTCCCTGGATTTCAAACCGCTCCAGCGTCTGTCCTGATTGACGCTGCGTGTCGACCACTTGGATCCTGGGAGATACCGAATTCCGTTCGCCCCCTTCGCCATCGTTCTGCCAAATTTGAAGCGCCTGCTCCAGCGCCTGCCGAGCTCGGTCGGCCGAGGGAGTGTACCGGTCGAAATTCGGAGGGGCACCGCAGCCAGTCGCCAGGGCAGACAGGCCGATCAGAAACATCCACCGGCCGCTCCACCAGGCGCGATGGCAGGAGCCAAGACAGGGCGACCCGGTTCGGCGCTGACCGCCAACCGCGGGGGGGTCAGAACGGGCTGCTGTAAATGTCATTGCTGTTGCGGGTTCCCATCGCGCGCCAGGTGGCCAGATCGACGCTGGATGAAACGAAACCAACCGAACCATCACCCATCAGGACGTGAACCCCTCCGACATGATGACTGGAGGGAGCGACTTGCATCGCCATGTTGGTCATGTTTCCCCCAAAGGGAAATCCCGCGCAACTGGTGGCATTGGGACCACCGACGTGATTGTAGAGGGTGCAGCAGTTCTCTCCCATGACCCAGCTATACCCCCACTTGCTGGTGAGGGGGATCGCCGTGGCCGTGTTGAGCTGCGAACAGGTCTGATATGTGGCGTCCCGCGAAGTCTGATTGGGAATGACGAACAGGTCGGTTAAGGGATTGGGGGTACCCTGGCCGCGGATCTTTTCGCTGAAGAACGCCGTCTGACTCAGTCCATCGATGATATCGCCGTCACGGACGTGGCTGAGGTAGTAGAAGACACCTGTTTGGGTCTCGGAGGGACTGATATCGCTCGGTCCGGCCGCCTGATCGCTCCGATCGCACAGCCACCCCCCCTGATTGCCGACGTAGTTGTTCTGCCCGCGCCAGGCGTCCGAGGGACTGACGTCGGAAGGGCACAGAAACACCGACACGATCGACCGGGAGGGAATCGAGTTGATGCTATTGGGGCTCTGGTAGGGGGGCATGAACGGCAGCGCCCCCGCCATGCCAGGGGTGTCCGGTGGAAAGTTGAAATCGATCGACTTGTACAGCGGATCTTGTTCGATGTAGGGGAGGAGCTGCGAATGGGTGGACCACCGTGCATAGGGCGCCGCCCCCGTCACCGCCCCGACGTAGTTAGCCCCTTTTCCGAACGGAAAGCAACGGAAATTCGCGTGATAGGAGTGGAGCGCCAGGCCGAACTGCTTGAGATTGTTTTTGCATTGCGTCCGCCGCGCCGCCTCGCGGGCATTTTGAACGGCAGGCAGCAACAGGGCGACGAGAATCCCGATGATGGCGATCACCACCAACAATTCGATCAAAGTAAATCCGGGACGCTTGTTCCGTGTGACAGTTCTCATTGCGATTTGAATGCCGGAAATGGACTCAGGACAAAAGGTCACCCCGCGTAAAAGGGGCGACCACGCAGAAAGTGGCCGAGCCTGACCCACCCCTACCGGCATTATACGCGGCCGTTAGCCCTGACTCAACCGTGGTTTTTGGAGCGAACTGGGGGTTTTGTTCTGGACGCTGGCACCGGCCACCATGGAGGCCTGATCACCTCTGCCGGGCCAATTCCTGGAATTGATCGTATCGCGCTCGCATTTCGGTCAGACTGTCTCCGCCGAACTTTTCAATGAACGCCTGCGCCACCGTGAACGCCACGACGTTTTCGACGATCACGCTGCAGGCCGCCAGGGCGCACACGTCGCTCCGTTCATACGCCGCCGACTCGGCTTCCTTGGTCGCCAGGTTGATCGATGCCAAGGGACGCCGGAGCGTGCTGATCGGCTTCATCGCCGCGCGGACCACGATCGGCTGCCCGTTGGTCATCCCCGCCTCCAGGCCACCGGCGTTGTTCGTTCGGCGGACGTATCCCAACCCTGGGGTCGCTTCCTGCGCTGTATCGTAGGCGATTTCGTCGTGGACCTGCGAGCCAGGGCGGCGGGCCGCTTCAAAACCCAGGCCGATCTCCACCCCCTTGATCGCCTGAATGCTCATCACCGCTTGGGCCAACAGGCCATCGAGCTTGCGATCCCATTGCGCATGACTTCCCAGGCCGAAACAGGAACCGGACACCTGGACCTCGACGATCCCGCCCAGCGTATCCCCCTCGGCGGTTGCCTGGTCCACGCGGGCCACGATCGCCGGATCGGAGTCGGGATTGAGCGTGTACATCGGACTGGCGTCCCGCAAAGCGGTCAGCTCAGTCAACGCTCCCGCGCGGGGGGGAGCGGCAATCTGCTCCAATTGGATCACGTAGCCAAACGCCGTCATTCCAAATTCCGACAAGAGCTGTTGCGCCACCGCTCCCGCGGCGACCCGCACCGCCGTCTCGCGGGCGCTGGCCCGTTCCAGCACCCCGCGGATTGAGCCCAAATACTTGATCGCTCCGGTGAGGTCCCCGTGACCCGGTCGCGGACGCTCCACCTCCTTGAGCCGCTCGAGCTTGTAATCCCGGTTGGCCACCGCCAGGGTCAGGGGACTTCCCAAAGTCACTCCCTGCCAGATGCCGGTCAAAATCTCGACGGTGTCGGTCTCGAGCTTTTGCCGCCCACCACGGCCATACCCCCCCTGGCGTCGCTGGAGTTCGCGGTCAATGCGGGCCGTGTCGATGGTGAGACCCGCAGGAAACCCATCGAGCACGGCCAGGAGCGTCTTGCCGTGCGATTCGCCGGCGGTGATCAAGCGGAGCATGGCTCCAACGTAGCAAATCCCCAGTCCGGATTGAATCGACGCACGCCGGATTTTGTTCCAAGCCGGCGGTGAGGCTTGGAATCGATCGGGCCGCCGCGTGGCACCGTATCCCAAGAGTGCTACAATGCCCGAATGAGTGCGACTGGCGAAGATGTTTCCACGGGATTACTGGCGAGAGTGCGCGTCTGCGCGTTTGAGAGTCGCCAGGGGGACCAGATGCGCGCGTTGCTTGAACGACAGGGGGCGGTCGTCACGATCGCCCCGTCGATGCGCGAGTTTCCGCTCGATCAGAATCCGGCCGCCTGGACCTTCGCCGAACGGTTGTTTGCCGGTGAGATCGACATGGTCATCCTCCTCACCGGCGTCGGCACGCGGGCTTTGGCCGAGATCCTCGCCACGCGCTATTCCCGCCAGGACGTTCTCGATGCGCTCCAGCGGACGACGGTGGTTGTCCGCGGACCGAAACCGGCAGCCGTGCTGCGGGAATGGAAGGTGCGAATCGACCACCAGGTTCCTGAACCGAATACCTGGCGAGAACTGTTGGGGCTGCTCGACACCCAGGCGCCGGTCGCGGGAAAACGGGTGGCGGTGCAGGAATATGGGCAACCCGGCCCGGAGCTCTACGCCGGGTTGACCCAGCGCCAGGCGAACGTCTTGCCCGTGCCGGTCTATCGCTGGGCCTTGCCAGACGACCTCGGCCCCTTGCAGGACGCGGTTCGCCGAACGGTCGCCGGGGATTTCGACGTCCTGATGTTCACCAGCGCGCAGCAGGCGCGGCACGTGCTGCAAGTGGCGGAGTCGATGGCCGGGAGAGACCCCTGGCTGGCGGCGGCCCGCCGTTGTCTGATCGCCAGCATTGGTCCCACCGCCAGCGAGACGTTGCGCGAATTGGGGATCCCCCCCGACGTGGAACCTGAACACCCCAAGATGGGGCACCTGGTGCTGGCGACTGCTCAGTCCGCCGATCGAATTCTGAAACTCAAACGAACTTCTCCGACATGACGCAGACTCCCCCCTGGCACTCGTCGCGGTTTCTCAAGGCGTGCCGCCGCGAGCCGGTTGACACCACTCCGATCTGGATCATGCGCCAGGCGGGGCGCTATCTCCCGGAATATATGCAGGTCCGCAGCCAGGTCTCGTTCATTGAACTCTGCAAGCGCCCGGACCTGGCGGCGGAGGTGACGTTGTCGGCGCAGCGCGTGTTGGATGTCGATGCGGCGATCCTGTTTGCCGATTTGCTCCCGATCCTGGAACCGATGGGGCTCCACCTGGAGTACGCGCGGGGAGAGGGACCGGTGATTCACAATCCGATCCGAACTGCCGGGGAAGTCGATCGGGTTGTGGAAGTTCCCGACATGCAGTCGCTGGCGTTTGTGTTCGAAACGGTCCGCCTGGTGCGCCGCGACCTGCCTCCCGCGATTCCACTCATCGGTTTTGCCGGGGCACCGTTCACGCTCGCCTCGTACATGATAGAAGGGGGAGGTTCGAAGAGCTATCTGGCAACGAAGCGGCTGATGTTTTCCGATCGGGGGGCGTGGCAGGCGCTCATGGAACGGCTCTCCCGCAGTCTGATCCGTTACCTCCAGGCGCAAATTGATGCCGGTTGCCAGGCGGTCCAGTTGTTCGATAGCTGGGCGGGCTGTCTTTCTCCGGCGGACTACCGGGAGTTTGTTCTCCCATACACCAGGCAAATCATCGCTGCGATGCCCCAGGGGATCCCGGTGATCAATTTTCTCACCGGCAATCCAGCGCTTCTCCCCGCCTGCCGGGAGGCGGGGGGAGATGTGATTGGTCTCGACTGGCGGATCGACCTGGAGGAGGGGTGGAAGGCGGTCGGCTACGACGTGGCGGTCCAGGGGAACCTTGATCCGGTGTCGTTACTGGCTGACCTGCCCACGCTCCGTCAGCGAACGCAGGCCGTTCTCAAAGGAGCCGCCGGCCGCCCCGGACACATCTTCAACCTGGGCCACGGCGTCATGCCAGAAGTCGATCCCGATCAGGTCAAAGCCCTGGTAAAAATGGTCCACGAACTGGGGCAGGGGGCGTGAGTCCTGAGTCCTGAAGCTCAAATCCCTAGCGCCTAATCCCTAGCGCCTAGCCCCTCCCCCCCTCACCGATTGTTCGGCAACTCCGACAACGCCGTCGTCGAAATATCGGTCAGTGTGAACGTCGCCGAACCCTGTTCCACGACGTTCCCATCCCGGTTCGTGGTGAATTTGAGTTTGGAGGCCAGCACCCCGAACGGCGCTTTCTCGGAAAGTCGGTGCTCAAACGTCATATCCACCACGTTTCCTCCCTGATCCAATTGATGGCTGGCAATTTCTCCCGCGCATTCCAGCTTTCCCAGTTTGGCGTTTTCAACTGGGATCGGATCGAGTTTCATCGCTGCTGGATCGGGACCAGCCAGGAAGGCTGCGAGCGGCCCTGCCTGCGGTTGCTTCAAGTCCTTCAGTTCCATCGCCTCCATATCGCCCATTTTGATCCAGGCGCGCACCAGATTGTCTCCTGCCGATTTTCCCTTCCCCAAGTGCTTTTCCGGAATCAGCATTTTCGACAGGATCGTTCGCTCCTGACCGTTTTCAGCGAAGGCGAGCCGAATTTCGATCCAGCGGCATTTGTCTCCATTGACCATCTCAGTCCCGACCGAACTCAGTTTGAATGACGCTTTCACCCCCACTTCCATCCCCTGACCCCGTTTGAGTTCCATGTCGTAGGTAACCCCCGTCCCATCCTCGGGGAGCCGATAAATCAGCCCGTCCGCCCGAACCGCCTGAGGAAACACCAGGGCCGCCAACAACGCCAGCTTGGTCGTCCATTGCCGCATGATACTACTCCCGAAAAGTTGGTTGGAATCCACCCGACGCGCATCCGATCAGATTATCCGCGCCGCGCGATGGAGACAAGCTGTCTCTCGCCGGATATATCGTTCGCTGAAACGGGTCAAATCTTGAACGGAGACGACAAAAATCCTCAGCCCGTCACTGCGGCAGATCGACCTTGATCGACAATTCACGGAGTTGCTTGGGATCGACAGTGGAGGGGGCGCCACTGAGCAGATCGGCCGCTTTCTGCGTCTTGGGAAACGCGATCACATCCCGGATGTTGTCAAATCCGGTGAACAGCATCACCCAGCGGTCCAGTCCCATGGCGATCCCGGCGTGGGGAGGCGCACCAAAGCGCAGCGCCTCCAGCAGGAAAGAAAAACGCTTCTCCGCCTCTTCCGCGGGTATCCCCAGGAGGTCGAACACTTTCTGCTGGACGACCGAATCATGGATGCGGACGCTGCCACTGGCCGCCTCGTAGCCGTTGATCACCAAATCGTACGATGTGGCCCGAATCTTCCCAGGGTCGGTTTCAAAATAGCCGACGTCCTCCGGATGCGGATTGCAAAACGGATGATGTTCGGCGTCCCAGCGGCGCTCCTCTTCGTTCCAGGCAAACAATGGAAAATCGAGCAACCAGGCGAAGTGCATCTGCTGCGGATCGAAAAGCTGCAGCTCCTTTCCCAGGCGGGCGCGGAGCGCTCCCAGCGCGGCGGAGGTCACCGCCGGTTTGTCGGCCACCAGGAACAACAGATCCCCCGGTTTGGCCTGAAACCGTTCGATGATGGCCTGCTGGTCGGGCGCTTCGAAGAACTTGGCAATCGGCGAATCCAGGCCGGTTTCGGTCACGCGGAAAAAGGCCAACCCCTTGGCTTTGAAATCGCTGACAAACACGGTCAATTCATCGATTTGCTTGCGGCTGTATTTCGTCGCCGCCTGCTGAGCGTTCAAGCCGCGGACGCGGCCTCCACCGGCGACCGCATTTTTGAAAACCCCAAATCCGCACCGCGCGGCGATGTCGCTGATGTCCACGAGTTCCATGCCGTACCGCAGGTCGGGCTTGTCGGAGCCAAACCGTTCCAGCGCTTCGTGGTAGCTCAACCGCGGCAGTGGAAGCTGGACCTTTTCGCCGCGAACCTTCTCCATGACAAACGCGATCAGTCCGTCGATCGTCTGCAGGATGTCCTCCCGTTCGACGAACGCCATTTCCACGTCCACTTGCGTGAATTCCGGCTGGCGGTCAGCGCGCAGGTCTTCGTCGCGGAAGCAGCGGGCGATTTGCATGTAGCGGTCGAAGCCCGCGACCATCAGAATCTGCTTGTAGATTTGCGGAGACTGCGGGAGCGCGTAGAAGCATCCGGGGTGGACGCGACTGGGGACCAGGTAGTCGCGCGCCCCTTCGGGGGTGCTCCGCCCCAGCATGGGGGTTTCGATCTCCAGAAATCCGTGCTGGTCGAAATACTCGCGAATCAGCATTGTCAGCCGATGACGGAAGATCAGCGCTTCTTGCAGGCGTGGCCGCCGCAGATCGAGAAAGCGGTGCTTGAGGCGCAACTCCTCGTTGGGGGGAGTGGTGGTCGAGGGCTCGAAGGGAACCGTCCGACTCTTGTTGAGCACCTCCAGCTTGGCGGCGCGGACATCAATTTCCCCGGTCGCCAGTTTGGGATTCACGTCCTTGTCAGCTCGTGGCTCAACCACTCCCGTAACACGGAGCACGTCTTCATTCCGCACGGTTCCGGCCAGATCGTGTAACTCCTGCCCCTGCGAGGGATTGAAGACCACCTGCACCTTGCCATACCGGTCGCGCAGATCGACAAAAACCAATCCGCCATGATCGCGGCGGCTGTCGACCCAGCCGCAGACCGTCGTCGTCTGGCCGATATGATCTTTCCGCAACTCGCCGCACGTGTGTGTCCGCAACAATGGAATGCCCTTCCGGCGTGAAAAAAACGTTGAGTCCCGGCCACAACGACAACGCGCCGCCGGAAAAGGTTCTCCTGCTCCGTCACTCGATCGGCCCCCTACTGAAAGGGAGCGACGCAGGGAACAACGAGAACCGGCAAGATAGAGGATCGCCGTGTGAGTGACAAGGTGGGGGGAGCGTAATTGGGCGATCTGCAGGCGGGTGACATGACGGGTGGCGGGGTCAGAGCGGCAAAAAACGCTCGACGTCGGCGACCCGCTTGCCAGCGATGGCCCCGTTAGCGGGTGGTGGGTGACGGGTAGTGAGGGGCGGGGGGCGGGGGGTTATCGTGTCGGTGTCTCTGCCACTCCTGACACTGGCGGACGCTGCCAGCGTCCGCGACCGATACAGGCTGCGTCCGGACGCGGGTGAGGCCGATTGCCACCACGGCAATTTGCACGTAGAATAGGGGTGAGCAGGGCATTCTTCCGAGAATATAGGGGTCGGGAATGAGTCAAATTGTAACGGCGACGTTCGTTGACGGCGTGTTGAAACCAGAAGAGGAGCTTTTGCTCCCCACGGGTGCTCGCGTGCGGCTCACTCTCGACACATGGGCTGAAGTCATCGCGCGAGGGAATGCCGCCTGCGCCGAATTGGATCGTGTTTGCGATGAATTTCCAATTGACTCTCGCGGAAAGCGATTGACTCGAGAACAACTTCATGAACGCCGTTGACACGAATGTGCTCATCTACCGATTCGACCGCGACGAGCACGTAAAGCAGGCAAAGGCACGTGAACTTCTACGGCAAATCAGTTCAGGCCCGACCCAGACAATCCTGCTCGGGCAGGTCTTAGGCGTGTTGATGAGACAACTTCGATATTGGCAAGACCGCGGCGATCTTACGCAGGCGGCAGTGGTCCGGTACGTGGGAGCCGTTCGAAATCTGTTCCCGATAGCCCTGCCAACGGAACAGGTCGCGGATTATTCGCTCGAACTCGCGGCGCGGTACAGCCTGTCACATTGGGACAGCATGTTTGATTGGAAACTACTCAAGGACCATTGAAGGTGGACGACCGCAACCCTGCTGGAAATCCGTTCGTTCAAGCATTTGCCTCGGACAGTCCTGCCTACCGCGAGGCGTTTCAGGCATTTCTTGACCACACCGACCAGAAAACCAATGCCTTCGCCTGGCTCTCTGCCGAGATCGCTCGGCTTCCCCGGCGTCACACGCTGATTGACGCCGGTGCCGGAAACGGCCAACTGACCGCCCGACTCGCGCCGCAGTTTGAGAAGGTCATCGCGATCGAACCCAATCCTTCGCTGGTCCAGGAACTGAGGGTCGCCTGCCCTTCCGCCGAGATCATCGAACGGACAATCACGCAGGGATTCCCAAGCTCCCAGGCCGACTTTATCATCTGTTCGCACATTCTCTATTACATCCCGCGTGCCGAGTGGCTGATCAACACGCAACGGCTGACCGGGTGGCTGCATCCCGGCGGCGTGCTGGCCATCGCGATCCAGAATCCACAGACCGACTGCATGCAAATGGTCCGGCATTTTATCGGCGGCGAACTCGACGGCCTCGCTCAACTCCAGGCTGAATTTTCCTCTCAATCGACGCCGGACTTCGAGGCCCGTTTCGAAACCGTCACGGCCCACATCGAAACCACCGACCTGGAGACCGCCTGCCGGATTGCCGAATTCATCCTGAATGTGCAGCCGATGCAACACCCTCCACGCTGGGAGGATTTGAAAAACTACGTGGCCGACCAGTTTCGCCAACCGACTGGCGGCTATCGCTTCTCCTGCCATCAGGACTTTCTGCGGATCGTCCGCAGGTAAATCGGCAGGTGACGCGAGGGCAATCGTCGCCACTAGCCATGCGTTCTGTTTGGGCCAAACAGCGATCTTGAGCGGTTGGGCCTTCCACCGCAACTAGGGTTGCTGCGTGCCGTCAACGCGTGGCCCGTCCTTTGGGCTTTCGCAGTAGTAATCTTCACCATCGACCGTGATCCGTTTCTGTCGCGCGACAAACGCGAAGTCGCTACCGAGTTCCAGGATGAACGCTTCCAGTTCCCGCAAGATCGCCTGCTCCAGGTCTTTTTCGGCGTACTGGCCGGTCAGGCCCAGAAAGTCGAGGAAATAGGGATCGCGAAACACCAGATCAGGCGTGATCCGATCTTCGTCGCGGAGCGCGGCCAAGTCTTGCTCGATTAACTCGTCGGATTTCTTGGCGACCGCGGTACGTTCGAACAAGAAATGGTCGATCTTGTGGCGCAACGTCCGAGTGCTCCAACGTTCGACGCGGCACAGTTCGGCGTAAAACTCGCGTTTCAGTCGGTCGTCGATCGACAGCAGCTCGCGAAAGTGGGTCCATGACAATTGTGTACGCAGTGCGTTCACAATCTGCTCATCGGAGAAAACCTCAGCGAATCGGATCATGTGAAACAAATTGCGGCGATCGAAGCCACGGCCATATTCCGCCGTCAATTGTCGCGACAGCGTCGCGACAATCTCCTCCCCCTAACCCGCTCGCTGCTCGTGCAGCACATCCTCCCGTATCCGCTTGCCGATGTGCCAGTACAGACCAACCAGGGCCGAGTTCACGGCGCGGGCGGTATGTTCGCGGGCCGACTCAATCAGTGAACGAATGTTGCCGAGCAAGCGGTCGGGCGGCAGTGTCGGCGCGGGCGTCGCCGAACGAGTGGTCAACTTGTGCGTTCTCTTCTTCGTTTTGGCCATGTCCACAGTTACCAGTCATAGGGTCAGTGGTAGTGCCAGGATTTCGTTCGGGCGGCAGCCGGACGCTTCTTCCTTCTCGCCTCACTGTATCATATGCCTGTCGGAATCGTGCGTACTCGATCGGGATCACCTTGCACGGCGTTGCAACCTCCGGGTCGTTGCGTGGATTGATGGGGATAAATTCGTTACGCCGGTTTGCGCATAGCGGAGGTTTACGTTCAATCGGCCACCTGATCGCCGGTCTGCTGACGCTGGGCCGTTCGCCTGGGTGGGGGGCGCTATGAAATGCAGTCAGGAATGGAGGAAATCGGCAGAAAAGTCGCCCGTCGCAGAATCTTGACCATCTTTGGCGTGGCATTTTTCTTAACTGCCGGGTGATCAAGCGGTTGTGGCCCGGCTGTCAAAGATGGTCAATTGACCATCTTTGTGACCATCTTTGAGGCCATCTTTAACGCCGTTGACCATCTTTGGAGGGGGCGGGCCACCCGCGGGGGTGCCCGCGAATTCTGGCGGCAGCCACGTTCGGCAGAACGTGGGCGGAGCAGCGATCACCCACATTCTGGCGAATGTGGCTACGTCGGAAGGGCTGCCAGGGAATTTGGGCACACACGGCCACCCACCCGCACTGCCGAGTCTTAGTCCCACCACCATTGGGCCGGAGTTCGAGACGGTGTCGAGGTTTGCCGTGCTTGTCCCAGCGCTTTGCCCGTGGTGGCGCTTCTGCGGGAGGGGTCGGCCAACGTGGCGGCGTTGATTTCCACGCCGCCGCTGATCGAGAACAGCCATTGCCGGTCTTTGACGATCCGCACGTTCGCCAGCGACGGGGTCTGTTTGGGGACGGCGAATTCGGTGATCGGGCACGCGGCAACGTCGAGGAAGTGGACGGGCTTCCAGATCGTGCCAGTAAATCCCGATTCCGGGGGCGCATCGTCCGGTCGCGGGGGACACGATTCGGCGGCGATCGAGCTGGCGGATTCCGCTCGAATGTCTTGCGCCTGGCGAATGATCTCGGCGGCGACCGCCAACCCCACCAGGTTTTGCAGTTGGGCGAACGCGGGGATCTTCTGCGCCAATTCGGGGAATCCGCGTGTCGCCGCTTCGGCGAACTGCGTGGCCGCCTTGCTCGGTTTGGCGGACGGTCCCCCCTGTGCCAGCACTCCCGTGGCGGGGGCGGTGTCCACTCGCAGCCCCGGTCCTTCGAATTCGAACGCCAGGTGGTCGGGGGTCTCGCGGATCGCGTCGAAATGGCCGACAAACCACCAGCGGTGTTGTGGCTGCGGACCGCCGCGGACTTGGCGGGAGGCGAAATCGAGAAAACTCGGCACCGACTTCACCGGCGACGGGTCGTGCGCCAGCGCCAGTCGCTTGAGCCGGTAGTCGGCGGCGACCATTTGCCGCGCAAAGCGGGTGGCGGGGGGAGCGCCAAACAGCAGAATCTGCTGCGGCCCCATTGCCTCTTCCATCCCCCGCAGAATCTCATCGGATCGGGAACGATCCAGCCCCTTGAGGCGGGAGACGTACTCCCCGTGGCGGCGGACGCCAGCGTCACTCGGTTCGATCGAACAACCGAAGAACGCATCGACGGTGCCGCTGGCAAATGCGTAGCGGAGCGCCACGATCAAATCCTCCAGCGACAACACCGGTCGCCCGCTCTGCCGACCGACCCAATCTCCCTCCGGCAGCCCCTTCCACCCCTCCGCCGGTCCGGCCAGAACGATGTCCCCTTCCTCGGGACAGACAAACACATGGCGGATCTGCTGCAACCCGGCCAGGCAGGCAACATCAGCCGGGAGCGGCTTCCCATCGGCGTGTAGCGCCGCCACTTCCTGCTCAAGCCGCCGCAGTGAGACTTTGCGAAGCGGGCTGGACAACGCAACAGCGCCGGTCGGTTCGACGGCGGCATCGGCCCGCAGGCGCTGGAGCCGTCCGTCCTGCGGCGCGCGGCTCGCATCCCGGAGCATCCCCTCGGCGTCGATGGAGACCCCCCCGACCGCCCCCTGGGCGAGCAGAAACGATGAATCCAGTGTCAGGAGCCAGGACCCAACCGCCAGGGAGACCGCACAGCGAATGCACGCGCGCATGGGAATTCTCCAGATGTGCCGCCAAAGCCCAGGTCCGAGTGTCATCCCGCCACCTGATTGTGCCATGTCGGGTAAGACTTCGCAAATTGAAATCGGCGCCAGAACCAAAGTTCACGACAAGCAACAGCAGAAGTCTGACGGATCAGAGCCAAAGAACTGCCGCGAATCGGCCGCACACACGCTGCCTGGGGCCGCACAGCGCACCTCAGGTCAGGCGGTCCGATTTTCACTGCACCGCCATCCTGCAGAATCTTGTTATGGCAAGAAGAATTTCTCGGTCCGGAAGGTTCAATCACAGGTCAAAAGGGGAACAGAAGGACGCAGAGGAAGCAGCGAAGTATGCAGACTTCGGCCGCGGCGAGGAGGAGGATCAGCCTCCTCACCAATTTCACCCTGAGTCCATCACATGTCCCGGACGAAATGTCTCTGCTTCCTCTGCGCCCTCCTGTTCATTTTTTCCCTTTGGTTGCGGCCCCAGGCTGCGCTGCGCCCACCCGTTTAGTTCTTTTCGTTGGTTGGGGCCATCGTCCGCGCCGCGTGTTCTTGTTCAGATCGATTTTCGGTTAAGGGCTGTTGGTTGCGCCAAGTACACCTCGGGATTCACGACCGATTCCGGGCGGCGACCCTGGAGAACATCGACCACTTGCCGCGCTGTGCGCGTTCGCAGTTCGATCAGCGATTCGACCGAGACGAACGCGGCGTGCGGGGTGACGATCACCCGCTCATCCTGGTACAGGGGGAGACTCAGATCAGGTGGCTCCGGATCGAAGACATCCAGCGCCGCACCGGCAATCAGGCCGCGGTCCAAAGCGGTCGCCAGGGCGGCCGGGTCGATCAAGCCCCCGCGTGACGTATTGACCAGATAGGCGGTCGGTTTCATCCGTTCGAACTGGGGCAGCCCCAGCAACCGGCGCGTGGCGGTCGTCAGCGGGGCGTGCAGCGAAACAAAATCGCTCACGCAGAGCAGGTTTTCCAGCGAAACGATCTGGCAATCGACGCCGTGAGAACTACCCGAAGCGGTGGTCGCCACGATCTGCATCCCCAGGGCGCGCGCCCGCTCGGCCAGACAGCGACCGATCCGTCCCAAGCCGACCAGGCCCAGGATTTTTCCGGTCAGGCGGGGCATGGGGTGTGCCGCCTTCAAGGAGTATTCCCCCTGTTTGGTCCGCCGATGAAAGAAGGCCACCTGGCGGGCGCAGGCCAGAAGCAGCGCCAGGGCGTGGTCGGCCACTTCGGTGATGCAATAGTCCGGAACGTTCGTGACGGGGATGTTCAACCTGGTGGCGGTCGCCACGTCAATGTTGTCCAGGCCGATGCCAGTTCGACAAATGACCCGACAGCGCCCGGCGCTCCGGATGACGGTTCCGGAGACCCGAGCCCAATTGGTCAGGATGGCATCCACCGTCGCCGCGGCGGCGGCCAGGGTGGCCTCATCGATGGCGGCCGGTTCGATCAACTCGGCCCCCGCGGCACTCAGAATCTCTCTCTCAATCGCAGTATCGGGCCACGCCCGGTCGGTCAGGAGGACGCGGGAAAGGGGAGGCATGGCGAAAGTCGGTGCTCAAGAGGCGGCCAATTCGGCCATCCGCTGCGCCGGGACAACGATTCGGTCCCAGTGTTCGTACATATAATCGGGTGGTCCCCCTTTGGAGGCAACCGCCTGGGCCACTTCGACCGTGGGGACCATTTCGATGGCATCCCAGGGGCAGACCGTCAATTCGTAGGGATCGCTCTTCTTGGTGGGAATGTGGACGCACACTTCGCAGCCGACACACCGCTCGACGTCGATCTCGCACCACGACTGGAGGACAGAAATCGTATTTCCCGGAACCTTCTGAATGCAATCGACTGGACAGACTTCCAGACACGCCTCGCAGCCGGTGCAGTTGTCGGCATTGATGACGGCCACTTCCTTGGGGAGCTTTTTGCGGGAACCGCTTTTCGCCATGGTGCGTGTGGACCTGATTGCTCACAAGTCGCGTGAATCCGCGCGGCGGATCACAAAAGGTATAGGGCAGCAGCACCAATTTTAGCGGGTCCGGCGACTTGGGACAATTCGCCCACCCCCCCGCTGCCGGGAATTCTCATGAATGCGAATGGGTGGGGAGGGGCTTTGGAGTGATTGGATATGTTCTTTTGTTCAGAAGCAAACCATGAATGGAACCAACCGTTGGAGGCCACCCCCCCTGCCCCCCCCTTGCTAAGGGGGGGAGTTTGGAAACAGACCGTGAACGGAACGAACCGTTGGACGCCGACGCGGGCTGCGTCCCCCAGGGGGGCGGAACGCTGATCTTGACCCAAGTCCGCGAAAGGGCGTACCATCCCCCGCCTTTCCCGATTTCTGAGAGCCTGCATGTTGGAGCGGAGCGACAAAATGCCGTGGCTCGTCATTATTTTGGCCGGGGCGCTTGGTCTCCGACTCGTCGCGGCCCTGCTCATCCAGAATTGGGTGGAGCGGACCCCCGGTCGGCTCTGCCTGATTGCAGGGGACGCCGAAGGGTATTGGGAATTGGGACGCCATCTCGCCAGGGGCGAGGAGTATGCCTTGTACGAACCGCCGAGACGGGTGCTCCGCATGCCCGGTTTTCCCATGCTTCTGGCGGGAGGAATGCGGTTGTTCGGAGAGCAAACGCTGTGGATCCGGTTGATTCTGGCCGGCGTGGGAACAGCCGGTTGCGCCTTGGTGTATCTTCTGGCGCGCACGCTGTTCGACGAAGGGACGGCGCTGCGGGCCTGCGCTCTGGCGGCGGTTTTTCCGACGTTTGTTGGTTTCAGCCCCCTGTTACTGAGTGAGACGCTGTTCGCCACCCTGCTCGTGGCGAGCCTGATTCCATTGGCCCGACTGTTCCGCGGAGGAACCGGTCGTTTGTGGGGGGCCGCGCTGACGGCGGGTGTGTTGTGCGGCCTGGCGACCCTCGTGCGTCCCACGTGGCTGCTGGTCGGACCGGCCGCGGCGTTCCTGCATCTATTGACCAGTCGCGATCGCCCCGCCGCGCTGCGGCACGCCCTGATCCTTCTCTCCGGCCTGGCGCTGACGCTGCTCCCCTGGACGATTCGCAATTTCCAGGTCACTGGTCATTTCATTCCGACGACATTGTGGGTCGGTCCCAGTCTGTACGACGGACTGCATGCCGAGGCGACCGGCGCGAGCGACATGCGGTTCATCGAGACGGACCGGATCTACGAAACGCTGTCGGAGTACGATGCCGACCGCCATTACCGCGCGGCGGCGTGGAGCTTCGTCCGCGAAAATCCCGGGCGCGCGGCGCAGCTCGCGGCGATCAAAGTGGCTCGGTTTTGGAACCCGTTTCCCAACGCTGACCAGTTCGGTCACTGGGCGATCGGCTGGTCGGTCGCGCTCGCGACGCTCCCGTTGTGGCTGCTCGCCGCATGGGGGGGATGGCGCTGGCGACAGGTGTGGTGGTGCTGGT
The DNA here is from genome assembly GCA_046152955.1 of Planctomycetales bacterium. GTDB lineage: Bacteria > Planctomycetota > Planctomycetia > Planctomycetales > Planctomycetaceae > SIAF01. Next base: position 4,359 of record JBJXGA010000067.1, on the reverse strand, counting down.
TTGTTCCCCTGGCCCCCATCCTCTATTTCTCGCTGGTTCATACGGTGTTCGTCAGCTCGGTCCGCTATCGCCTGCCGGCGGAATACGCTCTGTGGATTCTGTCAGCGGCAGGCTGGACCGCCTGGCAACAAAGGCACTCCCCTTCACACAACGCATCGGTCCCCTCCGTCGATCGAGTTGAACTCCCCTCATGAAGGCGTTTCAGTCGTTTCGCCGCACGATGCTGCTGCTCGTGTTCCTGTTGCTCGCAGGAGCCACGGGAGGAGGAGTCTACGTCTATTGCTTTTGGAACAAGAGCGACGAGCTGTTGCGGCAGACAATTCTGGAGACGCTCCGGGAAATGGCGCCCCAGTGGCAGGTCTCGGTCCGCGGCGCGCGATTTGACATTCAGGGGCGGGTCCACTTGTACGACGTCTCCATTCCCGGCATCGACCAGGAGACTCCGTTCCTGGAAATGCCCGAAGCGATTTTAGTGCTCGACCGCGAAACGCTGGGAGATCCGCATCCGGTGATCAAAAGCCTGCGGATCATTCGACCCCGCGTCCAGTTGGCGCGGGATCCCGATGGCCAATGGAACATGGCGCAGCTTCCTCCCCTGAAACTGCCGCGCGGCGTCATTCCCGAGTGCAGCATTGAACAGGGAGTGCTGGGATTGGAACTGCGCGGGACCGATCACCCGGCGTCGCAGATGCGCGTGGACGGCCTGGACATGCAGATGATCCCCTCCGGAAAACAGCAGTTCCGCGTCAAATTGTCGGCGAACTGCCCCGGTGCCGAACGTTGTTCGGCGGAAGGCACCTGGAATATTCCGGATCGGTCGTGGACCGTCGAGGGGACGCTCCAGAAGCTGCGGATCGATCGCCCGCTGCTCTATCGCCTGGCGGAGTTTTCTCCGGAGTTCCAGCGCGGGTTGCGGCGCTTCGAGACGCAGGAGGCGGACCGGCTTCGTGAATGGGCCTCCGCCAATCCTCGGAGCGACCCACGGACCGACACGCCGATCCAATTTACCGGAGCGGCCAACGTGGATTTCCATTTCTCACGCCCGCTGCCGGACCAGCCTTGGGAGTATCGCTTGTCTCTACAGCTTCTGGAGGGCGAAGTCAGCCATCCGGCGCTGCCGTACAATCTCCGCGATCTGCGGGGGGAAATCGTCTTGGATGCCCAGCGCATCGAGGTCCGCAAGCTGTGGGCGCAAAGCGATGCCACCAAAATCCACGTGGAGCAGGGAGCGATCGTGGCGGAGGGGGAATTGCGGACGGCTGATTTTGACGTCACGATCACCGAACTGCCGCTGGACGAACGGCTGCATCGCATCCTCCCCGCGGAGAATCGGCGGATTTACGAGTCGGTGGATCCCACGGGCGAAATTGACGTTCGAATGCACTTCCATGCCGATGGGCGCAGCCCGTGGTCCCACGAGGGGACGCTGACCGTTCGCGACTGCACTGCGGCCCACATCAAAGTCCCCTATCGCGTGGAGCAGATCAACGGCAAGATCACCCACAAAAACAACGTCATCGACATGGAACTGGCGGGGCGTGCCGGACCGCGACGGGTCACGCTGCGTGGACGGGTCAAGAATCCCGGTCCCGAGGCGCAGTCGCTGATTCTGATTGAGACGCCGGGAGTGCCGATCGATGAAAAACTGCGGGCTGCCTGTCCGGAGGGAATTCGGAGCGTCCTGGATCAAGTGGGCTTGCAGGGGGAAGTCGAAGGTTCCGTCCGCTTGTCCCGCGCCGCGGGCCCCGATCAGGAGGTGATTCCGTTCATCAAAGGGAAGTTGAAGAATGGGGCCGTCCGCTGCCAGGTATTTCCCTATGCGCTCGCGGGAGTGACCGGTGACTTCCAGGGAGCCCCCGGCAACTGGAAATTCCGCAATTTCTATGGCCGACAGGGGGCCGCCCAGGTCAACTGGAGTGGCTCGTTTTTGGCCCCGGCGGCAGAGTCCCCCCGCCTGGAACTGGAATTTGACGGACAGCAAATTCCCTGCGATCGGACGCTGTTCGAATCGCTCCCCATCGATTGGAAACAGATTTGGAGCGAAATTCGGCCACAGGGATTGTTGAATCTCAGCGGGACGCTCGATTGGACTCCCGGCGCCCCACCCCATGTGGCGCTGGATGCGGAGTTGCTGGATGGCAAGATCGCGCTGCGGGCGATCCCCTACGCGCTCGACGACGTCCGCGCGGACGTGGGGATGAAGGAGGGGGTCGTCACGATTCGCTCACTCAGCGGACGCCATGACGAGACCGTGGTGCATGCCGGCGGCTGGGCCGAGTTCTTCGACGATGGCGAATGGCACCTGCATTTCAGCGACTTGCGGATCGACGACCTGGAGGCGGGGCCGTCGTTTCGTAAAACCCTTCCCGAGAAACTGCGCGACGTGCTCGAAGCGTTCAATCCGCGGGGACGGGTGTCGATTGCCGGAAAACTTGATTTCCGTGGCAAAAAGGGGGACGAATACCCAATCACGGCGGCGTGGGATACACGGACCGTTTACACGCAAACCACGATCACTGCGGGAATCGATCTGAAGGACATGCACGGCGCCGCGCGGTTTCAGGGAACCTGGGATGGCGAAGACGTCGTGGGGCAGGGATGGATTGAACTGAAATCAGTCAAGGTTCTGGGGTTTCAATTGGCCGACGTCAAAGGGCCGGTCAAAATTGACGGAAATCACCTGATCGTCGGCTCGCAAGAGGCAATGAACCGCACGGCGGGCGCTCCGGTCAATAACGCCCAGCGTCTCACCGCCCACTTCATCGAAGGGGTGATCGGGATGGATGCGGAAGTCGATTTGGGCCGATCGATGACCTATCACACCCGCATCACCCTGCAGGATGGGGATCTCAAACGGTACGCCCAGTTGCATTTACCCAACCACTCGCGTCTGGCCGGCGCAATGAATGGCTGGGTGGAATTGACGGGGGCGGGAACTGACCTCAAGCGGCTGAACGGAACGGGACAGCTCGTGATCAGTCCGGCGGCGCTCTATGACCTTCCCTTGCTTGTGGCCACTCTGCAAGCGCTGTTGCTGACTCCCCCCAAAGACTACGCCTTCGACCAGGCGCAGTTCATTTTCAACATCCGCAACAGCGCGGTGCAATTTGGAAAGATCGATCTGGTGGGGGACGCGATCCACCTCAAAGGGCGGGGGTTGGTGCGGTTTGACAAGACCGTGGCGCTGGAGTTCTTCTCCTCCGCCGGCAGGAAACAACTCCCGATTCCCATCTTGCGCGAGGCGATCAAGATGGGAACCAACGCCTGGGTGGGGGTGTTCGTCAGCGGGACCGTCAAGGATCCGCACACGGAGATCAAGCCATTGCCGCAACTCGATGCGACCCTCCGCCGCCTGCTGGGAGCGTTTGACGGCCGTGGTCCCGAGCGGCAATAGCGCGGCATTCCTCCCTGGTGCTTCTAAAACTCTCCCGTGACTTCCTGCCCCATCCGGGTGCCCAGGCCCCGCCACGTGGGGCGATGGATGCTGTCGGAGATCGACCGGCATGAGCCGTCCATCAACAGGACGTTGACCATTCCCGTGTGGAAGCTCCGGGAAGTCACCGCGGCGTAGATCGGTCGGCCGGCGCAGGCTGATCCCCCTTCCTTGCAGGAAATGAAGTCGCCAACGAACGGTCCCCCCGCCGGGGCGCCGGTGCCGGTCACCACCGTTTTGGAATTGGGAGGAAAGGCGGTCGTAAACCCGGTCTCGTGAACTTTGCCATCGACCCACTCCGTATGTCCGTTCGGGGAATAGTTCCCCGCGGAATAAGCCGCTACTGAATCCGGGATTTCATCGGTCCCTTCACGACCGTTTCCGACGTTGGGGGTATAGGCCTTGATCTCGGCGAACCCCAGGGTGTTGGACATTCCGTCGACAAAATCGGCAGGGCGCATCCGACTGTTGGGGGCAAATGCTCCGTCCCCCGGCGTCCCCCCGTCGGTCAGGATGGGGGCGTGCGTGAAGACCTTCCAGCTTCCCCCGTTGAACCCATAGCTCATGGGATAATGGTTGGGAGGGCCGACGCGCATCCGATCATTCGCCTCGCTGGGACAAAGGTAAAGGGGAATCCGCGTCTCGTTGACCCCCGCTGCGGCGTTCACCGGGTGGCTGTAGCCGTGATTGAGATCGACCTTGAACAACAGATTGGCCTGCTCGACGTAGGGGAGAAGTCGCGCCTGAGCGGACCATTTTCCCCCGTCGCCGTTCCCCAGGCAGAAGCTGGGAGGAAAGACGGAGAAGGCCTCCAGGTAGTTGTGAAGGGCCAGCCCGATCTGTCGGAGGTTGTTTTTGCACTGGGTCCGGCGGGCCGCCTCGCGCGCCTGCTGGACGGCGGGGAGCAGCAGCGCGACAAGGACGCC
>JBJXGA010000059.1:0-13711 GCA_046152955.1 Planctomycetales bacterium | reverse complement strand
GAGGTGTCGAGATTGTGCAGGTCTTGCAGCGGGACAATGGCCAGCGCGGCCACCGACATCCAGGCCAGACGGAGGAATTCCCACGCCACGTCGCCGTGCCGATCGAGCGGCCGACCCAAATAGGCGTCCACGACTTCGCGCTGCGATTCCGTCAGAGCCTCGTACCACCCGCGCGTCGTGTCGTTGTCGTGCGTGCCGGTGTAGACCACCGTATTGGGGACATAATTGTGCGGCAGAAACGGATTCTGGGAGCCGTCTTCGAAAGCGAATTGCAGGACGCGCATCCCCGGCAGGAAGAACTGGTCGCGGAGCGCGCGCACCGGATCAGTGATCATCCCCAGATCTTCCGCGACGAACGGGAGGCCTCCCAATTGCCGACGCAAAGACTGGAAGAAATCGGCTCCAGGACCGGGATGCCACTCTCCGTCCCGCGCGCTGGTCGCACCGGCGCGGACATGCCAGCTTGCTTCGAAACCCCGAAAATGGTCCAACCGCACCAAGTCCAGGCAGGACAACTGCGCCCGCAACCGATCGACCCACCATTGATAGTCGGTTTCGCGCAGGGCCGGCCAGTTGTACAACGGATTGCCCCACAACTGTCCCTCCGGGCAAAAGTAGTCCGGAGGCACGCCCGACAACGCCAGAGGGCGATGCTCTTCATCGAGCAGGAACACCTCCCGATGCGCCCACGCATCGCAGGAATCCATCGACACAAAGATCGGCAAATCCCCCATCAACCGCACTCCTCGTGCGCGGGCATGCTCTCGCAGGCGACTCCACTGCCGCGCGATGAGAAACTGTTCCAATCGCGTCCGATCGAGCGCCTCGGCAAGCTGGCTGCGAGATGCCGCCAGCGCAGCCGGTTCGCGTTGTACCAGGGGGGGCGGCCAGTGCGTGTAGGCGCCGCCGCCGTGCTGCGCCTTCAAGGCCATGAACAAAGCGAAATCTTCGAGCCAGTCCCGTTGGGCATGGGCAAAGCTCTCCAATTCGCCGCGCAGGTCGGGACGTCGTCCGTTCTGAAAATGTTCCCAGACGCGATCCAACAGTCGCTGCTTGAATGGAACAACCTCCTCAAACGCCACCGCGTGCGATGCAAACGCGGGACCGCGACAGTCATCGTGGGTCAACAGCCCGTCTTCCACCAGCCAGTCAGGACTGAGGAGCAGCGAGTTCCCGGCAAACGACGAGAGGGGCTCATACGGAGAGAACCGCGATCCGGCCGGACCGAGTGGAAGCACCTGCCACCAGCTCTGTCCCGCTGCGGCCAGACGGTCGATCCACCAGCAGGCAGTCGGTCCCAGATCGCCGATGCCGTAGGGAGTCGGAAGGGCGGTGACGTGCAACAGCACACCGGCGGCCCGATAGCTCGGCGCGAACGGGGTCAATGTGGCCGCGTGAAGTGCCTCATCCATGCGGCGATCAAAGTCCTTTCCACGGTCAACGGGTACTTTAGGCGATCAGGAACACAGACTGTCGCCCGATTGTACGACATTGGCCGGATTTCACCCAGTCGGTTCTTTGGCCGCGACTCCCGCGTGGTATTCGACATACAGGAAGACCGGCGTCGGAATGTCTCCAAGGTGCTGTACAATCAGTGGCTTGACGGCGTTCCATTCCAAGCCGCCCACCCCTGTTGCCAGCCGCGGCAGCGCCAGTCCGCTGAGTTTCTCCCCTTCCAGGGCGTGCCGCAGTCGGCGCAACGCGTGATTCACGTTCGAGATCGTAGCACGCCCGGCCTTGGCACCGTGGTCGAAGGAACCCTCCTGAGTCAGCAGGTTGAAAATTCGGACACCAAACCCTCCCCAGGTCCAAAGTTCACCTGGTTTGGGATGCGTCTGGTGGGCGTAATGCCGGTAATCCTTGTGCATCATCGGCCATTTTTGTCGAAGGGCGAGCGCCAGCCCGGAATCAAACGGGTCATTGGGAGCGATGCCGTGGGCGATGCCAGGAGCTTTTGACAGCAGAATATCTCCGGAAACTTCGTGAATCATCGTTGCACCCTGGAATGTGGCGGGGAGTCAAGAACTTGTTCTGGGTAGTCGGGACGCAAGCAAGAAAAAGCCCCAGCCGGCGAAGCTCGCCGTTGGGGCCTTCGAGACCATGCGTTCCTGGCAGATCACCGATCGTCAGTGATCCGCTCGAGGATGCTATCTCCGTCGGGGTGTTGATGTCAAGCGGCGCCTGCGCGGTCTGTCGCCTGCGCGGTGCCGGGGTGCGGCCCTCACGCCGCTCGCTGCAATTCGGTCGTCCCGCACTCAGTCCCACAACCGCTCTCGCATCCGCTCTCGCATCCGCTCTCGCAGGAGCCAGCGGCATTCACAACCGGCAACAGTGGGGCCGGGCGATTCGTCGCCTCGCGGGGAGTCGGCGGATCAGCCTCCTCCTCCACCGACACCTTCGTCAGTGCCAGATCGGTGTATTGCTTGTGCAAAGGATCGCGAAGGATGCGGCGGCGGATCGCTTGCATCCCCAGGTAGAACAGGCTCCCACGGGCGTACGTCGAACAGATATCCCACACCCGCTTGGGATAAAACAACAGCGGATTTTCTCGCGGAAACGACGCGCGGCGCGTGGTCCGCACCTTCCGTCGCACGATCCCTCCTTGAAGGGGATGCATGCGCTCAAACCGGTAGCTGCCGTAGTAAACCATGATCGTATCGAGCAGTTTTTGAGCCCCCGGCCCCCCCGGCGCCTCGGCGCGGCGGAGCAGTGTCTCGATATGTTGCGGGCTGTAATACAGGTGCCACGCTTCTTTGTAGATGCCATACCATTCTTCCGCCGACATTTTGGGGTGCGCCGTGCAGACGTGCTCCACGTCGTACTTGTTCATGTCGGGGTCCATCCAGACCCCCTGGTCGACCAGCGCCCGATGGTCCGCTGATCCAGGAAGCGGCGTCATAATGAAAAACTCCAGGATGTCCACGGGGAGTTCTTCCTGGATCAGTTTGATGTCGCGGCGGATGGAGGCGGGAGTGTCGGCGGGGAAACCGAGGATATAGCCCGCAAAAGTGATCACTCCCCGTGAACGCCATTCCTGCAACATCGTGCGGTATTCGCTGATCTTGTTCTGAAACTTCTTGGCGGCGATCAGGTTCTCGGTGTTGACGCTCTCCATGCCGATGAACACTCGATTGCAACCGGCCCGTGTCGCCTTCTCGATAAACCCTGGGATTTTGTGGCACATCGTATCGACCTGCAGGAACAGCTTGATCTTGATCTTTTCCACTTCCCGCAGGTGGATCAGCCGATCGAAGATCGCCTCCCAGTTTTTGTTGCGGGCCATGTTGTCGTCGGTAATGAAAAACCGATTGACCCCCTTGGTGGCGTAGGCCCGCACAAGTTTCTCCACGTCGTCGGCGTCGCGCCAGCGGGACTTTCGCCCTTGCACATTGATGATCGTGCAGAAGCTGCAGCGAAATGGACAGCCGCGCCCGGCGTCGAAGGCCGTGAAGTTGAACGACCGCCGGACGATGTCGGGGGGCAGGAACGGGGTGACTTGCCCCTGCAGGTCGGGCAGGGCCAGCAAGTGGTTGTAAACTGGTTGCAGACGATCGTGGTAGGCATCCTGCATCAGGGGACCCAGCGTCCCTTCGGCTTCACCGGCAAAGATCGTGATCCCCTCCTGCTGCGCCGCCTTGATCTCCGGAGGCAACTCCTCGAGCATCGACAGGCACCCGCTGACATGGAAGCCGCCGATGGCCACCGGGAGGCCGGCGGCGCGAAACTCCCGCGCCATGTCCGCGGCGCGCGGAAACTGGTTCGACTGCACGCCAGCCATCAGGATCAGTCCGCGGCCTCCCTCCTGCTGGATCCGCTGAATGATCTTGCGCGTCGGAATCACCGTGTGGCACTCGTCGTAGCCGGTGACCACCACTTCCACGTCATCTCCCAGCACGTGCTGCCGGGCCGCATCCACCGCCAGGGCATGCAGCGCTCCCAATGAGGTCGAGGGAATGAACGCCCGCCGCCATTGAATCACATAGCCGTCGTCATCGTAATGCGAGGGCTTGATGATCTCGACGAAGAATTTCTGCCTGACTGGCGGTACGGTTTGCGGCATGGAGGGGCTCTTCCCTGGAACTCCGTCGATTCAAATTCCGATGGTTTCGGCTGCCAGCGCCACGCGTGGCGCGAGGCATTTACCACGAAACGCCAATGGCAGTCAATCCCAATTGGCGTCTCAACTCGTTGAAACTCAATGAGTTCCGCGAACTTGTGGCGTTCCGTTGACGCTGCAACGGCGGACGAGTAGCTTGAATGAATACGATAATCCGTGGCTCCACAGCCGCACGTCCGCCACGTCCAAATGACTGGGGTTCCGACAATGCCCGCCATTCATGATTCGTCGAAAGAAACGTCTCCCCTACCGGCGGGCACAGCGGCCGATCTTCTCACCAGCGAGGCAGATCCGACCAGCACGCCACCGAACGACGCCGACAGGATCGATGTCGAATTTGAAGCGGCCTGGAACGAGCACGAACGGTCGGACCGACTGGAGCGGGTTTCGGAAGCGCTGCTGGAGGTGCGTGACGGGATTGACGCCGAGCAAGGGGATGGGTGGCCCCAAGCCGGACTGTACCTCACTGAGGACGAACTGTCCGATTTGCACTCCACCCGCGATTTTATCCAATTGCTGCGGTCGAAGCGGGTGAACGTCGGCAAGATTCGCGCCGCGGTCAATTACGAATATGAGCTGGAGTCCCTGCAGATTGAGTTGGTCAAATTGCAACGCTGGATTCAGGAAGAGGGAAAGCGGGTGGCCATCCTCTTCGAAGGTCGGGACGCGGCGGGCAAAGGGGGGACGATTCGACGGTTCATCGAACACCTCAATCCGCGCGCCATGCGCGTCGTCGCCCTCCCGGCCCCGACGCAGGAAGAGCGCGGCCAGTGGTACTTTCAGCGGTACATGAAGCAGTTGCCCAACGCCGGCGAAATCGTGTTCTTTGATCGGAGTTGGTACAACCGCGCTGTGGTCGAACCGGTCAATGGCTTTTGCACGCCGGACCAATACGACCGGTTCCTGGTGCAGGTGCCGGAGTTCGAACACATGCTCGTGGAAGATGGAGTGATTCTTGTCAAATTCTGGTTCTCGATCTCCAGGGAAATCCAGGTGCAGCGATTCGAATCCCGACTCCGAAATCCCTTGAAGCAATGGAAGCTCAGTCCGCTCGACGCCCGCGCGCAGGACTTGTGGGACGACTACTCCCGCTACAAAGAGACGATGTTCAGCCGTACCCATACCAGCTACAGCCCCTGGATCATCGTTCAGGCCAACAACAAGCGGCACGCGCGCCTGGAGAGCATCCGGCATGTTCTGTCGCTGCTGAACTACTCGGGAAAAACCAAGGCCCGCGTCAGCCTGATTCCCGATCCCAATGTCGTGACCCGCTTCCACCGTGGCGCCGCCAAGATTGATTGATTCCGTAGATGCGGGGTTCCTCGATTTGAAACTGTCGATTTCCCAAGGGGCGACGCATGCGCTGCGATCTGTCAGGTCAGGTGAGTCTGGTAACCGGTGCTGCCCGCGGAATCGGCCAGGCGATCGCCAATCGGCTGGCGGCCAACGGTAGCCAGGTGGTGTTCACCGACGTGCTGCCGGAGGTCCACGAGTCGGCCGCCGCCGTGAGCGGCCGGGCGTTTCGTATGGACGTGACCAGCACTTCGGACATTGAGTCGGTCATCGGGCAGGTGCTCGGCGAACATGGTCGCCTGGACATTCTAGTCAACAATGCCGGCATCAACACGCTGGCGCACCGGGTCACGATCGATGAGTTTCCCAAAGCAGAGTGGGATCGGATCCTGGCGGTCGATCTGGACGGGGTGTTTCAGGTGAGCCAGGTGGCTGCTCGGGTCATGCGCCGGCAGGGACGCGGCCGCATCATCAATATCGCCTCGATTGCCGGGCTGGTGCCGCTGCGCCTGCAATGCGCCTTCACCGCGGCCAAAGCGGGAGTCGTGAATTTAACGAAGGCCATGGCGCTCGAATTGGGGCCGCTGGGAATCCTGGTCAATGGGATCGCTCCCGGTTCCACTCTGACAGAGGGAACGAAGCAGCTTTTTTATGCTGCCGACGGCAAATTCTCCGAGAAAGTGCAGCGGATGTTGGACCATGTTCCGCTCGCTCGTCCGGGAACGGTCGACGAAATCGCTGTCGGCGCACTGTTTCTGGCCGATCCGGAAAACAGCTATATGCACGGTCACATCCTGACGATCGACGGCGGTTGGACGGCCGGCTACACGCGCGATTTCTGATCGATCGCGGTGTCAGTTTCGTGGCCGGACACGTTGCGGTATCCGGTCACTCTCCCAGCGTCGCGAGGGCTTTTTGAAACGGTTCGCTGGAGATCTGGATCATCCCGTCAAACGGACGATCGAGCTCTAAGATGAGAAAGACAGCACAGGCCACCGACAGCGCACACAAAAGCAAAGTCACGGTTACGGTCAAATTTCGGGGCGCCATCAAGCCGAATCCAGAAAAGATGATTGTCAGCCAGACACCCAGGACGATCAGAAACGGCGCGGAAATGGCACTGCTGCTTTGTTCAAACAGCAACCAGCGCGTTTCCGATATTTCGATCGTCAGGTTCTGGGCTCGCGACTTAAGCACGGTTTGCATCTCACTGCCAGGGGCCAGCTCATGAATCTTGTCAAACAGCGCCTCGGAGGAGTTGGTTTCGGGTTTGAGCGATGCGGGACGTGATTTGTGTTCAGGCCACAGTTGATAAAGTGTGTGCTGCGTCAATGTGCGAAGTTGTGCCCGGATCGGGGCTGCTTCAGGACCGTAATGGGCGATAATCCGATCCAGCAGGATGACCTTGGCCGACAACTGCATGATTTCGGTTTTTTGTGCATCGTAAGAGCTCTTCGCAGAAGAGACGAGCAGCCCCAGAATCAGTGCGCTCATCGTACCAATCAGCCCCAGACCGAGCTTCATCGTGTCTCGTGACTCGGCGTTCAGGTGGTGGTCCGGCAGCACGGGACGCACAAACATCCCGCATAACGCGCCGGCGAAGACGCTCAGAAACACGTAGCAACTGGTAGCCAAGGATGATTCCACGACCCAATTCACTTCCAGGTGAGCTGCCGCCACATTGAAGACGCCCGCGCCCCACGTGTCGGCTGACATAAGGCTACGGTCTTTTAGAACGCGCGAGTCCATTCCCTGGGCCAGCGCTCCACCACCACCTTGGTCTGCGTGTAGAACTCCACGCCGTGACGCCCCTGGGCGTGCAAGTCGCCGAAGAAGCTCTCCTTCCAGCCGCTGAAGGGAAAGAACGCCATCGGCGCGGCGACCCCCACGTTGATTCCAATGTTTCCCGCCACGACGTCGTGCCGGAATTTGCGGGCGGCCGCACCGCTGCTGGTGAACAGGCAGGCCATATTTCCATACCGCCCTGCGTTGATGAGTCCGATCGCTTCGTCCAGGTTGTCCGCATGCAGCAGACTCAGCACCGGACCAAACACTTCGGTCAGCGCGATCTCTGATTTCGGCGCCACCCCTTCCAGAACCGTGGGAAAGATGAAGTAACCCTCATCGTAGCCGCTCACTTTTCGCCCGCGGCCATCCACGCGCAGCTCAGCCCCCGCGGCGCTCCCCCGATCGATCAGCGCCTCGATCCGCGACTGGCTGGTGGAGGAGATCACCGGGCCCATTTGCACCCCCTCAGCGGCGCCGTACCCGACGCGGCGACCTTCGGCGGCCTCAGCGATCGCCGGTCCGAACGTGTGCCGCGCTTCCCCCACTGTCACCGCCAGCGACGCCGCCAGACACCGCTGGCCGGCGCAGCCAAAGGCGCTGTCGGCGACGATCTGCGTCGTCATCTCCAGATCGGCGTCGGGCAGAATGATCACCGGGTTCTTGGCCCCTCCCTGGCACTGCGCCCGCTTGCCCAGTGCGGTGGCCCGCGCATAGACCTCGCGGGCGGCGGCCGTCGAACCGACAAAACTGACCGCCGCGATGTCGCGATGGTCGATGATCGCCGCGGCGGCTTCCCGGCCCCCCAGAACCAGTTGCGCGACCCCTTTGGGCAACCCGGTCTGAGCGAGCAGTTCGAACATCCGGGTGCTGGTCAATGGGGACTGTTCACTCGGCTTCAGCACAAAACAGTTGCCACAGGCGATGGCATAGGGGAGGAACCACAACGGGATCATCGCCGGAAAATTGAACGGAGTGATGGCTGCCACCACCCCCAGCGGTTGCCGGAAGAGATGTTCATCGACTCCCGCGGAAATGTCCTCGTTGTTGTAACCCTGCAACAGGCTGGGAATTCCGCAAGCGCACTCGACATTTTCGATGCCGCGGCGGATTTCCCCTTCGGCTTCGACTCGCGTCTTGCCGCATTCATCGACGATGATCTGGCTCAGTTCACCCAGATGCTCTTCGAGCAGCACTTTGAGTCGAAACAGAAACTGGACTCGTTCGCCGACGGGGGTTCGACGCCACTCTTGAAAGGCCCGGCTTGCCGATTGAGCCGCGGCCTCGACCTCAGCTCGACCGGAGAGCGGCGCCTCGGCCAGAGTGCCGGCGGTGGCGGGGTTCGTCACCGGCCTGTACTCGACGGCGGCAGCTTGCCATTGGCCGTCGATGAAGTTCTTTAAGGGTTGCAGGTGGGGCATGCCCGTCATTCCGCGAGCTGCCGGTACTTGCCGGAAAAGTACAGCAGGGGAGGGCCTTCCTCCCCCAGTTCTCCCGCAACGATCTCTCCCAGAAAAATTTCGTGGTCCCCTCCCTGGAGGACATCCACAATCCGGCAATCGACCCAACCAAGCGTCCCGGCGAAGATCGGGGCGCCGGTGACGGCAGTCCTCCATGTCAGTCCCGTAAAGTCCTTGGGGCCCGGCTTCGCGAAGCGCTGCGAAAGGTCTTCCTGGTTGGCAGCGAGGAGATTGACGGCATAGCAGCGATTTTCCAGCAAATCAGGATAACTACCTGCCCGTTTGTCGACCGACACCAGCACTAAAGGGGGATCCAGCGACACGGAACAGACGGCGTTGGCCGTCAATCCGTGCAACTTGTCTCCCTTGGCCGTCGTCACAACGGTGACGCCGGTGGCGAAACGCCCCCAAATTTTTCGCTGCAGTGCGGAATCAAAAGGCATGGTGATGATCGATCCGATGGTCGGCAGTCGCCAGGGTTCAGGCAGTCACGGTTCCAGGATCGTAGGGAATGCCGGTGTGGAACGACAAGGGACGGCCCAAAAACCGCGCCAGCGACCAACGCCCTTCCGGCTCCGTGGGCCAGGGTCGGCGCCGTCGACGCTCACAATCTTTCCCGCCCAGTGGCTGGTCTCCGTGCAATCTTCGCGCAACCAGGATACAATTTATGGTGCCAGAAATCGTCGTTGTTTTCGGATTCCAAATTCTCGATTAACCGTATCGTTCGCCGCCCATGACGAATGACAAGGGGCCGGTCCCCTCTGATGACTCATCGGAGCCGAATACGTTTCCCTATGTCGCCGACGAGTCCGCGGCCGGTCAGGGAGATCTGCCCACGGTCGTTCCTCCCCCCTCCGGTCTGGCGCTTCCCCGACGGATCGGCCGTTACCGGATTGAACGATTGCTCGGCCAGGGGGCGTTTGGGCTGGTGTATCTCGGATTTGACGAACAGCTCGAGCGGCCGGTCGCCGTCAAGGTGCCCCATTCACACCGTGTCTCGTGTGCCGAGGACGCGGCGGAATACCTTCAGGAAGCGCGGCTGGTGGCGGGGCTGACGCATTCCAACATCGTGCCGGTGTATGACGTCGGGAGCAACGATCAGTTTCCCTGTTTTGTCGTCTCGCAGTTCATCAATGGCTGCACGCTGGCGCAGACAATTCGCGAATCGCGGCCCAATCCGGTCACTGCGGCGGAATTCACCGCAGCCGTCGCCGAAGCGCTGCACCATGCCCACCAGCAGCGGATCATCCACCGCGATGTGAAACCGGGGAACATTTTAGTCGATCGCGACGGCAAGCCGTTCGTTGTCGATTTCGGATTGGCGCTGCGCGAACAGGATCCGCTCGATCCACACCGATACTCGGGAACGCCGGCCTATATGAGCCCCGAGCAGGCGCGGGGAGAGGGGCATCGCGTGGATGGACGGAGCGACGTGTTCACGCTGGGAATCATTCTGTATGAGATGCTCGCCGGACGACGGCCGTTCCGGGGGGACACGGCGGCGCAGCTCCGGGAACAAATCACGTCGATCGAACCCAAGCCTCCCCGGCAGATCAATGAACAGATTCCCGCCGAATTGGAGCGCATCTGCCTGAAGGCGCTGTCCAAACGGGCGGCGGAACGCTACGCCACGGCGCAGGAGATGGCCCTCGATCTGCGGCGGTTCCTCCGGGATACCACCTGGATCGCGATGGGGCCGGGCCTGCCCCCCGTTATCGCGGATTATTCGCGCGACTCGACGCAGCAGGGGGTGACGCTCTCCCGAACCGCCATGACGGAGAACCGCCCGATCCGGATCGTCCCCAAAGGATTGCGATCGTTCGACGAACACGACGCCGACTTCTTTCTGGAACTTCTGGCAGGACCGCGCGATCGGGACGGCCTCCCCGACACCCTGCGATTCTGGAAGTCACGGATCGAGGAACCAGAGGGGGACAAGACGTTTACCGTGGGGTTAATCTACGGTCCGTCCGGCTGCGGCAAGTCGTCGCTGATGAAGGCGGGATTGTTGCCGCGACTGGCGGAGAAGGTCGTCGCCGTGTATGTGGACGCGACCGCGGAGGACACCGAAGCGCGGTTGCTCAACGGAATTCGACGGCGATGTCCGGGGATCGATGAGAATTTGAGCCTGAGCGAAACGCTGGCCCGGATTCGTCGCGGCGCCGGGCTGGCCGACGGGCACAAGTTGTTGCTCGTCATTGACCAGTTCGAGCAATGGCTGCATGCCCACAAGCAAAGCCGCGACAGCGAACTGGCACAGGCGCTGCGACAGTGCGACGGCGAACGTCTGCAATGCATCATCATGGTTCGCGACGATTTCTGGATGGCCGTCACGAGGTTTCTGCGAGAATTGGAAGTTTCGCTGCTGGAGGGGCAGAATTCCGCGGCGGTCGATCTGTTTGACCTCGACCACGCGCGGCGCGTGCTGCGCGCCCTGGGGCGGGCCTTCGGAAGACTTCCTGAGATGGGGGATTTGTCCGCCGAGCAACAGGAGTTTCTCAATGAAACCGTTGCCGGACTGGCGGAAGAGGGAAAGGTGGTCTGCGTGCGGCTGTCGCTGTTTGCCGAAATGACCAAAGGCAAACCGTGGACCCCGGCAACGCTCCGGGAAGTCGGTGGCACCCGCGGCGTGGGCGCGACCTTTCTGGAAGAGACGCTGGCGGGAGCGCATGCCCCCCCGCGACACCGCTATCACCAGGCCGCCGCGCGAGGGGTTTTGAAGCAGTTGCTTCCCGACTCGGACCGCGAGATCCGCGGACACAAGCGCTCTTACGCCGAGCTGCTGGACGCCTCGGGCTATGCCGACAATCCCGCGGATTTCCAGGATTTGATGGAACTATTGGATCGCGAATTGCGACTGATCACGCCGGCCGACGCTGCCGGGACGACCTCCGCAGCGGGGGGAGACGGCGAACAGAAGTCATTTCACCTGACGCACGATTACCTGGTCCACTCGTTACGCGATTGGCTGGCCCGCAAACAGCAGGAAACGCGCCGCGGGAGAGCCGAATTGCGCCTGGCGCAGGTGGCCAGCGACTGGAACGCGCGTCCCCGGCGGCAGTTGCTTCCCCCGCTGTGGGAGTGGGTGAGACTGCGATTGCTGACCGACCCGCCGCAGTGGACTTCGGCGGAACGCCGCGTGATGCAGGTCGCTGCCCGCCGCCACGCGACAGTCGCCGCCGGTTTCTTCGCCACCCTGGGGTTGATGGTGGCTGTCACGTATGGTGTGCTCGAACGGTCCCGCGAACATCAGCGGCAAGTGGAAGCGGATCATCTGACGCGGCGCGTGGCGGACGCCGAACCGTCGCGTTTGCGGGAAATCCTCCCGGAGGTTGGCGGGCTGGAAAGCGAGATGGGACCGCGTTTGCAACGACTCCTGGAAGAGGCCGAGGAAGGCTCTAAAGCGCGACTCAACGCCAGCCTGGCCCTGCTGCCGCAGGATGTCTCCCAGCGCGAATACCTGACCGAGCGGATGCTAACAGCGGATCCGGAGGAACTGCAGGTGATTCGCGAATCACTGGGGCGGGACTCGGGGGACGAACTGGAGCGCCTGTGGAAGATCGCCCTGAGCCACCACGAGGACAAAGGCAGGCGTCTGCGGGCCGCCTGCGCTCTGGCGAACAACGCTGCGAGCGATCCGCGCTGGTCCCAGATTGCGCGCGACGTCGCATCGCAACTGATTTCCGAAGATCCGTTCCGCGTGGGACAGTGGACCGACCTGATGCGTCCGGCGCGCGCCGCGCTGGAACCGGTGCTGCTCGATATCTTGAACGAAGCGGGGCGCGGCGAAGAACGGTACGTCGCCACGAGCATTCTGGTGGAATACCTGGCCGATCGCTTCGAGCGCCTGTGGAGCATTCTGGAAACCGGCGACGATCGCCAGGCGGGAATCGTCCTGCTCCGATTGCGGTCGCATCGTGACATCGCCCAGGAGCGGCTGCGACAGGAATTGGACCGCGGACTTCCGGCCGATCTGCGGGAAGAGGAATCGAATTCGCGAGCGCGATTCCTGGCCCGCATGGTGCTGGGGCTGGTGGCCCTGGGTGAGGAGAAACCACTTTGGGAATGGCTGCGGCCGTCGCCCAATTCGGGCGTCAGCACGTACCTGACGCGACTGCTTCCTGAATCGCGGTGGCCCCCAGCCGTACTCCTGGCGAGACTGGCGGATGAGCGCGATACCCAGGTGCTGCAGGCGATCATTGAGGCGTTGGGGGGCTACTCGGAAACCACCCTCTATTCGGGGGATCGCCAGGCCATTTTGCCGGAGCTGTTGAGAATCTATCAGGTACATCCAGATGCCGGAGTCCACTGCGCGGCGGAATGGATCGTGCGGCGCTGGCAATATGGGGATCGGCTGCCGACTATCAAAGCACTCCCGCAGACTGCGTCCGATCAAGGCTGGTTCACCGGACCTGACGGGCATACATTTGCCGTGGTGGGAGGGCCGGTTGTGGCTGAACTCGGTTCGCCCGTGAGCGAACCCGATCGGTACCCCTTTGAACATCAGCATCGGCGGAAAATCCCGCGGCGCTTCGCCCTGGCCACGAAGGAAGTCTCTGTCCGGCAGTTCCTGCGGTTCCGCCCCCACCACGAATATGACCGCGAGGTCGCTCCCGATCTGGACTGCCCGGTCAACAAAGTCACCTGGTACGACGCGCTCCAATATTGCCGGTGGCTGAGCGAACAAGAGCAGACGTTCAGCGACAACGACATGTGCTACCCTCCGGTGGAGGGCATCCGGATCAATATGGCATTGCCTGCCGAACACTTGGAGCGTCACAGCTACCGTCTCCCCACGGACGCCGAGTGGGAATTTGGCTGTCGCGCCGGCGCGCCAACGCGCTATTATTTTGGAACCGACGTCACGCTGCTCAACGAGTATGCCTGGACGGCGGAATCGTCCAATCTCCGATCGCATCCGGTCGGTTTGCTCCGCCCGAACCGATTGGGGCTGTTCGACACTCTGGGCAATCTCTACGAATGGGTGGTCAATGAGGACACCGATTATCCCCAAGTTCCAGACGTCCTGTTGGACAATGACTTCAAGGCCACGGCC
>JBJXGA010000045.1:0-2527 GCA_046152955.1 Planctomycetales bacterium | reverse complement strand
GAGGTTCCGGCTTCTTACGAGTCCCCTTCTCGTCAGTGACTTGATCCGCGGCCGCCAGGATGTCAGCGGGAGCCTTCCAGGGAGCTTTGAGCCCATGCAAAGCCAGCGTGTTGACGCACAGCTTCGGCGGCACGTACAGCTCCACCGGAATTTTGGAGATCGGTGTGTCCAACGGCAGAATGCGGCCCCCTAACTCACCGACCTGCTTCCCGACTTCGTAGTAGTTCGCCCCCAGGTCGAAGAGAGCCCCCCGGTCAGCGTTACCCGGGATGACGGTGAAGACAGGAATCTTCGAACTCTTGGCCAGGGCGATCAGGGAATCGACGGCTCCCAAGACAGTCACGTCACCGCCGACCCAGATCGCATCGACCCCCTGCGAAATCACCGCGGCGGTCGCTTCGCGAACGGCAGCGGTGTTCTCGGCGTTCACTTCTTTCAGTTCGATTCCCAGCTTCGCACACGCGTCGCGACACATCTTCGTCGTCACTTGTGAATTAATCTCGGCCGGATTCCAAACGACGCCTAGCGTCTTCAGACCGGGATAAAACTTCCGGGCCATGTCGATCGATTCGGCAACCGGCTGCAAGGTTCCCAGCCCAACAAGATGCGGCGGATGCTGATCCGGCTTCGTCCCCTTGATGCCGACCCCGGCCGCGATCGGATCCGTCACCATGCCGAACACATGTCGCACTTTCCCAAACTTGTTGGCATTCGCCAGCGACTGCAAACTGGGCGTGGAAAGAGTGACCGCCAGATCGTACTTGTCGTTGACGATCTGCAGCGCAATGGCATTCGAATTCGCCAGATCGCCCTGAGCGTTGAACCGCGTGACGATCATATTCTGATCGTTGATGTATCCCGATTCCGCCAGCCCGTCGATGACTCCTCGCTCGCCATCTTCCAGGATAGGCTGCGAGGCGTGTACCAGGATCGCGACTCGAAACTTGCGATCTTCCCCCGACGCCCCTGCCGCCTCGCTCCCCCGGCGGGATTTCAAGTCAGACAACAACAGCACGGCGCTGGCCAGGGCAATCGCCCCGACGCCCAGCGACAGCCGTTTTGCAAGATGGCCCCAATCCATGGCACCCTCATCGACCTGACTGATGATCACATCCGAGATTGCGTAGGGTGTATCGGACTGACCCTCGGAATGCCAGTCATCCCGCCCTGAAGAGTTTTTTGTAGCGTGGGCTTTAGCCCACGTGTCCTTCCGGACGGACTCTCAAGCCACTCAGCATGTCCGCCGGCATCACACGCGTTGAGCCGAAGCGAACTGCAGTACACGCCGCTCCAACGTGGCAGCGGAATCAAACGTTCACCGGTTGATCGTCCGGCCGCACACGTGGGCTGAAGCCCACGCGACTAGTCGAGGAGGCGGAGGGTGTCGGGGAGTTCGTTGACGTCGTCCGCGGCGCGCGCGAGGAGGGGAGCGAGGAGGTCGCCGACTTCGCGAGCGGTCTCGCACAGGGCCTGGGTGGGGGACTCGCGGCGCAGGCGGTCGGAGAATTGCTGGCACAGTTTGTCGAGAGTGGCCTGACCGAGCTTCCGGACGACGTCTCGATCGGCAAACACGGCAGCCATGCGTTCGAAGAGGGAGACGTAGAGAAGAATGCCATGGCCCCCGGCAGTGTGATGCACGCGGGAGTCAAAAAAGACAGCCTGGGCTCGCTGGCGGACCTCGTCACGCATCTGGCGTTTGGGAGTAAAGATGCGGCGGAGGAAATCGACATAGTTGCCAATCACCGTACCGATGATGAAACCGAAGAGGACGGTGATGAGCAGGACGAAGAGATAGTTCCAAGGGTGCGAACTTTCCCAGCTCCCCAATTCGATCTCGGGAATCGGCATCATATACCAGACGATCGAGAGGAGGATCAGGGCGAACCAGACTCCGATCGTGTCCTCGGAACGGTCGTATCTGCCAGAACTCCTGGCGATCACCGGGACAATTTCGGCGCTGGTCTTAGATTCGGCCTCGCGAATCGCCTGGTTGACGGCGTTGTGGTCGGCGGTGGTGAATTTGTCTTTCCAGCCCGGCATGAGAACCTCGCGGGACGATGTTGCAGTCTGAAAGTGTGTTACGAGTTGCCGCGTCGTGGTAAGTAGGGGTTGTGAGCGGACGGTTTCGGGAGCGGACGGGGATTGAATGAGATGGTCGAGGTTACGGAGTCGCGGAGCGACTCCGCTACATTACCATTCGCCGGTTGCGCCGCCACCACCCGAAGAACCGCCGTCGAAAGATCCGCCGCTGTAACCGCCGCCGCTGTCGAAACTGCTGCCGCCACTGTCACTGAACGAGTTGCTGCTGCCGCCGTCGTCGCTCGAACCGTGGCTGTAATGGCTGCCTCCGCCCCAGGAGCTGTTGCCGCTGGAGCGACTGGAAAGCATGTTGTAGAGGACCGAGCCCAGGACGCCGGTCGCGGCTCCTCCCAGGAATGATCCGACGCCACTGCCGCCACCTCCGCCTCCATAACCGCCGAAACGGCCGGGGGCGTAGCCGCCGCCACCACCACCACCACCACCACCA
>JBJXGA010000035.1:0-30569 GCA_046152955.1 Planctomycetales bacterium | reverse complement strand
TGCGACAATCATTTCGCGTTGGGTGGGTTACGCCTTCTGCGTTGGTCAATCAAGAAACCTGCGACCGTTCCCGCGATCGTCCAACCAATCAGTCGAAAGGCATTGACCCATGCAGCCCATTCCCGGTCGCCACTGACAACGGCTGGTTGAAAATACGAACCAAGAAACGCGCCGAGAAGAGTAGAGATGATCAGCCACGAACGCAGCGCGACAGCAGCGAGCAGTACCACCAGGAAATAGAGAAAGCAGAAAGCGTCGACAGCAAAATGGCGCCGTCCGACGTACATACCAATGGCGGGAACCACCGCGGCCGCCAGTCCGGCGAGCAGCTTGAAGACGCGGGAAACCCGCCCTGTTCGGCAAATACGTCGCGCAGGTGTTGACATTCCGTCAATCTCGCCTCCCCGGATGCAAAAATCAATCCCAGTTAGCTCAACGCTATTTCAGGCGGTCGTCGACGCCTGCTGCCCATTGATCGGTAATCCGAGCCAGAGCCCGAACACCGCGCCGACCAGCCTGACCGTCACCAGGAAGAGCCACAGCGGGTGGGGCAGCGAGAACCGGAATCGGCGAGGTTCGGAAGGCGTTCGGTTGGTGGCGGACATGGCGTGAGTTTTCCGCGGGCGGCTAGGGGCGCGAATGCCCAATCACCTTTCAAGCGCAGGTAGTCACCTGTTCACGAACTTCGCCCGGAACCAGCGGCCCAGCCGGTACGACAGCGTCTTGGTGAACCTATCCGTTCGACGAGCATTCACGGCATCCTGTTGGTTCCAGAGTCGAGCAACGGATCTACCGTAAACCCACCCGAGTATGCTCAGCATTGTGCAGAGCAGAACAACACCAAGAAAGCCGACACTGTTCAGTTCGATCGATTTGTCGGTTGGCCTGCAGGCCGAAAGCCCGATCAGCAGGCCGAAAAATCCGAGCGCAATCGACGATCGAACGGCCCATTTCTGCGGATCGCGAGGCGTCTGAAAATCGCTCATAAACGCATTCTACCACCTTCGATGTCGGTCGAAAACGTTGTCAAGCTCATTGCACAGAACCGCTACGCGCATGTGACGGTGGGTTACGCAAATACGGCATCGAGCCGGGTGACCGGCCTCAACCGCATATTCCCCAAGTCGAGCTCGCAAATCCAATATTCAGCACATCGCTGTGTCAGCAGGGCTGCGTTGCAGAAAATAGAGTGCCCGTCGTTGGAGACGGAGAGGATCGCGTTCAACCACGTCTCGTCGACTCCATCAGGAGGGCGCAAATCGCCGCGCCCGGTCAGTCTTTCTGAGCGATGTTTGTTCAGGTCGAAGCGATACAACGCATCCCAATTACCGCTGGCAGTCTTTCTGCCGGGGCGGGCTTTCCACGTAAAGGTAATGAAGTACAGCGCAGGGCGCGGTGTATCGACCACGAAGCTGTCGATCGAGATGTTTTCGGGGAATGTCGCGACCGGCTGGTAGTGGGTGTCAGTTGCCCATCGAAAGAATAGCCGCCTTCGAGGCGGCAACTCAAAAGGGGATTCGACGTGCACGATCACTGTACGCGTTGGTTCGTGGTACGCCAGCGTCACGCGTGACTTGGTCGGAAGCCCAATTCCGCTGAAGGAATCGTCCATCTTGCCCCCAAATTCTATCGGGCCGCCGGAGTTCGTTTGGCCAAACCTGTACCGAGTCCATAATACCGCGGGAGTCTGTCGGAATGAATCCCAGTCATTGTGGTAGCCGCGATACCTCGGTGCCAGTCTTCAGCCTCCACCAAGCCCTTCGCTGTTTCCCCCAATCCGGCACCTCCACGATCTGCCGCAACTGCCGCTCGCGAACTGGATCGTCGCCCTCCGTCACCGCAGGCAGAAGCAGAATCTGCTCCGGAATGTCGGGCACCAGACTTAGCAAGTTCATGATCCGCGTGATCCGTGCGGGCGCGACGTGCCCCAGTCGCGACAGGTCGGCGTAGTCGCGCACAAGCCTGTCCCGGATCAACCGGTCAAAGTGGTGGGCCAACGCCCAGCGGCCGGGCCACTCGGGGAATCCTGCCGCGTCGGCCGATCACCCCGTCTTACGACTTCTATCCCCACCAACGCATCCCACCAGCCGGCCTCCAGGACGCCCCAGATCGGCCACGAGGGGACGATTTCTCTGGGGCGGAACGGTACCGGTCGCCCCAGCGTGCCAGCAGAGCCTGCCGCAAACGTAGTGCGTTTGGCGACTCGCCTGACCGATCTTCTTCCTGCTTCCGACCGAAAACCGCCGGGAGTACGTACTCCCGTTTGCGCCGGTTTCTACGGGTTTCTACCGGTTTCGCATTCGTCGGCAAGAAGTGGGTTTAGTGCGAGAAATTTCGCATATTCCCGCGTTTTTCGACGTTTTTCAAAATCGTCGAAAAAGTACCTTGTGCCAGTGGAGGCCTGCCTGACAGCGACACACGCCGTTCATTCCCCGTTTCCCGCGCTCATGAACCGCTCCCCCCTCCCCGTCGCGGCAAAGCATTTTCGCACGCACCAGCGTGGATTGCGGCGGGGAGGGGGGAGCGGTTCTCCGCGTGGGATCATTTTCGATGTGGCTGCCGTTCTAGCCGTGCGAGTCTGATTCAACTGGCACTCAAGGGGGCAGGGGTCTAAGTCAATGGACGGCGACGCTGGCACCGGCGGCTACGGGGGGAGAAAGCCGTGAGCTCGAGAAGCCAGTTGGTCCAATTCTCCTGGGCGGCAGTTCGACCATATTGGAGGTGTGCGCTACAGCGCCGAGCGATACCATGAGGAGCAGCGAGCGTCGCGTCCCACCCATCACGCGGGAATTTACCGATGTCCCTTTATCATTGCACGCTGGGGCACCAGCACTTTTCGTTTCATGATCTGAAGGAGTTGCTGGCCAAGGGGTCCGGACCACGGTCGGGAGACACTCTGGCCGGGGTGGCGGCACAATCGGCCCAGGAGCGGGTCGCGGCGCGGAGCGTGTTGGCCGATGTTCCCCTCGCTACGCTGCTGGAGCAACCCCTGATTCCGTATGAACTCGACGAAGTCACGCGGTTGATCGTCGATCGTCACGACCGGGCTGCCTTTGCGCCCCTGGCCGATTTCACCGTCGGACAGTTCCGCGAGTGGCTTCTGGACTACGACACGACCACCCAGGAACTGGCCGCTGCGGCTCCCGGCATCACTCCCGAGATGGCGGCGGCTGTCAGCAAGCTGATGCGGAACCAGGATTTGGTGCTGGCGGCCCGCAAGTGCCGCGTGGTCACCCGCTTTCGCAATACGCTGGGCCTGGCCGGCCGGCTCGCCGTGCGGTTGCAGCCCAACCATCCGACCGACGATCCGCGCGGCATTACTGCATCGATTCTCGACGGCCTGTGCTACGGTTGCGGCGACGCGGTGATCGGCATCAATCCGGCGACCGACAACCTGGCCAACTGCAGCCTGCTGCTGTCGCTGATCGACGAGTTGATCCGCGGCTACAACATCCCCACACAGTCCTGTGTCCTGGCGCACGTCACGACACAGATGGAGGCGATCCGCCGCGGCGCGCCGGTCGATCTGGTCTTCCAGTCGATTGCCGGGACGCAGGCCGCCAATGAGAGTTTTGGGATCAACCTGGCTCTGCTCGCCGAGGCGCGTGCCATGGCGTTGGAGCTGAAACGGGGAACCGTCGGACAAAACGTGATGTACTTTGAAACGGGGCAAGGCTCGTGCCTCTCGGCCAACGCGCACCACGGCGTCGATCAACAAACGCTGGAGGCCCGCGCTTATGCCGTGGCCCGCGAGTTTCAACCATTGCTTGTCAATACGGTGGTCGGTTTCATCGGTCCCGAATATCTGTACGATGGGAAGCAGATCATCCGGGCCGGCCTGGAGGACCATTTCTGCGGCAAACTGCTCGGCCTGCCGATGGGGTGTGATGTCTGCTACACGAATCATGCCGAGGCGGACCAGGACGATATGGATACGCTGCTGACATTGCTGGGGGTGGCGGGCTGCAACTACATCATGGGGGTGCCGGGGGCCGACGACGTGATGCTGGGGTATCAATCTACGTCGTTCCACGACAGCCACTACCTCCGGCAGGTTCTGGGGCTGCGGCCCGCTCCGGAATTCGAAGATTGGCTGCTGGAGACGGGGGTGTTTCGTCAGCCCAATCGCCTGGAAACGCTCACCCCCCGGCATCGCCTGGTCGCCCACCCAATCTGACGAGCGCGGCTGTTGATGAGCAGGCGCGCCTATTTCGACACGCGCACGGCGCACGCTTTATACGAGGGCTGCTTGGAGTAGGGATCGAACACGGCGTCGGTGAGACGGTTCGTGGCGTCGTAGTGCATGGGGATGAACACCTGTCCGACCGGCACACTGCTGGACACCACCGCTTTGGCGCGCATCTGGCCCCGCTGCGATTCGATGGTGGCAAGTTGTCCCGCGGCGATTCCCAGCCGGCGCGCGTCCACCGGGTTAATCTCCACAAACGGTTCCATGGGGGAGAGCTTCCGCAATACGGCCGACTTGGCCGTTCGCGACTGCGTGTGCCACTGCGCCACGGAGCCACGCCCCGTAAGCAGAATCAATGGGAATGCCTCGGTGGGAGTCTCCGACAGAGGCCGCGGGAGTTCAAACACAAAGCGGGCGCGACCATCGGGGTGGAAGAACCGGCCGTCCTCGTAGAGTCGGCGTTCGGCGTCAAAGTCGCGAACCCCTTCCGGCAGCGGCCATTGCACTCCCCCGTGCCGTTCGAGCATCGAGTAATCCTCCACGCCGGAGAAGTCGCAAGGCTGACCCGCCGAGCACTGTTTGAGCAATTCAAAGACCTTCGCGGGAGTGGTCCAATGCGCGAACAGTTCTCCACAACCCCAGGCGCGGGCCAGCAGCCGAAAAATCTGAAAATCGGCGAGCGCGTCCCCAGGGGGACGGCGGACCTTGCGAATGACTCCGATTCGCCGCTCGGAGTTGATCATTGTCCCGTCCTTTTCTCCCCAGCCGGCCGCCGGCAAGAGCAAGTGCGCTGCGCGTGCCGTCTCAGTGGAATGATAGAGATCCTGCACGACCAGAAAGTCGAGCCGCGACAGAATCTCTCGCGCCTGCGTCTGATTGATCCACGAGTGCGCCGGGTTGGTCCCCACGACCCACAGCCCGCGGATTTTGCGACTGAGGATTCCCTCCATGATTTCCGGGTAGGTCCACCCGGAGGTGGTCGGGATCGACGCGTCGGGAACGCCGACGATCCGCGAGATCTTGGCCCGATGGTCCGAGTTGGCGAAATCGTGTCCCCCCAGCAGGTTCGTGGTGTTGCTGAACAGGCGGGAACCCATCGCATTGCATTGCCCGGTGATCGAATTGGCGCCGGTCCCCGGACGCCCGATGTTCCCCGTGAGGAGCGCCAGGTTGATGATCGCCTGGGCGGTTCGAACTCCCTGGTAGCTTTGATTGACACCCATGGTCCACCAGAAGGAGACCCGGCGACCGGCGTGGATCCGTTCCGCCAGTTGCTCGATCTGTTCCCGCGCCAGCCCCGTTTCACTCGACACACGGGGCAACGTGAACTGTTGCAAGAATTCGGTAAGTTCGGAGAAACCGCTGGTGCTGGCGTCGATGAACTCGCGCTTGATCCAGTCGCGCTCAATGAGCAACCGCGCCACTCCATACAACAGCGTCAGATCGGACTTGGGAGCCACCGGCAAATGCAGGGTCGCGTTCATCGCCGTCTCGGTCATCCGCGGATCGACGACGATGATCTGTGGAGTATGCCGATTGCGCATGACCCGCTCCCACAGAATGGGATGCGCAATGCAGGGGTTGGCGCCGATGAAGACCAGGCAATCCGATTCCTCAAGGTCCGCATAGGTATAACCCGGCGCGTCGAATCCAAAGGCCTGCTTGTACGCCACGACGGAGGTGGCCATGCATTGCCGGGTGTTCCCATCCCCGTGGATCATCCCCATCCCGAATTTCGCCAGCGCTCCCAGAAAGGCCAATTCCTCGGTCGGCAACTGCCCGGTTCCCAGAAACGCCACCGCCTCGCGGCCATGCCGTTGTTGGATGTCCTGAAAGCGTTCGACAAACAGCCGCGCCGCTCCCCCCCAGTCGAGAGTTCTCCAGCGCCCCTCCGGATCGCGGGCGAGAGGCGCCGTCGCACGATCGGGCGCATCCAGAACGGTCAACGCTTCCCACCCCTTGGGACAAGCCATACCCAGATTCACCGGGTATTCCGTGGTGGGAGAGACGCCGACCGCCGATCCATTTCGCAGATGCAGATTGAGACTGCATCCTGTGGAACAATAACCGCAAACGGAACGCGCCAGGGCATCCGGAGCGCGATGCGCGGGGACTTGCCCCAATCCAAATCCACCCGTCTTTCGATTCAGTGCGCGCGTCAGCGGCCCGGTTTGGGCGTGCAGCCAACCGGGCCAGAAGGTTCCGGCGGCGGTGGAAGAAAGCGTGTCACTCATCGGATGCTCCCGGGCATGCGCGGCGCCGCAACGGCGGCAAAAAACAAATAGCGCTCCAGAATTTCTCCTGCCAGGCAGGCCACAAAGGAGAGGGCCATCAACACCTCGACAGGCAGGGCCTGCGAGCCAGTGGTGGACAGCGACTGAATGATGAACATCGGCAAAACAAGGCCGCCAAACAATCCGCAACCCATGCGGGCCAAAAAGGCATTGGATAACAGGCCCGTCAGCAATCGGGCCGATCGGTTCATGGGGGAGTTCCGTGGATCGGCGTGATGTCTAAGCTGCGCCAGCTCCAACACCAGCTTGATTCCCACGGTCGCCATCAGGGCTGGCGCCAATTCGGCCCCTCCCCAGTCGCGGCCCCCCTCCAGGCGAGTCCCCTGTTGCACCAGCTTCAGCAGGGCGATCGTCAACCACACCGCGGAGATTCCCAGCAATAGCCCGGTCAGTAAAAACCGCGAGCCAGTCCGCTCGAAATTCCAGAATTCACGGCGCGTAAACACGTAGATCATGATGGAACAGAAAACCGCCGCCACTCCAGCGCCGGCCACGACCGCTTCAAACGTCCGCAGGGCGACAGGTTGCAATAGACCCGACCAGACCGCCGCGGTGTACAGCACCGCCGCACCTGCAAACAGGCCAAACGCCAGGATTTCGCGACTGAGCCACGAGTGTCCCAGGCCCAACACGGCACGATAAGCGAATTGAGGGCGCCCCAGATGTAACAA
This sequence comes from Planctomycetales bacterium, assembly GCA_046152955.1. Taxonomy (GTDB): domain Bacteria; phylum Planctomycetota; class Planctomycetia; order Planctomycetales; family Planctomycetaceae; genus SIAF01. Next base: position 23,415 of record JBJXGA010000035.1, on the reverse strand, counting down.
GCTGGCCCCCAGTGCCAGCAATCCCCAGGCGGTCGCCGCCGTGGCGTGGAGCAGCAAGAAAGCTGGATCAACGCTCAGTGGCGATTGCCAGGCGAGCCATGTCCCCACGCAAAACGCTCCCACCGACAACTGCGTCAACACCAGCATAACAATCAGCGGCCAATGGGGAGGCTGGGGACTGAGCGCGTAGTAATCGGCGGGAAGCGTATTGCGCGGCAGCACCCGTTCGGTCTTGAAAACGGTGGTGGGCAAAGTCAGGTGCGACTCGGGAGCGGCGGGAAGGAACGAACCCACCTCGGCGTTCTCGACGACCTGCGTCATGTCGACGACCCGGATGGCGATCGCCTCGTGCGGACAGGCCTGGACACAGGCCGGCGCCTCGTGCTGCGCCAACCGTCCCGCGCACAGGTCGCACTTACGAACAATGCCTCGCGCCGCGTTGTACTTGGGGACGTCGTAGGGGCAGGCCAGCACGCAATATTGGCAGCCGAAACACTGGTCGTCCCAATGCCGGACGATTCCCGTCAATGGGTCTTTGTCGTAGGCATTGACCGGGCAGGCCGCCAGGCAGGCCGGTTCGATGCAATGATGGCAGGCGGTCGTCACATGTTGCCACACGGGGCTGTGAGAGCTCCCTCCCACCAGCAGCCCCACGTCGCGCCATGTCTCCGATTCGTCCAGACCGTTGAGTTCGTGGCAGGCGACGACGCACGATTTGCAGCCGGAACACCGGTCGAGGTCCACTTCAAACGCATATTGCTGTCCTGGCCCTGGCGGCGCGGCGGGAAGCAGCCGCGCGTAGTAGCGCGCCTGAGAGGGCTCCGCGGCGTGGTCCTGGGCGAACTGCTCGACCGCCGAGAGCGACTGTTGTTCGACACGCAACTCGCGCAGGAGATCTCCCACCGGATCGCTGCCGGACTCCCCGGAAGAGTCATGGGATGGATTCCAGTCGGCGGTTTCGCGTTTTCCACCTAAGATCGCAGTGCGCGTCATGGAACCGCCACCAGCGCGCCCGCCATCTGGACGAACAACCAGCCCTCGTCAACAAGCGTCGGATACTTGGAAACGGCGTGTCCCTTGGGGTCTACGCTGCAACCGGTTCCCACGTCAAACGACCAGCCATGCGCCGCACAGGTGAGGACACCTCCTTGCAGGTTCCCCTCCGCCAGACGCGCTCCGGCATGCGGACACTCGGAATCAAACACGTGCATCTCTCCGTCGGCCAGCAACACCGCCAACTCCCGCCCCTGGACCGTCACTGTCCGGGCGGGGGATCGGTGCAGTTCCTGGACTGCGATCAGGGGGAGAAAACCGTCTTCGCGCGCCGCGGGGGCACTCGGCGCGGCCCGGCACTCCGGTGCGGCGGTCGGTTGATTCGCGGCTTCCGGCGATGAGTCCTCCAACCGGGCGAAATAGCGCCGCAAACCAGCGCACGCGGGGCAGAAAATTGGCGGATCTTCTCCGGCATGTTGGTGGTTGCACTTCTCGCACACCCAGGTGGCTCGCCGATAGTCGGTGTCCCCGACTTTAGCCGCTTCCAGAGCGTGCAACTTCTCCCGCCAATAGGCGCTGAATGTCTGGCCGGTCTTGTGGCGCAGGTAGTATTCGGCAACCACCTCCTCCACCAGCAAGGGCAACTGATCGACATCGACTCCGAGTTTGTAACACAATCCCAGATGCACCTGCCCGGAGATGCCTCCTCCCAGATACACGTCGAAGCCCTCGCGCGTCCCGACCAGGCGCCGGACGCGGACCCCTTTCAGTCCGATGTCGGCGGTGAAGTGCTGCGCGCAGCTCGAAGGGCATCCGCTCATATGAATGCGAATGCCATGCAGCTTGAGCGACTTGCGCCGCAATCGTTCGATCAATTGCAACATGTGCCCTTTGGTCTCGGTGACGGCGATGTTGCAGAATTGCTGGCCGGTGCAGGCCATGGTGTTGCGTTCCAGGTCGTCGGCATATACCGACAACCCCAGCGCGGCGGCTTCGGTGGCGGCCGCTGTCTTGAATCCCGTGGGGATGTTGACGACGGCCAACCCCTGCTCATGCGTCGTCCGCAATTGCCCGTCCCCATAGCGGCGACTGAGAATGGCCAGTCCTTCAAGCTGCTGCCAGGTGAGTCGCCCCAGCGGAACCGACAATCCCATGATCCACTTTTTGGGATCCTGCTGGCGGTGCCAGCCGATCAGTTCGTCGTAGGTGGAGGCGGGAAAGGGGGGCCGGGTACACGGTTGCAGCCGGAACGGCAACGTCTGCTCCAACCAATCCAGGACGCCAGAAATGCCGATTTCATCCACGAGATACCGCAGCCTGGCGGCGTTTCGCTTCTCCCGCGAACCCCGCGCCCGAAACAGGTCGAACACCGCCCGCGTGACCGCCACCACCTGGTCGGGACGGACGAGCACGGGAACATGGCGCGCCAATTGGGGGTTCTGTCCCTGCGTCCCGGCGATCAGCAACTGAAACGCCACGTCTTCGTCCGTCTGGGTCGCCAAAAAGCTCACATCCTGCGTCCAGAAATGGGCCGAGTGCTCGGAGAATCCATTGAGACAGACGTTGAGCTTGCGCGGCAAGTCGCTGTAGACGCGGCTTCCCAGAAACAGTTCGGTCACTGCATGACACAGGGGGCGGGTGTCGATCAATTCTACGGGGAGCAATCCACTGTAGGGATGTGCAAACACGTTGCGGATGTTGTCGTGCCCCGTTTGCTGCGCCGACAATCCCACGCGCGCCAACCTTCCGGTCACTTCCGGGAGGAACTCGATCGGCAAGCCCTGCACTTGCAGATTGGCCCGCGTCGTGACGTCGATGATCCCATGACCGTGCTCATAGGCGATCCGCGCCACCTCGCGCGCCTGGTCGGCCGACAATTCCCCCGCGGTGATGCGGATGCGGTTCATGAACCGCCCCTCTCCGTCCCGTTTGCGGTGGAAGTAGCCGTGCCACTTCATCCGCTCCAGGTCCGCCGGCTCGATCGCCTCGGGCGACGTCTTGGCTCGCGAATACCGCACAACGTCGGGCCAGACGTCCAACGGATGCTTTTCGGATTTCCAAAGTTCTACCGGATTGGCCATCGGAGGAGCGCTTCGCGGGTGGTCAATGGGTTTCGAAAAAAACGATGGAGGGGAATGAATCTCCAACGGCAGGAATTGGTCGGATAAGTAAGATCGTCGGGAGTGATCGATCAGGTGGTCGCAGGAGCCAGGTCCATCTCCCTGGACGGCAATGGGGCGGCAGGATTCGGTTGCCAGACCTGCTCCTCTTCGGCTTCAAATTTGACGGCGAAACTCAGAAAGGAGACGGCGGTAACGACCAGTCCCAGAATGAACAGCGACGTCGGCCAGGCAATCGCTTCGGACTTGAACAGGAAACCGGCTGCGACGGCACCCACGTTCCCCCCGGCGCCGACGATCCCCGAAACGGAGCCCAAGGCGCGGCGATTGATGAACGGAACGACCGAGTACGTCGCACCATTCGACATCTTCACGAACAGGCCGAACAGCATCATCAGCGGCACCGCCGCCGCCAGCGTGCGCGCCGAAGAAAAACACAACAGTAGCAACCCCTCCAGGAACAGCGTGCAAAACAGCCATTTGACCCGTCCTCCCAGGCCCCAGCGGGCACCGATCCGGTCGGCGATCCACCCCCCCAGGGCACGGGCAAACAGATTCATTCCTCCGAATAATCCCGCCAGCAGGCCCGCCGTTCGGATCGCGCTGACTTTGTCCCCCTGCTGCAATTCCGGAAAATAATCCAGAAAGTACAGAGCCGCGACGTTGTCGATCGTCAGTTCCAATCCGAAGCACACCGCATACGCGCCGCACAAGGCCCACACCCGCCGATCGCGGCACGCTTCCAGAAACGTCCCGGCCGACGCCTTCCGCGCCGGCATTTTTCGCTCGGCCCGCAATTGCGAGTAATTCCCCTCCGGACAGTCTTGTGTGAGAAAGTAATAGGCGACTCCCGCCAGCGCGCAGACGCAACCCGCCAGCACCATCGACCAGCGCCATCCAGCGGAACTGCTGCATCCCAGCACCCCGACGAAAAATGCGAAAATCAGCGGCATGACCATCTGCGTCACTCCCCCTCCCAGATTGCCCCACCCGGCTGCCGTTGCATTTGCCGTCCCGACACAATGCGGGGCGAACATGACTGACGTGTGGTATTGCGTGACGACGAACGACGCGCCGATCACACCGATCAGGATCCGGCACACCAGGAACGAGGCGTAGTCATCCGCCAGGGCGATCCCCATCACCGGAAGCGAACCCACCAGCAACACCCCGCTATAGGCCAACCGCGGGCCAATCCGATCGCACAGCCACCCCACCAGCAGCCGCGCCAACACCGTGATGGCCACCGATCCAATCAGGCACCATCCCACCTGGTCTTTGGTCAGATGCAGTTCCTCACGGACCACGGACATCAACGGGGCCGCGCCGAACCAGGCAAAAAAGCACAGGAAAAAGGCGATCCACGCCATGTGAAACGCGCGCATCGGCGGCGTCTTGAAGTCCAACAGTGTCAGGCGGTTCGCCTGTCCGAGAGAGTGGCTAGACATCGGCAGCAAGGAGGATGGGTGAATGAAACGCGGGACCGTTGCCTAATCTGCCGCTGGAACACCAGCCGGTGAGAAAGGACAAAACCCCTCGCGACCGTCGACGAGCGCCATCAACCATAGCGAGCCTGGCACAACGTGGCTTGAGTGCGAACTATCGCAAACGGTATGCCGAATCGGGACTCGCCCGGAAGGAACACGCAAATCTCCGCTGCGCACCGAGGAGAACGCCTCCCGCGCTGGAAAGCTCTCCACGATCATCAAATCAACCTGCCCAACCACAGTGCACACAGTGACTGATTTCGCGGCAAGGCCCGGGATTCCCTTTCCTCTCTGGGACTTGGGATTGATTGGCAATGCGGGCTGTCGTGTTAGAATGGCGGTCTTGAACGGTCGGCTGCGTCAAAGGCCGCCGGTACTGTTCTGGAGAGGCACTCCCGCGAGTGGCGCTCGTGTTTGATGACCTGGCAGGGAACAACGACGGCAATTGGCGAGAACGATCGGTCGCTTGAGAAATCACTCCCATGACGATGGATGCAACTGTCGCGGAACTCATCGAACGCCGGAGGCCGGGCCATAGCCTGGAACAGCCCTTTTATGTCTCGCCGGAGATTTTTGCCCTCGATCTCGAGCGCATTTATCACAGGCATTGGCTCCTGGCTGGGCCAAGTTGCCGAATTCCCAATCCCGGCGACCATTTTACCTATCAGGTCGGAAACGACTCGCTCGTCGTCGCGCGGGACTTGTCCGGGGAGATCCGCGCCTTCCACAACGTCTGTCGGCATCGCGGGTCGCTGCTCTGCCTGGAGGAGACCGGTCATGCGAAGCGGCTCGTCTGTCCGTATCACGCCTGGACGTATGAGTTGGATGGTTCATTGTGCGCGGTACGTCATCTTCCGGAGGACTTCGACAAGGCCCAGTGGGGGTTGCATCCCGTCGCTCTGCACGAAGTGGCGGGGTTGATCTTTGTCTGTTTGTCCGATCGACCGCCGGACTTCTCACAGACGGCTGCCGATCTGGCGGAATACCTCGCGCCGCATCGGTTGGAGCGGACGAAGATCTGTTGCCGAAGAGTGGAAATCATTCAGGCCAATTGGAAGACAGTCGTCGAAAACTTTTGGGAATGTTACCACTGCGCGCCGACACATCCGGAGTTCTGTTCGGTGATGTCCTACGCCCATGCGCAGAATCACGAGCGCCTGGCGGCAGAGCGCCAGGAGTTCGAACAACGCTGGCGTGAGGAAACGGCGCGGAAGGGGCGTCTTATCGGTTCGATCGCGCGCGGCCCAAACGGGCTGCACCAGGGGGGAAGGCTCCCGATCCGCCCGGGATTCCTCACGCAAAGTCGCGGTGGGAAGCCGGTCGCGCCGCTCCTGGGAGATTATTCGGAATACGACGGAGGGATCACGAGTTTCACGCACCTGCCGCTGATCTGGTATGTCGTGGCGAACGATTATGCGTTTCTGACTCGCTTCACACCCCGCGCTCCCCTGGAGACCGAACTCGAACTGACCTGGCTGGTCCACAAAGACGCCGTGGAAGAGCGGGATTACGACCCTGCCGAGGTATGCTGGATGTGGCGTGAAACCGCCTTGCAGGATCAGACGATCTGCGAGAACAACCAGCGCGGCATTCTCTCCAGCCGCTACCAGCCGGGACCGTATTCGACAGCCGAGCAGACGGTCGAGGAATTCGTGCGGTGGTATCTGGATGAACTGCGAATCGCGTAGGCGCACGGCAGCGTGGGACATGATTGAGAGCATTCTTCCCCCCCAGGTGGCAACCCAGGTGTCGATCGGCGATCAACTGCCGGGGGAGTTGACGACCGAGGAGGCGATGCTGGTGGAGCGGGCTGTCCCGCGACGAGTTCGGGAGTTCGCCGCCGGGCGACATTGCGCGCGGCAGGCGCTGCGACAATTGGGGATTTCTCCCGGCTCCATTCTCTGCGGCCCGCAACGGGAACCGATCTGGCCCGAGGGGATTGTCGGCAGCATCACCCATTGCACCGGGTATCAGGCCGCCGCGGTCGCCTGGCGGCGCGACCTGGTCACGATCGGCATCGACGCGGAACCACACGCGCCACTCCCGCCTGAGACTCTCGGTCAGGTGGGCCGGCCGCAGGAATTGGCCTGGTTGCAGCGCGCCCCTCTGGGCACACACTGGGATAAACTGCTATTCAGCGCCAAGGAAAGCGTCTACAAGGCCTGGTTCCCGCTCACGCGGCAATGGCTGGGGTTCGAAGAGGTGGAAATAGCCTTCGATCCGGACCGGGCAACGTTTCAGGCGAAATTGCTCCGTCCGCACCCTGTTCAAACCGGACAAGCGCTGATCGGTTTCCAGGGACGATATTTGATTCAGGACGGGCTCATTCTGACGGCAACGACACTCCCGGATTGGGGCAACGCGACGGCAGAAGAATGACGCTGCCAACACGGGCCTCAGGGAGGCAAACGACACCGGCAGCTCAGGGCGCGCCCAGCGTCAACGTCTGCGACCCCTTGGCTTCGGCGACATTGGCAATCGGGGAAACCGGTGGGGAGTCGGCGACTGATTCGGCCCAGCCGCACAACAGATCGATCACTTCGCGCTGGTGGCAACACAGATCGAACGTGTGGTCCGCGTCGCGAATGACCTCCGAACGGAATCGATCGGTCGCCCGAAGCTCCGCCAGCGGCCCGGCCATCGCCGTGAGGACCGTATGCGAGCGATCGCGTTCGGAACAGACTAGCAGCAGGTGCGCGCCCGACTCGACCACGGCGCGGAAGTCCGACAATTCCGAGTTCTCCGAGCGCTCCTGGACGGGCTGCGGCTTGTGGCGACGATATCGGCTGGCCAGCGATCTGGCGGCTGTTCGCAGAATGACCCGGTAATTTGATCGTCCGGTCATCACGCGAATCCAACTGCGGGGATCGAGGACCGCCAGCCGCCGGTAGTAACGGGCGGAATGCAATTGTTTGATCTCGGACGAGTCCAATCCCAGCTTCCACACCCCGTTGATAAGCGCCGCCCCCACCACGCGCCGATCGTGCCGCGCCACCCGCAAAGAGTTCGTCGCCCCGGAGCAGATCCCCGCCAGCAGGAACCGCTGCGCCAGTCCGGCAGCCGACATCTGATCCAGCGCCTCCTCGATCTCCACGATGCTCTGTTGATCAAATGGCACGTCGTCGCGGCGGGAGCGACTGTCGCCGATGCCGCTGAAGTCAAAGCGGAGCACGGGGAACCCCAGCGCGGCCAGCCGCCGTGCGAGTTTGACGTGGATGCGATTGGGCCCAACCCGGTGGACAAATCCGGCATTGACCAGGACGACCGCGGGCGGATCGACGCGTTGCGCCGCGGAATCGGGCCGCGTGAGCACTCCCACGATGTGGTTGCTCCTGGGGAAGGGAAACAGCACTTCGTTCATGTGGCGGCCTGTGAATGCCAAGTGACAATGGAGTCGAGGATTTCAGCCGGCACCATTTTTTTGGTCGGATCCGCGGACCAGATCTGCGGGCCGGGCTGGTGCTGAAATGTGAGCCGACCCGGCAGGTTCGATTCCAGATGTTTGCGGAGCGGTTCGGCTTCTTCCGCTGCGCTCACGATCAACAGAGCCCGCTCGCGGCTCCTCGGGGAGACGCTCAGCATATCCATTGCCTGGTACTCGCGCTCGAGATCCTCGGGAAACTCGCAACCGCGGATATCATCGTGTCGCTCGCCGTGAGGTCGCCGGTAGGACTTGGGGTATTGCAGCAGGGTGCTTTCCTGAAACGCGATGAGTTCGGCCAAATGGTCTCGCCCGTTCACGATTGGATCCCAGAGCGCATGTGACGTCACCTCGCTGCGGCGCGCGGCGGCGATCCAGGCCAGGGTCGCACCGCCGCGCAGTCCGACCAGGCCAATCTGCCGCGCACGGGTGCGGCGGAGGAGTACATCGATGGCCGTGTCTATGTCGGCCAACCACCGCGCGATGCGTCCCTCGGCCTCGTCCCCTGCCGAATCCCCCGTGGCAAAATAGTCAAACCGCAGGACTGGAAATCCCCCCCGCGCCAGCCGCGTCGCCAACTGCTGAAAACAGCGGTGCGACGGGACATACTCGTAACCCAGCGGGTGGCACAACAGCAACGGCAAGCGGCGCGGCGCTACCGGGCGCGGAGGATGGTAGCACCCGAACAGCGGCTGGTCTGGACCGCCAAAAAAAAATGGTTCAACCTCTAACGACATTGCGCATCCCATTTTCCCGGATCATTCTGACAGGCGGACCGGAACTGACCTTCGGTCATCGCCATTTGCCGCGACGCAGGGGCGTCAATCGCGACGATACACCGAACTGGAACGCGGCGTCTCCCAGAGCCGAACTTCATCCACCGGCAACCCCACCCGGATCGCCTGATCATAGATCACGCGGGCGATATTCTCGGCGGTCGGATTGCAGTCCATGACATACAGCATCTGCCCCTGCTCGCGCAACCAGGGGAGGAGCGGATCGGCCTCGTTGAGCAGCATCTGGTGATCCAGGTGATCGTCAATCCAGGTGCGGAGCAAGCGTTTGATGTCGGTGAAGTCGATGACCATCCCCCGGTCATCCAGCGCGCGGGCCCCCAGACAGATTTCCACCCGCCCATTGTGGCCATGCAGATACTTGCATTTCCCCTCGTAATTCAGCAGTCGATGCCCGTAACAAAACTCCAATTCCTGCGTGACGAAGTACATCTCAATCTCCCGCGGTATGCATCAATTGCCGAGTCGAAGAAACCTCAATTCTAAGACCCGGAGAAATCCGCTGTCAACGAGCAGCGCCGATCTGTGATTCGATCGTCGCCGCAAGCTGTGCCAGGTTCTGTTGGAAGAAGTTCGACAATTTGACTCGCGGCCCCAGTTGTTCCTCGATCTGGGCCACGGCCCGAACGGCCAGCAGCGACGAACCTCCCAGGTCAAGAAAACTCTCGTACCGGGAGATGGGCTCCAGATTCAGCAGGTTGGTCCAGATTTTCGCCAGCCGCCGCTCCATTTCAGTCCGCGGCTCATCTCGTTCGGCGTCCCAGGGAGCGTCCGGTTCCGGACGTTGCAATCCTGGACTGGGGAGCGCGGCGAGGTTGACCTTACCATTCGCAGTTTGCGGAATCCGGTCGATGAGTGTCAGCGAATGGGGCCGCATATATTCCGGGAGCTGCCCTTGAATGTGCTGGCGGAGGATATGAAGCAACTGGCTGCCATCGGGGCGCCTGGGCGGCAGATCGTATCGTTCGTGGAGCCTTTCCCAGAAGCGACTGGAACCGCGTGCGGGAGTGCCGTGTCCGGTTCGGGCCTGAAAATGGACGGCGTCCCCGTTGCGACGCCGCCAGTCCCCTTCAATCACATACTCGGGAAAGGGAAGAGTTGCTGACGCTTGCCGTTTCCATCGAATTTGCAACGTCTCCCCCGGGGCCACGGTTTCACCCGGATCGAATAAGGGTATGAACACGGGGAGCCAACCGCGCTGCAAGTTCAGGTAATCGGCGACGACTTCTTCTCCATCCATGGCGGTCAACCACAACACCAGACCATCGCAACGCCCCCCTTGGTCAATCGTCAGTTCCGCCTCTCGTTCATCGAATTCCGGAACTGGACAGGAGAAATCCAGGTCTTCAAAAATGGCGGAAGTAGACAGCAACGCGCCGCTCGAAAATCCCTGCACACACAACCGCACGTCAAACGGTCCCCCCATCTGCTCGAAAATCCGCTCCACATACGGGCGGGCCTCCAGGGCAAATTGTGGTTCGTTCCGCAGCGACTCGGGGAGCGTCACCGCGGCCATTCGCGTAATACACCGCCCCGGCAACACGACTCCTCCCGGCCCCAGGAGTCTGCGCGCGGCGTTGAGAATCGGAATCAACCCATCCGAGCTGCCGATATTGCCCATCAGCCTCGAAATCAGCACGTCCACCGGCTCATCCAACGTCAGCTTGGCAGCGTCTCCCTGGAGGACGATGATCCGGTCGTTCAAGCCCAACCTTTCGACCAGTGCCCGGGCGGCACGGCATGGTTCCTCCAGTACCTCAATGGCATACACGCGTCGCGCGCCGGCTTCCAGGCAGAGACGGGCCAGCAGCGCCTCGTGTCCCGTCCCCAAATCCGCCACGACGCGTCCCCCAACGCGCCTCTCAATCATGCGGCGAAAGCCCGCATGTTCCTGGAGCTCATAGTTCATCACGTCGTACAGCCAGGCATCATAAACCTGATACTCGCCCAGGGAGGGCCACAGCGATACGCCTTCATTCGCGTTGGACGAGGTCGTCGTGGCGTTTGCCGCATTGGGCGGCGGGTTGTGAAGCGGCGAATCGGGAACCACATAAGCAACCAATTGCGGGTAGGAATCCTCAGAGTGTTGACCGGCCACCACCAGGCAGTCGCGGACACCGGGAACCTGACGCAGCACCCCTTCAATCTCCGACGGCTCAACGCGAAATCCGGAGATTTTGACCTGCCGGTCGACGCGCCCCAGGTACTCCAACTCTCCGTCAGACCGCCAGCGCGCCAGATCGCCGGTTCGATACAGCCGTCCCTGCGACTGACCATCCCCGTCGATCGCCGCAGGGTGATGCTCCAAAAACCGCGCCGCGGTCAACTCCGGCCGCCGCCAATACCCCCGCGCCACTGCCGGGCCGCCGAGATACAGCTCGCCCTCGTCTCCCGGAGCCGCCGGTTTCCCCTGGGGATCCAGCAATCGCACAAAGACATCCTCCAGAGGTCGGCCAACGGAGGGAGCCGCCGCCTGTTCAAAGTCCGATTCTCGCACGCGATGCAAGGCGACTTGTCCCGAGGTTTCCGTCGCCGCATACGTGTTGATCAACAACGGCCGCTCGTCCCCATGCCGCCGAACCCAGGAGCGGACCACCTCGGCAGGCAACTGCTCGCCGCTGAAGGCAATCATCCGTAAAGCGAGCGGAGTCGTACTGCGCGAGGTCTCATTGGCCCAGTCGAACAGCCGAAACGCGGTTGGCGTTTGACTGAGGACCGTGACCTGTTCACGGAGCACCAGCTCGTGCAGTTGCTCGGGATCCTGCACCACATCAGCCGGGACGATGACCAGCCGTCCCCCGGATGAGAGCGCGCCCCACATTTCCCAGACTGAAAAACCGAAGGAGGCGGTATGCACCATCGTCCAGACGTCGGTTTCGTCCCAGGCAACTTGTCGCCGCACCTGGGGAAAGAGCCGTGCCAGATTGCCGTGCGTCACTATGACCCCATTCGGCTGACCGGTTGTTCCCGACGTGTACATCACATAAGCCAGTTGGTCCGGGCCGATAGTCCGCGGTGGATTGGTCGCGTGGGCTGCCGCAACTGGCCCGTCATCCACGACGACGCGCTCGACACCTGGAGCGATGTCATCTGGTGCGTCCGCATCAACGACGATCAATCCGGCCTGTGAGTCCTCCAGCAGAAACTGCCGCCGGGCCGGGGGATAATCGAGTGAAATGTGGAGATAGGCAGCCCCCGACTTAAGGATCCCCAGGATGCCGATGATCGTTCGCAGCGATCGCGGAACACTGATCGCCACGATCCGTTCCGGACCCGCGCCCCGCGCCAGCAATCGCTCGGCCAGGCGATTCGCCAGGGCATTGAGCTGGCCATAGGTCAAGGTCTCCGCGCCCCAAGTTAGAGCGGGTGCATCCGGGCGCTGAGCGGCGTGCCGTTCAAAACTCACCACCAGCGATTCCCGGAAATCCGGCCCCAGTCGCGCCTCGTTCGCACTATCCCCTCCCTGAAGCGCTCCGTTCTTCAACGGGCTGTACGTTTCCAGGAGTTGCACGCACTCGTTCCTCAAAATTCCCCCCTCCAGCCGGACGGACCGCAAACCGGCCGCGGCGAGAGTTGCAGACGGGATGGAGAACCCCAGAAAACCATGCCGTTGGGCGTCTTCCAGTCCCGCGCCGTAGACGATTCGCTCGATTCGCGCGTCGTGGCATGCAGAGAAGCACATCGGACAGGGCTCGCAGGTCGTGTACAGCGCGCACCCGGAGAGATCGGTCGTCCCCAGTCGTTCAAACGTGGCGCGCAACACGTTGACCTCGGCGTGCGCGGTCACATCAATCCGGTCACGGACCAGGTTGTGTAAGCAGGCCAGCACTTCGCCATGACGCACCAGGCAGGCGCCGAACGGGGCTTGGCCGACTTCCACTCCACGGCGCGCTGCAGACAACGCCATTCGCATAAAATCTTCGTCGTTCATTAAATGTAATCTCCGGAGCTCAACTTCAGAACGGTGCGGCACCGCCGCTGCCTCGGTTGGCGATGACACCGGCCTTTACCGGCTACCGACGCAGAATTAACGATTGGAGTCCGTGCGTCGCCAGAAACGGCTTCCATTTCAGTTCCTGCGGTGGCAACGACAGTTTGGGACAACGTTTCGAGAGGAGTTGAAAGAAGATTCGTGCTTGCAAACGGGTGATTTCCGTTCCCATGCAATGATGGACCCCGAGGCCAAACGATAGGTGATGATTGTTGGGCCGTTCGAGATCGAGAAGGTCGGGAGAGTCAAACCGGGCTGGATCGCGGTTCGCCGCGGCATTCAACAAAAAGACAATCTCACCTTTTGGAATCGTCCGTCCGGCCACTTCATAATCGGCGGTTGCCATTCGCGCGCTGAATTGGGACGGACCAACCAATCGCAACAGTTCCTCGACCCCTTGAGGGATCAATTCCGGGCGAGCTCGCAGCTTCTCCCATTGTTCCGGGAACTGGAGCAGAGCTAGGGTTCCGTTGGCAATCAGATTGGCTGGGCTCTCCTGGCCTGAAGCAAATAGCAGCACACAGTTCGCGATGATGTCATTGTCGCTCAGCCGCAGTTCGGGACCAATGCCATGGACCATCCGGCTCAGCACGCCGTCATCCGGATGTTGCCGCCGGTAGCCAATCAACGAAGCCAGACTGGCCCGGAATTCCTGAATCGCCGCGGTGATCTCGGACTGGGCCTCCACCCCAGAGAGTGGATCAAAGACCCGAAAGAAGCCCGGTGTCGCGCGTTCCAACCGCGGAACGTCTGCCGCAGCAATACCCAGCACGTTAGCAATTGTTCCCACCGCCAGTGGTCGCGCCACTTCCGACACCAGGTCGAACTCGTCCCGATTCTGCAGCGCGTCAAACAGCTCTTCGGCGAGCGTCTGGACTCGTAGACTCAGGCTGTTGATTGTTTGGCTGTCGAGTGCCGCTTTGATCAGCCCGCGAAGGCGCGGTTGGACCGGCGGATCGACGTAGCCCAACATCCCCGATTGCAGCATCGCAATGGAAGAAGAATGGAGCGCGCGACGAACATGCGGATTCGACACCTTGACAGGCCGCGAACTCAACCGCAGATCACGAAAGGCCCGGCTGACTTCGGCATAGGTCGCCAGAACCCAGGCCTCAAGGGCATGCGAATAATGAACGGGGTTTGTGCGGACGATTTGGCGGTATTGCGCATACCGATTGACAGCGAAATCTGCGGCAAACGGATCGAATTCCTGCAACTGTCCGGTCGCGGGTGGGATCGTGGTGGATGGCATGGTGCAGACATTCGGAGTTGCGTTGTCGAAATTGGCTGGACTCCCAGTTCAGTTCCGACGGCATCCTCAGCAGGACGCCAGGTCGAAACACTCGCCGCTGCGCAATGCACCTCATCGATCACAACGAGTCATATCGAGCGGATCCTGAGAATTGCCTCAAGTTTCAGTATGCCGTGGAGCGTTCGCCGATTCAAGCGATTTTGATGTAAACCAACTTGGATTTTGGGCAGGCTGATTGGGATCGGTGTAGCCCAAATCGAAAAGGCTCTCGAATCGCTTCGTCCGGCATATCCGTTCGCCAGATATTGCTTCCCGGCAGACCAATAGAAACGGCCTGGAAATCTTCTCGATGATTTGAGTATCCTGACGTTGGGCAGGCTCTCGGAGTGTCCCGGCCCTGGGAGGGGTCGGAAATCCGGTTTCCAATCGATCGGACCAATGTTTCCGTGCAAACCAACGAAGCGATGTCGGTGGGTTGCTCCCTTTCCGGGGAGGCTCGCGATGCGCAAACCATGAACGGTCTGTCCATGGATTCCCCGGCCCTGGACGCGCTGTGCCGCGCCCTGAAAGGACGTTGCGAGCGGCTGGAGGTTTGTCTGAACTCGGTCTCCGCAGAAGATGACGTCAATCGCAATGAGGTCCACAAAGTCCGGGTTGCCTGCCGAAGGCTTACCGCGATCCTGGAAATCCTCGCCGAGGAGTTTCCCGATCTCCGTCAGAGAAAGCTGCACCGTGCGGTCCGGGACATTCGCCGAACGTGCGGGGAAGTTCGTGATTTAGACGTTCGGTGTGAGTTTCTCGAAGGTTTGGTAAGTCAGGCCTCGATCGAAGACTCGGAAGTGATCGAGTGGCTGTGCGAACAGACAAATCGTCAGCGCCGTTGGACGCTCCGACGGCTGCAGCGAGACTGGTCCAAACTGGTCGCCACAGCGCGCGCCGGCGCTGCATCGGTCTGGCCTCAATTCAGCCAGTTGGCCCTTGCGCCATCGGCTCCCCCCAAATCATTTGGAGCGGTTGGAGCGCGCGTGCTGCGGCGGAGACTGGACGAGTTGTGGTCGTTTACCACGGACGATGTGCGCCGGCCGGAATGTCTTCACCAACTACGGATCGTATGCAAACGGCTGCGATATGCGACGGAAGTTTTTCGGCCCATTCTGCACCTTTCATTCCGTGAAGAGTTCTACCCGCAACTACCGCATCTTCAAGACCTGCTGGGAATGCAGCACGACGCGGTGGAGGGTCGCCGTGCCCTCAAGCACCAGCGACGCCAGTTGAGACGGATGGCCCGCTCGCGTCATCGTCGGCGGAAGCGACTGTCCGGGTTCAAAAAGCGCGAGATCATTGCCGGGATCGATGCCGTCCGCCTGGCCTATTCTCAATTGGCCGACCAGGCGCGAGGAGAGTTCTTGGAACTCTGGCCGGAATTCTCGGGGCGCGGATTTCGCATCCCCGTCGAAGAGCTGTTGAAAGATCTGGCGGAGACCAGGTTTCCCCCGCCCGAGGAACCGCCAGCCACCCCGATATCCACGACACCAAACTCCAGGGAGGCGACAATATGAGTCAGAAACACCGCGTCCAAAGTCAGCACCTCCGGCTGTGGTGTGTCGCGTGTGCCAACTCACGGGGGACATGGGGAAGCGCCTGACGAGTCATTCAAAGACCAGTGTCTTTCACGCCCGCCAGTCTGGGACGCATGTCGGCCCAGTGGGCTGTGATCCAATCCAGGCAGACTTGGCGCGCGCCAGTCGGTCCCACTTTTGACCAGCCCACGGGAATTTCGCGGAATACGGGCCACAGCGAGTGCTGGTTTTCGGCATTGACCAGGATGCAAAATTCGCCTTCCTCGTCGTCAAAGGGGTTGGTCATTTTGAGGCTCCGGAGAAACAGGTCATCCAAGCTCGTTGTAAAAGAGGAGCCGCGCCCAGGTCAACCGTCGTATCATCCTGCACCCCCCTTGCGAGCCGTTCGTAAGAGCGTTAAGGTGAACCGATCGGGTGCGGTTACCAGGGCTCGAACTGTTCTGGACACGCCTTGGCGTATTCCAAGTCTGGTTCCTCGAAATTCTCTGACATAGCCAGCCGATTCTCTCCAACTCACCTATCCCTTCGATCATGACGACAGTGGCGGCAGACAAGCAGTTGATTCGCGTGGGACACAGCCCGGATCCTGATGATGCGTTCATGTTTCACGCTCTGGCAAACGACAAAATCGACACCGGTCGCTATCGGTTCGAGCATACATTGCAGGACATCGAGACCCTGAACCGCCGGGCCTTTCAGGGGGAACTGGAACTGACCGCCGTAAGCCTGCACGGCTATGCCTATGTGACCGACAAATATGCGCTCTGTTCCTGCGGCGCCAGCATGGGGGACAATTACGGCCCGATGGTCGTTTCCCGCACGCCAGGTCAGATCGCGGACCTGCGGGGTAAGCGGATCGCCGTCCCCGGCACGCTGACGACGGCCTTCCTCACGCTGAAACTGCTGCTGGGGGACACATTCACGTATGAGGTCCACCCCTTCGACGAAATCCTCAATCTCGTCGCCGCGGGCCGGTGCGACGCAGGGTTGATCATCCACGAAGGACAACTCACCTATCAGAATCAGGGGTTGCACCTGATCGTGGACCTGGGTTGCTGGTGGCACGACGAAACCGGCTTGCCACTCCCCCTGGGAGGGAATGCCATTCGCCGCGACCTGGGTCCACAGGGCATGCGCGAAGTCACTCAATTGCTCAAGCAGAGCATCCAGTATGGACTGGATCACCGTCAAGAGGCCCTGCAGCATGCCGAGCAATACGGGCGCGACTTGGACCACCAGCGGACTGACAAATTTGTGGGGATGTACGTCAACGACTGGACGCTCGATTTCGGTCCGCGCGGGCGCGAAGCAGTGGCGACGCTGCTGGACCGCGCCCATCGCGCGGGGATCATTCCACATGCCGTAGATCTGGAGTTTGTGTGAGCCGGGTCCGCCAGCGTTGTGAATGACCTTCAGTCGGCGGCGCTTGTCGCGCGCCGTTGTTGAGTCGCGATCGTCTTGTGGGCCTCCGAGCAGTCTGCCATGCACATCACCCCGGCACATCGCTACCTGTTGCGATTTCACCCGAAGCGCATCGCGCATGCGTTCACCGACGTGCTGATCATCGGCAGCGGGATTGCCGGGCTGCGGGCGGCGCTGGAGGTTCCCGATCGCCTGTCGCTGATCGTCGTCAGCAAAGACGTCCTGGCGCAATCCAACAGCGCCTATGCGCAGGGGGGCATCGCTGGCGTCCTGGATCCAGTTGATGCCTTTACCAATCACGTCACCGACACGATGGCGGCCGGCAAGGGCCTTTGCGACCCGACGATCGTCGAAGCGGTGGTCCAGGAAGCGCCGGAACGGATTCAGGAATTGATCGAATGGGGCGCAGTCTTTGATACCGAAAACGGCGGACTGGCCCTGACTCAGGAGGGAGGACACAGCCACCGCCGGGTGGCGCATGCCCTGGGGGACGCCACGGGAAAAGAAGTCATGCGGGCGTTGATCGCGCGGGCCCGCCAACTGTCGCATGCCGCCTATTGGGAGCAGACGTTCATCGTCGACCTGGTCACCCACGAGGGGGTTTGTCGCGGGGCACTGGTGTGGAATCGGGAACATGGCAAAACGATCATCTGGGCCAAGCAGACCATTCTGGCGACCGGTGGGGCGGGACAGATTTTTCGCGAGACGACCAATCCTTCCATCGCCACTGCCGACGGACACGCCGTGGCCTTTCGCGCCGGAGCGGAGCTGCGCGACATGGAATTCATGCAGTTTCATCCGACGGTGCTGTATATCGCCGGCAGCTCGCGGCACCTGATTTCCGAAGCGGTGCGGGGGGAGGGGGCCTATCTGCGCGATTGCACAGGGCGGCGCTTCATGGAGGACTATGCTCCGCAAATGGAACTGGCACCACGGGACGAAGTCAGCCACGCCATTGCTCAGCAAATGGAAAAGACGCGGCATCCTTGTGTGTATCTTGATCTGTCGCACCTGCGGTCGCAACTCGTCCGCGATCGGTTTCCGCACATCGGCAAAGTCTGTTCCGAATTCGGGCTGGACATTACGCGCGATTTGATCCCGGTTCGTCCGGGAGCCCATTACATGATCGGGGGGGCCACCATTGATTCCGACGGGCGCACGACGGTTCCGGGGCTGTGGGCAGCCGGCGAAGTGACCTCCAGCGGACTGCACGGCGCCAATCGCCTGGCGTCCAACAGCCTGCTGGAGGGCTTGGTGTTTGGCCGCCGCGCGGGACGGCTGGCTTCCGACGTCGCCGCGACGCTCGAGGACAGCTACGCAGCGCTCCCCCTGGTCAGCGATTGGCCACTCACCGATCATGACCGTGATGATGAATTGAACCTGATCGACCTGCGGAACGCGCTGGGTTCGGAAATGTGGCGCGACGTGGGAATCCATCGGGACCAGTCCGGTTTAGAATCGGCCGAACGACAAGTCGATTTCTGGACTCGCTACGTGGCAGCGCGCGAATTTCTTGAACCGCGCGGCTGGGAATTGCAGAACATGCTCCTCGTTGCGCGGCTGATTATCGCCGGTGCGCTGGCCCGCACCGAGAGTCGCGGCACGCATTTCCGCCGCGATTTTCCGCATCCCGACCCGGCCCAGGCGCGGCATGTCACGATTTCTGACGGCTCGCTGCCGGGAACAAACCGGCCCACCGGGGGATGAAGGCGTTTGAAATGCCCGGAGGAACCGCGCGCCCGTAGGAATTGCGGCTTTTCGAATCTCCCGCAAGCCACTAAGATAGGCTGGGCTCGGCAAGCCTCACGGTTGACCCGAGAGGGGCCAGCGCTGATCCCGCGAGACCCCCCCCTACGTGCGACCCCACTGCCGGGCCGCCTGTGGGGATACGCGGAGGCCGCTTTCCGCGAATCGATCACATGATCCCGCGAAACTCCATCATGCCGTCATCCCGTATTCCCCTGAAAAACCCGATCCTGGCTGCCCTGCTGGCGTTTCTCGTGCCGGGATTGGGGCATTTTTACCAGCGGCGGGTATTCAAAGGGGTGCTCTATTCGGTCTGCATTCTGGGAACATTCTTCACCGGCTTACGCATCGGGCATGGGCAGGTGGTCTACTTCGACTGGCAGAATTCCGAAAATCGCACCTACGCCTACCTGTGCCAGTTTTGGGTCGGGATTCCCGCGCTTCCCGCCTTGTATCAGGCCAAAATGCGGTCGCCACGCGATTTTGACGCCAATTACGTCCCCCGGCACTTTCAGGCGTACTTCGAAGGCAGCCTGTCGAACGAGAATGAGCCCCTTGGCCAGATCGCCGGGCGGATCAGCCTGCAACCACAGCAGCCCGACATGCCACACACCTGGAGCGGCAAACTGGAGGGGACGCTGACGACCGATCAGGAGACGGTCAAGATTGAGGGGGAATTGACTCCTGGAGATTTGGAGGCGCAAGTTGCCCCGTCCTCCAAGCGTCTGCTCAAGGGAAATTTCAAAGGGCGACTCGAAGGGCGACCGAATGACGTCGTTCGAGGAACTCTGGAGGGGCATATCCCGCGCTCGATCAGGGATTCCTACGGCGCTCCACTCCGCGATTCGCCGGCCAACGATCTGGGTGACCAGACCGATCTGAACCGATCGCATTTTGAACTGGGCTCGCGATTTGAGCTGGGGGTCGTCTTCACTATGATTGCCGGTTTGCTGAACATCCTGGCGATCTACGACGCCTTGGAAGGGCCGGCCTATGAAGGGGATGAACCGGAGGAGCCCGAGGAAAATCCCCCCACTCCAAAGACCGGATGACGCGACGTCGCGGCGGATCGACTACCACGGTCGGGAGACGGGGTTAGGTCCGGTGTCGCGAAAGAGTCATGTGTCGAATGACAAAAAGTCTAGAGGGCCGATGAATCGAGGAGCGAAATGATGTGGAGTCAACTGCTGCTGGCTGCTGGCGACGGCCGTTTGCCTCGGATCGTCTTCGCCATTCCGCTGGTGATTGTCATCAGTCTGGTATATAGCGCCAGTCGCTATGAGGCGCCCGAGCGGATCCTCCGCCGCGCCGTCCGATTGTCGCTGACGATCACCGGCTTTATGGTGGCCGTGCTGCTCCTCCTGGTCGTCCTCTCCTCCGGGCTGTAGGCGGATTTCTCCGAGGTCCGCTCGTTTTTGAACGAACGGTTCGCTTCCGCAGATTCGTCAACCGGCACCGGCAAACACCGACACTTCCCGATCAAGGCGGTCCCCCAGCCGGTCTTTTTGCGTCTCCAGGTCAAACCGCGTCTGCAGATTCATCCAGAAGCGGTCCGACGTCCCGAAAAACCGCGCCAGGCGCAGGGCCGTATCCGCCGTGATGGCGCGATGGCCCAGGACGATTTCATTAATCCGCCGCGGCGGAACGCCAACGTCTTTGGCGAGCCGGTACTGACTGAGCCCGAGCGGGCGCAGGAATTCCTCCAGCAGGACTTCGCCAGGGTGAATGGGAGCCAATCGTTGTCGTGGCATAATTAACTTTCAATGATAATCGACGATCTCGACCTCGCTGGCTTCACCGTCGTTCCAGCAGAAACAGACTCTCCATTGATCGTTGATGCGAATACTGAACTGGTCGCTTCGATCACCCCGCAATCGTTCGAGTCGATTGCCCGGTGGCACACGCAAGTCGTCGAGGGAAGTCGCCGCATCCAGGAGCAACAATTTGCGCAAAGCGGGCCGCCGCACTTGGGGAGGAATCCGCTTGGCCGGCTCCCGGCGGAAGAGTCTTTCTGTGTCTCTGTCGCGAAAGCTGCGGATCATTGGACTCAAGCATAACGCCTCGCGTTATTAAAGTCAAACCAGCAAACCATTCGGCTGGCCACCTCCTGAAATTGCTGCTAAACTCCCACGCCACCGATAGCGCCACGTCCACTTTCAGGAGCGACCCCTTGCTGGCAGGTTTTTTTCCCGCAAAACACCGCGTCGAATTGGTTGACGCGCCAGAACCGGTTCGGGCCCCCCGTTCTAACGACCAACCTGGTGCGGGCGACATCATTTTTCAACCCGAGGTCTCGTGTCTGTGTGGTTCGGATTTGCCCTATTTCAATGCCGAAGCGCCGGAGTTTCCGCAGCGGACGATTGGCCATTCGCTCCATGAAATGGTGGGGACGGTGACCGCCACCAATGGCCGCAAATTTGCCCCGGGCGACAAAGTCCTGGCGGTGCCCGTGAACCAGTGCGGTTTGTTCGAACGGTACGTCGTCAGCGAAGAGCGCGCCATCCCGGTCGACCCGCGGCTGCCGTTTCATCAGGCGTTCCTGGCACAGCCTTTAGGGACAGTGATTTACGCGCTCAAGAAGCTGCCGCAAGTCTTGGACAAGGACGTGGTTGTCGTCGGCCAGGGTCCGATTGGGCAGATGTACTGCACGCTCCTCAGCCAGTTCGGCGCGCGGGAGATCATTGCCATCGACAAGCTCCCGTCGCGGCTGGCGCTGTCCCCCAAAATGGGGGCCACGGCGACGATCGACGTGACCCGTGTCGATCCGGCCCAGGAAGTGGCCCGCATCACTTCGGGAGGAATGGCCGACATCGTGATCGAAGCGGTGGGACACGCCGATCAGGTTCTGAACCTGTGCGCCAGCCTGGTCAAACACAGCGGCCGGATGCTGTATTTCGGCGTCCCGCCGGAGAAGATTGACGGCGTCCACTGGCGTGAGCTGTTCTACAAAAACGTCACGATCCAAACGAGCGTGAATCCGGACTTTTCGCGCGATTTTCCGCTGGCGATGCGGTGGCTGGCAGAGGAGCGATTCGACTTGAGTCCGTTGGTCACGCACACGTTCCCATTGCGCGACATTCAAGCCGCCTTCGAGACATTTCGCGACCGGCGCGACGGGGCGCAGAAAGTGGTCATCGAGTTCCCGGCATACCGGGGATGATCATTCGAGCGATCCAACGGCGACCATCGGGTCATGCACGGTCGAATACGGCAAAGCGTCGAAGCACGTAATGATCTGCCCGTTCAGCGAGCCCGTCCCTGCAGCAAGTGTGCCTGGGCCATGGCGGCTTCTGCCTCCGGAATCTTTCCGCAGCGCTGGTAGATCACGGAGAGTTGCGTGAATGAAAACGGGTCGTTCGGTTCCAGCTCCGTGACGCGCACCGCATGCCGGATCGCATCTTCGAGTTGACCGAGCTTTTGCAGGTGGACCCCCAGTGCCGAATGCGTCAGCACGTGGTTGGGGTCGATGGCCAGAATTTCCTGCAGTTTGGCCACAGCGCCGGGCAGGTCGCCAGCGTTCTTGATCTGTGAGGCTTCTTTGTATAGTTCATCAGCGGTCGGCATCGGCTATGATCTCCTCGTTTGAGTCCGACTCCATGATACCCGTTGCGGGCCGCCGCGCGTAGCTCGTGGCCTATACGGTTTGCACCGATCCGCCTGCCGAACGTTTCACGTGAAACAATCCGCCTCCCCCCCGCAGCGTTTGATCCCCTCCGCAGCGCGCCCGACGCGACTGGAACTGGGGCTGGTGCTGGCGCTGTTTCTGGCGGGGGGGGGACTGCGGTGCGCCTATCCGGAGCGGATGGCGGTCGAGCACTTTGACGAAGGGGTTTATGCCTCCAATCACTGGTTCGGTCCAACGGATGATTTCCGGTATCCCAGCCAGCACCTGTATGCTCCGCCGCTGCTGCCCAGTCTCATCGACTGGATTTTCACCCTATGGGGACCATCCGACCTGGCAGCAATGGTCCCCAGTCTGGTCGCCGGGTGCCTCACAGTCCCACTCATGTGGTGGATCGGGCGGAGCTGGTTTAGCCCGGTGGCCGGGTTGGCGGCGGCAACGATCGCCGCATTCAGCGACCCGCACATCGCCTTTTCGCGGACTGCGCTCACGGACGTCATGTTGTGTTTCTGGTTGTTGCTGGCAGTCCATTGCATCTGGCGGGCGCTCAACGGCCGAGGTCTTGGGGCAACTCTGGGCGCTGGGTTCTTCACCGGTTTGGCCTGGTGGACGAAATACAACGGCTGGCTCCCCCTGGCAATCGGCGGAGCGGGACTGCTGGCCTGGTGGCTGGCGAATCGATTGGCCGGGAGTGCCAGCGAAAGCACGAACCGAAACATCGGGATCGCCAATGTGCCGTCCCCTCCGGATGCGTCCGAAGCCCCGGCCCCTCCTGATCGCGCGGCGCCTCCGTCAGAAGGGGAATCGCTGTGGGCCCTGGTGGCCCGGATGGGATGGATTGCGGCGGTGGCCTTTCTGATCTGGCTGCCGTGGTTGTGGAGTCTGCAATCGCACGGGGGGTATGCGGCGGTCGCGTCGAATCATCGTGGCTACGTCGTTGGAATAAGTGGCTGGTGGGGCTCGCTGGAAACTCAGTTCGACAACCTG
>JBJXGA010000034.1:0-27594 GCA_046152955.1 Planctomycetales bacterium | reverse complement strand
TGATATCCCTTGAGCAGCTTCTCCTTGACGTTCGGTTCACCGGCGGCGGCCACCAGCGTCGGCACCCAGTCCAGGTGTGACATGATCTCGTTTGAGACCGTGCCGGCCTTGATCTTACCCGGCCAGCGGACAATTCCCGAGACCCGGTAGCCTCCTTCCCAATTCGTGTTCTTCTCGCTGCGAAACCAGGTGTTCCCGCCATCCGGCCACTCGTTGAAGTGCGGGCCATTGTCGCAGGTGTAGACGACGATCGTGTTGTCCGCGATCTTCAGTTCGTCGAGCAGGCCGAGCAGTTGACCAACGTGATTGTCGTGCTCGATCATGCCGTCCGCGTAGATGCCGAGTCCTGTGACTCCCTGACTTTCTTACTTCAAATGGGTAAAGAAGTGCATGCGCGATGAACTGAACCAGGCCATCCACGGCTTGGCGGCGTCATGGCTGTTGCGGATGAAGCTCTTCGTGCGATCGAGAAATTCCTCGTCAGCCGTTTCCATGCGCTTGCGAGTCAGTGGACCGGTGTCCTGGATGGTTTGCTTGCCCACGCGGCCGAAGCGAGGATCTTCCGTGGGATCGTCCTTGTCGGAAGCCCTGGTGTCGAGCACGCCGCGGGGACCGAAGCGTGCGCGAAACGCAGGATCCTTGGGATAGTCCTCGTTCTCGGGCTCCTCTTCGGCATTCAGGTGGTAAAGGTTCCCGAAAAATTCGTCGAAACCGTGTACCGTTGGCAGGAATTCGTTGCGGTCACCCAGGTGGTTCTTACCGAACTGACCCGACACGTAACCATGCGGTTTGAGCAACTCGGCCAACGTGGGATCTTTGGGCGAAATCCCGATGGGGGAGCCGGGCAGTCCAACTTTGGTCAACCCTGTGCGTACCGGGTGGATTCCGGTAATGAACGCCGATCGTCCGGCAGTGCAGCTCTGCTCAGCGTAGTAGTCGGTGAACAGCATCCCCTCTTTGGCGATGCGGTCGATGTTCGGCGTCTTGTAGCCGACCAGCCCCATGCTGTAGGCACTGATGTTGGCGAGGCCCACATCGTCGCTCATGATGAGCAGGATGTTGGGCTTTTTGCCGGTCTGTGCCGCCGAAGCGGCGACGAGGTTGTTGTGGCTCGCCAACGTCAACTCATCGGAGCGGCTGAGATTCTTGGAACAGCAGCCTGCACCCGCGACTTCGCAGGACGCGGTTTCGCAGGACGCGGATTCAACGCCATTCAAACCGGGCGTCTCCAAGGTCACAGCCGCCTGCATCGGAAGCTGCCATCCGCTCGTAGCGGCAACGTATCCCAGGAGGGCGCCGAACATCGCCGTTAACAGAGGTTTTGACATCAAAGCTTTCAACATCTGTTTTCCTCATCATTTCAAGATCGCGGATTTGCTGGATCGAAAGGAGTGGGATTATGTTTCTCGCCGCGCCAATGTGCAAGAGGCTGGGGCCGGTTGAAATGTGAAGATTCCGTTAAAGAGGCCTTTTGGCGTTCGCGGGCATCTCAACGGTGTCGAATTCCTCCTGCCGGCGCGTCACTCCGCCGGCCGTTCCGGAGGGGGGAGCACCGCTCCCAGCATCGAGACGGCGGTGGCCGGGTCGCGCGGGATCAGGTCAAATCGCGGCACTTTCGCACCTGGGCGGGTCAGGGAGTGCAAGACCCAATACGCGACCGACGCGATCAGGCCAAACCGGCTGGCCGCCAGGAGGTTCACCACCAGATCCCGATCGCGCAGTGCATAGAGCGCCGCGGCCAGACCCAACACGAGCACAATCGTCAGACGATTCTCCCAGGTGGTGCGCGACAACACCAGCCCCACGACGACGACCGTCAGGCTCAAGAGCCAGGTGAACCAGGCGGTTCGCCAATAACTGAGCGCCAGCGTGTCAGCGGCGCCCAGCCGATGGTACACGTACGCGTGCCCCGCCGGCGTGAAGGCAAACAGACCGCTGCCGGGATCGCCAAACCAGGCCTCCAGGTCCGCCGTCGACGAGATGTAGCCCACGGCGCCCCTTAGCAGGTTGATGTAGGCCGCGTGCTGGGGGGTAAAGTCCTGCGGCGTGCCGACCAGTGTGTACTCGCGCGGCACCCAGACGGCTGTCCGAAGTTGCTGGAGAGCGATCCCCCGCGCGCCGTCCGCGGTGGCGCCGCCGATGCGCGGCAGACGCAGCTCCAAGTTGCCGCCGCGCCCGCGCAGGGGTTGGTCTTTGTACGGTGCGCGAAAGGCGAGCGCCAC
Organism: Planctomycetales bacterium; assembly: GCA_046152955.1. GTDB lineage: Bacteria > Planctomycetota > Planctomycetia > Planctomycetales > Planctomycetaceae > SIAF01. Next base: position 25,372 of record JBJXGA010000034.1, on the reverse strand, counting down.
GACAAACGGCTCATCGGAGGGGGTGGCGCGGGCCACATTGAGATGGAAGGCGTCCCACTGTTTGTTGCCGGTTTGATCCCCTTTTTCCAGTTCCACGCGTTTCCCCGCGACCAGCGTATCCAGTATTTCGGCGTTCTCCGGGAGTTCCACGGAGAGCCGCTGCCGCTCGCTCGTCTTGAGTCGGTAGCGGCAACGATACGTCACCGATTTGTCTTCCGTCAGCACGGCCTCCACCAGCGCCTGCGAGATGATCGTCTCCACGACCGGTTGGATTTCGTTGCGCGAGGCAGTGAGTTCCAGCGTGAACCCGTCGGCCAGACGCTCTGGTTGCTTGAAGTACCGATACGCCAGATAGCCTTCCCGCGGCAGGAGCGTCAATTCGCGAACATCGATCGGTTCCAGGTCGTCCCCTTTGGCGGAGACCGAAAACGCCCGATCCTTGAGGATGGTGATTTCTCCCAGAACCAGTTTGGGCGCCACGGCGGGAGCGTCGTCGGTCTTGCCGGGAGTGGGAAGCAGGCGCAACGGGGCGATGGCAGTCGCCGCGGCGGGTTTCTTCTCCTGTCCGGCGCTCGGCAGATCGTAGCGGATGCGGAACGGAACGCGCCCGGTCACTTCCCGTTGCAGCACAACAGTGAAGGGAACCCAGCCGTCGGTCGCTTCCGGCTCGCGGCTTTGCTGTTGAATGGGAGTCACGGCCGAGTCGGCCGCCTCAATCTGCACGCCGGCAGCCACGGCTTCGGGAACGGCGATCACGAAGCGGTCGATGCCGGCAAACAACACGTCGTACGTCAGGCGCGTCGTCACCTCGGTTCGATCCTGGAGGAGATTCACGGTCGTGGCGACCGACGCCAGAAGCCGCGTCGGCTTGCGCTCGGTTCGAACTGGAATTTCCGGTCGCCGCGTATAGGTCCAAGTGGAAACCAACCGCGCCTGGGGAATCCGGGCCGCCTCCGCCGCGTCGATCCGCGACGGCTGCGCCCCCTGGACCCCCTTTTGATCGATGAGAACCTCGATGGCCGGTGGAGCATAAACCGCCACCGTTCCGTTTTCGCGCGACAGGTTGAGCGGCTCGAGGATCGGGAGGCGGGAGGCTTCCCGATCCGCCGGGTCGAGCGAGCGATGCGCCGTGACAACGACGGCAATCAACCCCTTGGACTTCTCGCGGAGTCCCACAATCAACTGGTCGGTCCCTTCCGGCGTCTGAAACTCCTTCATCGCTTCGCAATCAACCCGATCGATGCGCAGATCCGGGGGAAGTTGAAAGCGGAGTTCAAATACCCCCGCTCGCTCCACGGTGAATACAAGATTGGACACCAGTTGCAGTTCGTCATCACGAAACACGAACTGCGAATGGTGGTCGGCCAGAATCCGTGGCTCGACCGGTTGCGCGGCCACCTGGATTCGGAAGTCGGGCGTGTAATACTTGAAGTACAACGTCTCCGGGCGACGGAGCGTCTCAGACACTTCGCTGGACTCGATTCGGACCAGTCCCGTTTGCTGTTCAACCGTCAATGACAAATCGGCCCCTTGGCTCAGAATCAACAGCCCGTTTTCGCGTACCTCTCCCAGCGCGTGAATCCCCCAAACACTTCCAGGCCCCTCCCGGCCCGCAGGCGCGAACTCGCCAGCGGGAAGCGGATGTTCCGTGTGGACTTCGACCGTGATCGAGCGCGCTTCACCTCCCAGAAGGTCGACCGTCACGACCTGTTGTTTTTCCTGCCGAGCCGCTTTCCACCCTTTGAGGCCGGGGGCGCTCACGTCCAGCACGCGGTGTTCGAGCGGGACGGCGATCTGCAATTGGTCGAGCTGTCCGCGCAAGACCTGGTACTTCAACGTGGCGTGAGAATGGACCAGGCCATCGGCCACTCGCACGTCCAGCGTGTTCTGAACCGAAGTGAGCACCTCCATGACCGGCGCCGTGCTGACCCGCGGCCGCCACCGCGCCGAGATCTTGCTGGTCGCTCCCAGACTGGCTTTAACGCGCGTCGCCTGATCAGGGGCCGCGCCCGGCGTCACGACTCCCCGCGGGAGGATTTCGATCGCCTGATCCGCCGCGGGAACCTGCAAATCAAACGTCGTCAATCCCGCGGGAGGACATTCCATTTCGAGGCTCCGTCCGTCCGGGGAAGTCTGGACGCGCGCCTCCAGTTCAAATTTCACCTTCTGTTCGCCCGCTTTGGGAAACAGGAGCGTGTAGGCCCCCTGGCCGGTCCCCTGCAACAGGATGTTGGGATCGGCCGGCGCGAACTTGCCGATCGCCGCCTCGCCGAACCGAATCGGCAACTCCACCCACGGTTTCCCCAACACCTGAACCGTCAGCTCCACGTCGATCCGCGCCACATCCTTTTCGATCCGCCCGGAGTACGTGGCCGAAGTGACGACGGCATTGATGGGCGGGGTGGCGGGGCCGGTCCCGTCCGGACGTCGCAGCCGTTCCCAGAGCTTCTGGAACTGGTTGTACGGCATGAAGACCGCCGCGCCGTCCTTGTCGAACACCTGCTTGAGATTGCGATACGGAACATACACCAGCCGCTCCCAGTCGCTGGCAGCGGCGGGTGGGGCCGGGGTGGTGGGGGGTGTTTCCTGCGCAAAGGCAACCCGCCCCTGGCCCGCAACAACAATCAGGGAACAAACAGCGATCGCATAGACCCGCCGGGCCAATCGCGGACGAAATTGGAACATACTGTCTCTGAGCCGGTGTGATGAACTGACCCGACCGGAACAATTTGCAAAAGCTTCGCAGATTACGCCGACTCGGATAAGCGAATAGACTACTTCGCTTATCTATTTTACATCACTTGCGAACTTGGATGCAAAGGTCGGGGAGGAATTCTCAGTTCTTGCCTTCCCCGGTCGGCGGGCTGATCAGGTACACCGTGTCCGCCAGTTTCACCAGCACCGGCTCGTCGAACGCCAGATACTTGGCCAGAGTTCCGCCGTGCTTTGCCGCCAGGTCAAAATACTCGTCGCTGAACTGTACCACCCGGACCGCCGCCGCCCCCTCCGCGGGGGTCACGAGCGAATCCTGCCACTGATTCTGCTTCCGGAAGAACGTCTTCTGGCCAATGTTCCGGACCGATTCGACCACCTCAAGCTCGCCATCGGCGTCCTGCGCCACAGCGGCCCGTCCCAGGGAACTGGCCATTTTCTTCCGCGCAGCGAACTCCCGTTGTTCCGAACCGGGCACTCTTCCTCCCCCGCCTTGGCCACCACCCCCCAGGGCACCGGAGATGGCCCCCGCGCTGGCTGCCGGTTGTGTGGCTGTTTGCAGCCCCCCTTTGAACCGGCGCTGTTCAACTCCCGACCGCCCGGCTTCCAGCGACAAGTTCCGCTCCACCTGGCGCAGACTCTCGCGGTTGTTTCGGGAACGATCGGCCAGCGTCACGTTTTCATCCGCGAGGAACGCCGTGTAGGGGGTGATGATTCCGCGCCGCATCGACAATTGCACCAGCTCATCTATCAGTTCCTGATTGTGTCCGCGAAGGTCCAACTCGTCGATGATCTCTCCCACGCGGCGCGTGGCCCAGAGCTTCTCCACGAAGCCCAGCGATTCATCGAGCGATTTCTCCACGAGCGTCGCGGGAAAGGCGAACGATTTCGATTCACTTCCCACGCTGCCGGTGAGGGTCACCTTGACCGGTCCACCATAACGATACCGCCCGACCCAGACGAGTTGCTCCCCCTGGAACAGGTCGGTCAATTGTCGGGGATACGTGCGCGAAATGGGGGAGGCGCTGCCGGCCGGAAGCAGTTTGTCCAGCTCGATCGTCACCCCCAGGTTCGTCAGGACTGGCGAGCCGATTTTCTGCTGGAGCGCCGCCACATGCGCCTCGATCGATTCATTGGGGCGAACATAGGCCGATTGCCCCCGCTGGTCCCCCGACAGCCGGTCCAGCAGGCGGGCATTGACGTCGTACCCGACGCCGAACGCAAACAGCCGCGCCCCCACTCCGTTCGCCAGCCGGACGTTGGCCGCAATCTTCTGTTCGTTGAGTTCGCCGACGGTGGGAAGACCGTCGGTCATGAACAGCACGTAGTTCGGACGCCCCTTGTCGGTCAGCATTCTCAGGGCAGTCTGCAGTGCCCCGTCGATGTTGGTGCTCCCTCCGGCGTACAGGCCGTCGATGTACCCCAGGGCCGCCTTGAGCGTGGCTTCGTCGGCCCGTTGCAATTCCGGTCGAAACGCTTCGACCGCCGAATCGTAGGCGACAATGTTGAACGTGTCCCCCGGTTTCAATTGCTGCACCAGGAACTTCAGCGCTTCCTTCGCCTGTTCCATCTTTTTGCCGCTCATGCTCCCCGATTTGTCGAAGGCGAACAGCATCGTCTTGTCGACCCGTTCCGCCAGGGCGCTCTTCACCTCCGGGCTGGCCAGCAGCAGAAAATACCCCTCCTCGGAATCGTGCGGCCGATAACTCACCAGGTTCATCCCCACCTGGCCATTCACCGTTCCGTAGAACAGCCGGAAATCGTCGGGGCTGAAGGCGTTGTGCAGCGTCAACTTGCAGACGGCGTGATTGTTGTCCGGACGCTGGATGTCGACCTGGTGGGTGGGACTGTAAATCGTCTTGATCTGGTCGGCGGCCGCCACCCGGATCGTGAGATTCATCGTCTCGACCGCCTGATGGGCGTGCTTCGTCGTCCCGATCGGGAGCGACAGATCAATCAGCCCGTTGTCTTTCTTCAGGAGTTGCGCGTAGCGAATCTCCACCGTCCGCTCCGCCTGCGGGGGGATGGGAAAGACGCTCGTTTGGTACATCCCCTGCCCCAGGTATTCCAGCAAAGCGGGATCCTGACGGCGCCGGACAATGTCTTCATAAATTCGGCGCGCCTCCTCTTTCTTCAGCAGTTTACCCGTCAGCTCCTTTCCATCCACCATCAGCGTCAAGCCACTGATCGCCGCGTTCTCGGGAATCGGAAACACAAACTGTGCTTCCAGCACCGTGCTTCCCGTGTTCTGAAAGACCTGCGAGACCTGGATTTTGGCGGCCTGATCCTGGATCGAGGCCTGCACATCCACAGTCTTGATTTTGTAAGACGAGGGAAATGGGGCAGGACGGGGAATCGAGGGTCTGGGGGCAACGATGCGCCGCGAATTGTCGATGATCACGACTTGCGCTGTCCCCTGCCTGGTCAATACGGCGAGAAACAAGAGAACCAGAATCCCCCACACGGTCCCCAGTCGGAACGGGAGGCCACCGGGCTGGCTCGACAAACTGGGCCGTTTTTCGATCAATTCCGTCGTGATGGTGACCATCGAACTGCTCCTTGGGCTTTGGCAACCGGCGCACAAAATCGGGGGGTTAGCGTCCTGTAAACTCCGCGGGAGGATTTACCTGTCGCGGAGTCTAGGACGCTTTTCCGCACGGAAGAGTTCCCCCACAACCAGGAGACGATCGAGCGGCCGTTTTCTTAACCCGGATTGTTCGTGATGACACACCAAACCGAAGCGCAAGCGAGGAAGTGCGGCCCATTTTCCCTCGCTTGCGCTTTGGGTCAGTCTTCAACGTGGTGCTGGCAACTCGCCCCGCAGCATGAATAATCCGAGTTAGGACGACGCACTCGGTGACCGGCGATTCGACAAGCCGCGCTCGGAGCGCAAGGCCCGTCCCGGCAATGGGCCACCGCAAGGCTCGACCGGGATCCCCCGGGTGATGATCGGGCAACCGTTCACCAGGACATGCTCGATTCCCAGCGGGGTCTGATGCGGATCGGCATACGTGGCGCGGTCGGTGACCGTGGCTTCGTCGAAAACCACCACATCCCCCCAGGCCCCCTCCCGCACGACTCCCCGGTCCTTGAGCCCAAACCGCCCTGCCGGACCTCCGCTCAATTTGTAGACTGCCTCTTCCAGTGAGAACAACTTCCAGTCCCGCACACACGGGCCGAGCAGCCGGGGGGCCGAACCATACATTCGCGGATGGATCGCTCCCTCGGGAAAATAAATGCCGTCGCTTCCCATCAGATACAGTTCGTGCTGCAAAAACGGATGGACCAGCGCGTCGTCTCCCTGGTTGAACACCAGGAGCACCGCCAGCCGCTCTTCGATGAGTAGGTTGCACAGCGCCTCCGCCGCCGACAGACCGGTTTCCGCCACGTATTCGCTCAGCAGTTTTCCCTGATGGCGCGAGTTTTCCTTGCTGAGCGTCCACGCGATATGGATCTGATCCAGTTCCAGGTCGTACGCCTCCAGTCCGGCGGCGAAGCGCTCCTGGATTGTGGGGTCGGTCAGTTTCCTGAGCGCAGCAAGCGGCCCCTCTTCCCACACCTCATACGGGAGCAGAAAGTTGAGCATTGTCGATCCGGGCTGGTACGGATAGACGTCAAACGACAAATCGACCTGGTGCCGCGCCTCCCGATCAATGTAGGCCAGAATCTGCTCCGCCTCCTCCAGATCATGTCCCTTGAGGTGCGAAATATGGACCGGAACGCGCGCCCTGCGGCCGATCTCCACCGCCTCTTTCAGGCCGGAGAGGATTCCCTTTTTGTAGCGCATGTGCGTGACGTACAGGCCGCCGTGATCGGCCATCGCAGAACTCGCTTCGGCCAGTTCGTCGGTCGAGGCAAAGCACTGCGAGATGTAGTCCAGACCGGTCGACAGACCGACCGCCCCCTGATCCATCCCCTGGCGAATCGCCTGCTGGATTTCGCGCATGGCGAAATCATCCGCCGGATGCCGTCCCCACCCGCAGGCGTTGACTCGGACATTGGCATAGGGAATATGCACCGCCGCGTTCTGGACGTTGCGCCGATCGAGCAGTGCCAGGTAGTCCTCCAGGCTTTCCCATCCGCGATATTCGTCCAGCCGCAGTCCGTTGAGCGAGCGCAGGTAGAACATCCATTCGGGGGCGAGTGAGGGGCGGACCGGCGCATAGGAAATGCCGTCGGCCATCAGGACTTCGGTGGTAAAACCCTGCTGGGTTTTCGGGACCAGGTGTGGCGTCTTGAGCAGCCAACCATCGGAATGGTTGTGCAAATCGATGAATCCTGGGGCGACGATTCGTCCCGAGGCGTCGATCCGGGACTGGGCGCTGGCGGCCGACAAATCCCCCAGCGCGGCGATCTTTCCCCCGCTGATCCCCACGTCCGCGCGCCGCCGCGGGGCGCGAGCGCCGTCAATCAGCGTTCCGTTGGCGACGACAGTGTCAAACACGCAATCCCCATTTCAAACAAAAGACACCCGATTTCTGTGGAAATCGGGTGTGGTGCGATCACGGAGAGTTCATTCGGCGTCCGCAACTATTCGCTTTTTTCCTCCGCAGGAGGCTCGGCCCCGTTCTCGGAGGGGGGAGCGTCGTCGGGAGTCTGCGGCATGTCGTTGTCTTGCGGTTCGGCGGCAGGCTCGGCATGGTCCGACTCGGGCTGATCCGACTCTTTCGCGTCGTTCGATTCCTGCGGCGAGTCGTCGTCATCCGCTTTCGGTTTCTCCTGAGCGTCGGGAGTCCCCGATGGTCCCACACCGGATGGCGCAACTGGCGGCCGGTTGGGGTCGGCTGCTCCGGGATTGATCGGCATCCCACCGGGGGGACCAGAGGGATTTGAGCCGGCGTCTTTTGCCGCCGCTTCGGCTTTTCTCTTATCTTCCTCAATCTCCGCTTCCGTTTTGGGCGGATACTTTTCAGCCACCGTTTGTTCCGGAACCATGCCGACGCCAATCACGTCGGGGTCGTCCTTTTCGTGGCCATAATAGACATAGAGATTGCGCTTGTTGACCGGGCTGAGCGTAAACCAGGAGTAGACCTCCACGCGCTTTGCCGAATTGGCCATCCCTTTTCCGGCGAGGTCTTCGTCAGTGGACGGGGCACGCCCCCCCACGGCTGCTTTCACGTCCGCCGCCTTGACCGGCGGTCCGCCTTCTTCGGTCAGTTTGAATTTCGCCGCCAATTGCTCGTAGGCACTGTGCTGCGCCCAATAGGACATGAACTCAATCAGAATCAGCACCAGTCCGACGGTGATGAAGCCGCGGACGAGGATTTTTTCGGCTAGCGAACGCGGCTTGGCCGCAGTGGGCGAACCCGTAGCAGGTGGACTTGTGGACATGGCAAAAAACCTCGTTCAAAGAAATGGGACAATCACAGCAGGAATCGCCGTTGCGAACCAGTATACAGGTTCAACCTCAAGATGCCACTTTCCACCCCCTGGTGAAATTGCCAAATTTGAAAATTCCGGAGGCGTGGTTGAAAACGGTCGAATCCGGTGCCAAGATGGTTGATAGGGGCGGCCCGGCAGAGACCGCCCCGTGCGGTGGACCCCTCGGAATCAGCGGATGAGCGCCTCTTCAGACGACGTATTTCAGGTGGAATGGTTTGGCGATCGAGTGGTGGTCTCCCCCGCCGCTGCGGTCGAGCAAATGCGATGGGAATTGCTCGATCATGCCGCGCAGGCGGTGATGGCCCCCCTCCGGCAGACCCCCATCCCGAAGGTGGTCCTGGATCTCTCCCGCGTCCAGTATTTCGGAACGGTCTTCCTGTCGCTGATCCTTCGGTGCCACAAGCACATCAAGACCCACGGGGGAACGCTCGTGCTATGCGGCGCCAATTCCATGATCCGCGAACTGTTCAAGATCACCGTCCTGGACACTTTGTGGCAAATCTACGACACAAGAGACCAAGCCCTGGAGGCGCTCGGAAAATAAAGGTCGCGTCGCACGGCGCGGGCCAGCCGCCGGACATGACCATTCTCAAGAGGAACCACATCGGTTGTGGGAACCGATGTGCGAAACACTCCAAGATGATGGACTCCGAACAGTCACTTCGCGCCCTTCTCCAAGCGACCAGGCAACGCGCCGCACGCCTCCAAGGCCATCAGTGCGTAGGCGGAGCCGACATTGGAGACGTAGTGCAGCGAGTGCGGAGGGCCTAGCGAATGGGTGAACCATCGACCGCTGGCGCGCTGCTGGGTTTTGAGCCAGCGGACGCCCCGAACCAGACGCGGGTCGTCGGCCGCGACACCGGCTTGTCGCGCCACAAAGATCACGAATCCGGTGGCATAGCCATCGCTGGCCAGCAGCGCCGGATAGGCGCCGTCCCGTCCGGCATAGACCAGAAAATCGACTCCGTACCCAGGCGATCTCCGCAGCTCGGCCACGGCCTGAATGACGGGAGCGTCGGCGGAGATGTTCTCCACAAGGTTCGCCAGCGACCAGCCGCCGTCGGAACGCTGGGCCGCCAGCAGGCGATCGACACTCGTCTTTCGTTCCTCCGCCGTGAGGAGTTCCTCGACGTACAGGGAGGCCCAGAGACTCATCCCCTGCTCGTGCAGGCTGACGGCGGGACGCCCTTTCAGGTACTGCCGGACTTTCATCAACCCCGCACGGGCCGCATCGGTCTGGGAATATCCGTCTGGGGCCATTCCAGCGCCGATCGCGGCAAACGTCACGCCGTAGTGTTCATCGAGCTTGATCGGCGGGGCGTCGCGATAGGGCCACTCCCAGCTCCCATCCTCCCGCTGCAGCGTCCACATCCGGTCGAGCGCTTGCCGCGTGACCGGATGCAGGTGGCCCGTCGTCAGTCGATCATTGACCGACAGCGCCGTTGCCACCTGGACGATGACCGCCGAAATCCCATCTCTGGGAATCATCGGCTCCGCCTCGCGCCGTTCGACAACGATCCGCTCTACAAACTCTCGCACGGCGTTTTCCGCCGTCCCACCTCGCGGCAGCAGCGGACGAACCATCAGATACGGCGGAATGGTGTGGCACGCGGCGCACTGGCGTGTACGCATCCAGCGTTCGGCAAAATCGTCCAGCGAATGAGTCGCCCGTGAGAGTGAAAACTCCTGGGCAAACGGCTCGTCGGGACGGGCCGGCACCGGGACGTGTGGTTCCTCTTCAGCGGCGGCCGAAGGTCCAATCGCGACAGCCACGGCAAAGAGGCCGATCCAGACAGCGCGATGGCAGCGATTCGAATACGCTTGCTGGGTGAACATGCCGGGATGATACCCCGCGAGCCGAATGGTGGAAAGGGGATCGAGGGGCCGTCGACAGCCAAAGCACTGCGGGGACGATGAGCGATCGCATGCAACCGCTGCTACCGCGTAGCGGTTCCACACAATAGCCTGGGGTCGCGAAGCGCACCCCAGGTGGGCTCTATAACCGCTTCGCGGTAGTCGTTGAAATCCTGTTCCGGCACGGGAGCTTGTCCTGACCGGGATCGTGTGTCATCCTGATCGGACTGCCATTCCAGCAAACTACATTCCGTCAGGAACAGCACGCCCACAGTCTGGATCGAATCAGGAGCAGGCCATGCCCTACGATGAATCGCTCGCCGCGAGCATTCGCAAAGCTCTGGCACGCCGCAAAGGGGTCACGGAAAAGAAGATGTTCGGCGGCATTGGTTTTCTGCTGCACGGCAACATGCTGGTGGGGGTGTGGAAAAACTCGCTGATCGTCCGGCTCGATCCGCGGGAATACGACGACGCGCTCCAGGAGCAGTCCGTCAGAAATTTCGACATCACCGGCCGGCCGATGAAGGGCTGGGTACTGGTCGAACCGGCAGGGGTCGAGGATGATGATCAGGTCCACGCCTGGATCGAGCGGGCGATGAAGTTCGTCCGGACGCTGCCGCGGAAATGACGGGAGGCTCGCCGCGCCGACCGTGCGCCTGCGGCATCGTCACAGGTGCGCAGCCAGTGTCAGTCCCGCTCGTTCGGCCCAGCGTCTGAGGACTCCCCGCTTCTTGTCTCCCTTCCGCTCAATTGCGATACTCTGGTCAACCACTCCCGATTCCCCCCCCTCGAATCGTCCCGCATCCCTCCCATTTGATCATGTCCAATCCAACCTACCGCGGCGGGATCATCGGCCTGGGGTTCATCGGCGGCGCTGACCAGGTCTCGGGTGACGCGCTGGGGCAGCAGGTTTCCGGGTTGGATGGGACACACCTCCAGGCGATGCAGAATCATGCACGTGTGGAACTTGTTGCGGGAAGCAGCCGCGATTCGGGACGTCGCGAGCGGTTCACACAGAAAACCGCCGCCCGAACGTATGCCGACTGGCGTGAGCTGCTGGAACGCGAATCGCTGGAGATCGTCAGTGTCGCCACCTACGCCCCGCAACACGCCGACATCGTCGTGGCCTGCGCCGAGCAGGGAGTGCGGGCGATTTTCTGCGAGAAACCACTGGCGACGACGCTCGCCGACGGCGAACGGATGCTGGCGGCATGCAGGCAATCCGGAGCATTGCTGGCCGTGAACCACAATCGCCGGTTCCATCCCGACTATCGGCGGCTACGCGATCTGATCGCAGAGGGGGGCCTGGGGGAACTGACATCGGCCAACGTGCAATGGGCCACCGGTCGGCTGGGAAATGTCGGGACGCACATGTTCAACGCACTGGCGATGCTCGTCGGGCGGCGCGTCACTGCAGTCTACGCGACACTCGATCCGGCCGGTCGGCCCGACTGCCGCGGAGCGGCGTTTCATGACCCCGGCGGATGCGGAGTCCTGGAATTCGAAGGAGGGCTGAAGGCCACGTTTGACGCGGCAGATTTCGCCAGGACTCCCGCGGCCATCGCGATCAACGGCAGGACCGGCCGAGCGCGGATCGGCGGCAAAGGGGTGGAGATGGAGTATTGGGACGGTCAAACCGACTTCTGGCCGACCGCCGCGGGGAACGAATCGTCGATGGACCGGGCGATGGCCGAAATCGTCGCCTGGCTCGACGGGGGAGGTTCTTTTGCGGACCCTCCGGAGAACTCCCTGCACACGCTGGAAGTCATCCTGGCGTGCCACGCCTCGCATCGGCGTCACGGGGCCGGAACCAACCTACCACTTTTCGGCAACGATTGTCTTCTCGAAGTTCATAGTGGATAGCGTCATGCCCGACACAATTCAGGTCGCACTCATCACGAATGCCGGCGGAGCGCACGTCGACGCCTACCTGCAGGCGCTGGCCGCCTGCGAAGAATGCCGCCAGGTGACGCTGGCGGATCCGGACGGACGATGGGAAGCCGCCGCGCGGCGCGTACTCGGCAGCAAGCTGAAGCGCGTGGTCCGGGATTATCAGGCGCTGTTGTCCGAGGAGCGTCCGGGAATGGCGCTGGTGTCGCTGGAGGCGCGGCTGGCACCGCCAGTCATCGACGCGGTGCTCGAAGGGGGAATCCACGTGCTCGCTGAAAAGCCCGCCTGCGTGCGCGTCGAGAATTTCGTTCCGCTGGTGCAAAAGGCGGACGCCAAACACTGCTTCCTGATGCTGGCTCTGGCGAATCGGTCGAATCCTGAGATCATCGCCGCCCGCGAGGTGCTGACGGCCGGCCGGATCGGCCGGTTGTACGCCCTGGAAATGCACCTGGTGGCGGACCAGACGCGGCTCGCCAACAAGCAGTACCAGCAGCAATGGTTTGCTCAGCGGGATCGCGCGGGAGGGGGCCACCTGATCTGGCTGGGGATTCACTGGCTCGATCTGGCGATGCACATCACCGGCCTGTCGATTAGCGAGGTGGCCGGATTCACCGCCAATGTCGGTGGCCAGCCGATCGATGTCGAGGATGCGGCTGCCGCGGCGTTCCGCTTTGAAAACGGCGCCCTGGGAACGATCTCCTCCGGTTACTATCTGGACAAAGGCTACCATTCGCATCTGCGCGCCTGGGGCTCCACAGGATGGCTGTCGCTTGACCCGGTCAATGAAAAGCGATTGCGCTGGTACAGCACATCGGGCCCGCAAGCGGGGAAATTGCACGAGTCCGAACCGACAACCGATTCAGGCGGTTATACCCCATTCGTGAAGGCCGCCGTCCGTGCTTGCCTGTTGGGGCGCGATCCCCCCGTCAGCAATGCCGACAGCCTGCGGGCGCTCCGAACGGTATTTGCCATCTATCAGGCTGCGATGTCTGGCCAAGTTCAGGCGCTGGGCCCATGAGCGATGTAGAACATCGGTACGATGCCCGGGGGGATTTTCCAAACGGCTCGCGTCTCAACTGATCAGCCCAAACCCAAATCCAACGGCGAAATGGATCACAATGAAAATCCCGCCAATCGCCATGGCGCGTTTGATTTCGACGCCAAACATGGCGGAAACAGCGACCCCCAGAAGCCCTGCCGCCAGCGAGGCCGCGATGACAACCCCCGCGATGCCGAGTGCCAGACCCAGCCCAAACGCCAGCAGCCAGGTTCCCACCGACGCCACGAAGGCGATCAGGCACGCCTTCCCCAGCCCCATCTCTTCATCGCTGATGACATTCAGCAGGACGATCAGAACGACGGCGTCAATCAGGATCCCAAGCATAATGGCCTCGCGTTTGTTGGGGGATCCAGGGAACTGGTCCCATCGGCAGGAGCAGCGTACCGCAGTCCTTCCCCGCGCGTCAATTGGAAGCGAGGAGCGCAGGTCGCTTGACGACTGGCATTCCAGGGAATACGATCCTATCACGTCTCTCGATATTGCACTTCCAGCACTATTCGTTTTTCTAATACTACAACGACATGCATCTGCGGTTCGTCGAGATTTTCTGTGATGTCGCTCAGCGCAGGAGCTTTTCGAAGGGGGCCGCTGCGCACGCCGTGTCGCAATCTTCCGCCAGCCAGGCGGTGCATTGTCTGGAAGAGCGGCTGGGAACCAAGCTGATCGATCGCTCCAAGCGTCCGTTGGAACTGACCCCCGCCGGCCGGGTGTATTACGATGGCTGTCGCGAACTGTTGCAGCGATTTCGCGCCATTGAAGACCAGGTGCAGACCTTTCAGGATCGGGTGACCGGCACCGTGCGGGTGGCGGCGATCTATTCCGTGGGACTGATGCAAATGGAGCGATCGGTCCAACGGTTTGCGGAGTTGTATCCCGACGCCAAACTGCGTCTGGAATACCTGCATCCCGACCAGGTTTACCAGCAATTGCACGAGGAAGGGGCCGACCTGGGGCTGGTTTCGTTTCCGCGAAACGGCGGCGATTTGATCAGCGTTCCGTGGCAGGAACAGCCGATGGTGCTGGTCGTTCCCCCGACGCACCGCCTGGCAGGCGCCGGGCGGATTGCCGTCGGGGAGTTGGACGGCGAGGACTACGTGGGATTCAACCGGAATCTTTCGATTCGCCGCGAGGTGGACCGCTGGCTCAAACGGGCGCGGGTCACCGTCCATGTGGTCCATGAATTTGACAATATCGAAACGATCAAACGAGCGATCGAGATCGGCTCGGGAGTGGCGCTGCTCCCGCGGCCGACTGTCTGGCAGGAGATATCGTCGGGAACGCTGGTCGCGCTCCCACTGACCGACGCCCACTGGGTCCGGCCGCTGGGAATTGTTCACAAACGCAACAAGCGGCTCACGGCGGCTGAGCAAAAGTTCATCGACCTGTTGCTGCAAGACGCCGGTGCGGAGAAATCAACGACGGAGCGCTCCGTCGATGGCTCCCCCAAAAACGGCTCCCCGACGAGAGGGGTGGAGGGGGCCACTTCGCAAGCCCCCCGCGTCGCCGGCCGACATCCGGGACGGCGCAAGAAACGAGCCGCCGTCTAACAACCCCGCGGCGTCTTCGCCTCCCCGTCCGCCGAACCTCCCCCGGCGCAATTTGTGGATTCAATCGTCAAAGTATGGAACCTGAGACCTGAGACCTTATATTTGAAATTTGAGATTTGAGATTTGAGATCAGCGAATTGCATTTTGCCGTTTCCAGTCTCCATTTCCCAATTTGTAATCAAACCCCTAACACCTAGTCCCTAACACCTAGCCCCTAGCCCCTCCCTCTGCGGCGAGGCCGGCATCACGAGAACTGTCATGGAAACGCGCTCCCACTACCGCCTCGAACCTCCCCAGGCCCAGGGACTCTACGATCCGCGGAATGAACACGATGCCTGCGGCGTCGGATTCATCGTCAACATCCGCGGCGAAAAGTCGCACCAATTGGTCCTGGACGCCCAGCAGATTCTGGTGAACCTGCAGCATCGCGGGGCGTGCGGGTGTGAAGACAACACCGGCGACGGCGCCGGCATCATGCTCCAGGTGCCCCACAAGTTCCTGGTCAAAAAGTGCGCGCAGCTCGGGATCCCCCTTCCTGCCGACAGCGGCGACCTGGGAACCGGACTGGTGTTTCTCCCCACCGATGCGGCTCAGCGGCAGTTTTGCGAAGAGGCGTTCGCGCGAATCATTGCGGAGGAAGGGCAGCGGTTTCTCGGCTGGCGCGATGTCCCCCGCGACAATTCGCAACTGGGAAAGACCGCCATTCAAGTGGAGCCGATGATCCGGCAAATCCTGATCGGACGGGGGGCTGAAACCCCCGATCCCGCGGCGCTGGAATGGAAGCTGTACGTGATCCGTAAACGGATGGAGGCGCTGGTCGCCGACAGCGGCCTGGCGCAGAAGCAATTCTTCTACGTCCCCAGCCTGTCCAATCGGACAATCGTGTACAAAGGACTGCTCCTGGCGACGCAGATCACGCAATACTACACCGATCTGACCGATCCCGACCTGGAATCGGCCATCGCCATGGTCCATCAGCGGTATAGCACCAACACCTTCCCCACCTGGGATCTGGCGCATCCCTTTAGGTATCTGGCGCACAATGGCGAAATCAACACCGTGCGCGGGAATCAGAACTGGATGCGCGCCCGGCAGACGATGTTTCGCCATCCGCGCTTCGGGGCCGACATCCCTAAACTGTTTCCGATCATTCCCGACAAACTGAGCGACTCGGCGGCGTTTGACTGCGCGCTGGAGCTGCTGCACGCCACCGGGCGCTCGCTGCCGCACGCGATCATGATGATGATTCCCGCCGCCTGGGACGGCCACGAATCGATGCCCGACGCTGAAAAGGCCTTTTACGAATACCACGCCTGCCTGATGGAACCGTGGGACGGTCCGGCGTCGATCGCCTTCACCGACGGCACGGTGATCGGCGCCGTGCTCGATCGCAATGGCCTGCGCCCGTCGCGCTACACAGTCACCAAAGACGGCTTCGTCGTCATGGCGTCGGAAACCGGCGTGCTCCCGATCGATCCGGCGAATGTCCTCGCCAAAGGTCGCTTGCAACCTGGGAAGATGTTCCTGGTCGACACGGCACAAAAGCGCATCATCGCCGACGATGAAATCAAAAGCGGTTTCGCCCGCCGCAATCCGTACCGGGCCTGGCTCAGCCAGAACCAGGTGCGTTTGGAGGATTTGCCCCGCCGGACGGGCACCCCATTCGAACCAGAGACGCTGCTCACGCGGCAGCGGACGTTCGGCTATACGCTGGAGGATTTGCGGATCATTCTGGGCCCCATGGCAGTGGCGGGAGAAGAACCGATCGGCTCAATGGGGAACGACACCCCGTTGGCGGTTCTTTCGAACAAGCCGCAGCTCCTCTACAACTATTTCAAGCAGCTCTTCGCGCAAGTCACCAATCCCCCGCTGGACGCGATCCGCGAGGAAATCGTGACGTCGATGGTCACGACGCTGGGGGCCGAACAAGATCTCTTCGAGGAGACTCCGGAACACTGCCACCAGTTGCGACTGGCGCAGCCGATCCTGACCAATGCTGATCTGGAGACGATTCGCCAGTCCCCGGTCGAACGGATCAAGTCGCGGACGATCTCCACGCTGTACGACGTCGCGGGCGGCGGACCGGCGATGAAACGGGCGCTCGACCGCATCCGCCAGGAAGCGCACGACGCGGTTCAGGAGGGGGCGGCGCTGTTGATTCTCTCTGACCGGGGAACCGACGCGACGCGAGCCCCCATTCCGGCGCTCTTGGCCTGTTCGGGGGTGCATCAACACCTGATCCGGGAAGGGTCGCGAACGCGGTGCGGCCTGATCATCGAGTCGGGAGAGCCGCGTGAGGTCCACCATTTTTCGCTGCTGTTCGGTTACGGCGCCGGGGCCGTCAATCCGTATCTGGCGCTGGAGACGCTGGTGTCCGAGTGCCGACGGGGGGTCTTGCGCGACGGAACGGAAGCGCTGAACGAAGACCTCGCCCAGAAGCACTACATCAAGAGCATCAACAAGGGAGTTCGCAAGGTGATGTCCAAGATGGGGATCTCAACCCTGCACAGTTATCGCGGCGCCCAGATTTTTGAGGCGGTCGGGCTGGAACGGGTATTCGTCAACGAATACTTCACGCACACGGCGTCGCGGATTCAGGGAATCGGGATCGACGTGGTGGCCGATGAGGTCCGCCGACGTCACACCGATGCGTTTCCGGGAGTGGATGTCCCGGAGAATCTCGATCTGGACGTGGGTGGCCAATACCAATGGAGGCGCCGCGGGGAATTCCACATGGTGAATCCCGAGATGGTGGCCAAATTGCAGCATGCGGTCCGTTCCAACAGCGCGGCGGCGTACAAAAAGTACGCCGATTTCTGCAATCAGCAGCAGAAACAACTGGCCACGCTGCGCGGACTCCTGGACTTCAAACCGGGCACGCACGCGATTCCGCTGGAGGAAGTCGAACCCGCCTCGAGCATCGTCAAGCGCTTCGCCACCGGCGCCATGTCGCTGGGCTCCATCTCCCGCGAAGCGCATGAAACGATGGCGATCGCCATGAATCGCCTGGGGGGCAAGAGCAACACGGGCGAAGGGGGCGAAGACCCGGTCCGCTACCGCCCCGACGCCAACGGCGATTTGCGGCGGAGCGCCATCAAGCAGGTGGCCTCGGGACGCTTCGGCGTCACCAGCGAGTACCTGGTGAACGCCGACGAACTGCAAATCAAGATGGCCCAGGGAGCCAAGCCGGGCGAAGGGGGGCAATTGCCCGGCCACAAGGTGGATGAGTACATCGCCCAGGTGCGGCATTCCACCCCCGGCGTGGGGCTGATCTCCCCTCCCCCGCACCATGACATTTACTCGATCGAAGATCTGGCGCAACTGATCCACGACCTCAAGAACGCCAATCCCGAAGCGCGAGTGGCGGTCAAACTGGTGTCGGAGGTAGGGGTCGGAACGGTCGCCGCGGGAGTTTCCAAGGGGAAGGCGGACGTCGTCCTCATTTCGGGGTATGAAGGAGGGACCGGCGCCAGCCCCCTGACGTCGATCAAGCATGCCGGAATTCCGTGGGAGCTGGGTCTGGCCGAGACGCACCAGACGCTGGTGATCCACAACCTCCGCAGCCGGATCGTCGTCCAGACCGACGGGCAGATCAAGACCGGTCGCGACGTGGCGATCGCCGCGCTCCTGGGAGCCGAAGAATTCGGCATCGCCAGTGCCGCGCTGGTTGCCGCCGGCTGCATCATGATGCGCGTCTGCCATCTCAATACCTGTCCGGTCGGGATTGCCACGCAGGACGCCCGGCTGCGGAAGAAATTCGAGGGGCGCCCCGAGCACGTCGTGAATTTCTTCCTGTTCATCGCCGAAGAGCTGCGGGGGATCATGGCCCAGTTGGGATTCCGTACGCTGAACGAAATGGTGGGACGGGTCGATCTGTTGGAGACCCGCCCGGCCATCGACCATTGGAAAGCGCGGGGACTGGACTACTCCACGCTGTTGTTCCGCCCCGATGTCCCGCCGGAAGTGGGGGTGTACTGTCGCGAGCCGCAGGACCACGGCCTGCGCGGCGCCCTCGACAACGAACTGATCCGCCTTTGCCAGCCCGCGCTGGAACGTTGTGAACCAGTGCAGTTTCAACTTCCGATTCAGAACACCAATCGGACCGTGGGGACGATGCTGGGGAGCCGCCTGACGAAGCGCTGGGGAGGGGCCGGCCTGGCGGAGGATACGATCCGCATCGCGTTGCAAGGGTCGTGCGGGCAGAGCTTCGCCGCGTTTCTCCCGCCCGGAATCACGTTCAGCGTCGAAGGGGATGCCAACGATTATTTCTGCAAGGGGCTTTCCGGAGGCAAGGTCAGCATCTTTCCGCCGCGCACCGCCACGTTTGTCGCCGAAGAGAACATCATCATCGGCAACGTCGCTTGTTATGGGGCCACGGCGGGGGAGGTGTACATCCGCGGGATCGCCGGCGAACGGTTCGCCGTCAGGAATTCCGGCGCCCAGGCGGTGGTCGAGGGAGTCGGTGACCACGGGTGTGAATACATGACCGGCGGGACGGTGGTGGTGCTGGGCCCGACGGGGCGCAATTTCGCGGCGGGGATGAGCGGCGGACTGGCCTTCGTCCTGGATGAACAGAATCGCTTTCAGACGTTGTGCAACCTGGAGATGGTCGATCTGGATCCTCTGGAGACTCCAGAGGACGTGGAACTCGTCCAGTCGCTCCTCAAACGGCACGTGCAAGCCACCCAGAGCGCTCGGGCGCAACACGTTCTGGACCATTGGGACCGTTTCCAGACGCAGTTCGTCAAGGTGTTCCCCAGAGATTTGCGGCGGGTGCTGGCGGAAAGAGCTGCTGCCCTGGCCGCCGCGCACTAAACCGCGCTTCGCATTCACCCGCAACAGTCATACCGCATTCATTGGAAAGATCAGCACGTCGGAAGGAAGAGTCATGGGGAAGCCCACGGGGTTTTTGGAAGTTGGTCGCGAATCACCCAGCCGTCGGGAGGTGGAACAGCGCCTCACCGACTGGAACGAGGTGTATCAGCCGTTTCCCGAGTTGAAGCTGATGGAACAAGGGGGACGCTGCATGGATTGCGGCATTCCGTTCTGCCACACCGGCTGCCCGCTGGGAAACATCATTCCCGACTGGAACGACCTGGTGTATCGCGGACGCTGGCAGGAAGCGATCCGGCGTCTGCACGCCACGAACAACTTTCCGGAATTCACGGGACGATTGTGCCCCGCCCCGTGCGAAGAGGCGTGTGTTCTGGGAATCAACGCCCCGGCAGTCACGATCAAGAACATCGAGAATTCGATCATCGAGAAGGCGTTCGCCGAAGGCTGGGTCGTCCCCGAACCTCCCGCGCGCCGCACCGGTCAGCAGGTGGCGGTGATCGGTTCCGGTCCTGCCGGCCTGGCCGCTGCGCAGCAATTGAATCGCGCGGGGCATCTGGTCACCGTGTTCGAGCGCGCTGATCGGATCGGCGGCCTGTTGCGCTATGGCATTCCCGAATTCAAAATGGAGAAACGCATCCTGGATCGCCGCCTGGCGATCATGGAAGCCGAGGGAATCACCTTCAAGTCCAACGCGGCGATTGGGATCTCTCTGCCAGTCGACGAACTCCGCCAGAAGTTCGATGCACTCTTGATTGCGACCGGTTCCACGCAGCCGCGCGACTTACCCGTCCCTGGCCGAGAGCTCAAGGGGATCCACTTTGCGATGGAGTATCTCCCCCCTCAAAACAAGCGGTGCCACGGGGATCAGTTGGCCGACGACCAGGTGATTTCGGCAAAGGACAAGCGCGTCGTGATCATCGGTGGTGGAGATACCGGCGCCGACTGCCTGGGGACGGCGCACCGCCAGGGTTGTCGTTCGGTGGTGCAACTGGAACTGCTGCCGCGTCCTCCGGAAAAACGGGACGAATCCATGCCCTGGCCCTATTGGCCGACCGTCTTGCGCACTTCCAGCGCGCACGAGGAAGGTGGGGACCGTGACTGGAGCGTGGGAACCAAACGGTTCTCAGGCCGCAACGGACAGGTGGAAAAGCTACACGCCATCCGGCTCAAGTGGGTCACTGAGGGAGGACGTCCCACAATGCAGGAACTGCCAGAAACGGAATATGAGATCGAGTGCGACCTGGTGCTCTTGGCGATGGGCTTTCTGGGACCGGAGCGTCAGGGGCTGGTGGAACAGTTGGGAGTCGCGCTCGACCCGCGCGGCAACGTCCAGGCCGACGACAACTATATGACCACTGTCCCTGGGGTATTTGCCGCAGGAGACGCTCGACGAGGCCAATCGTTGATTGTCTGGGCAATCTGGGAGGGCCGTGAGGCCGCGGTTGGAGTCGATAAATATCTGACCGGTTCGAGTGTGCTTCCCACCTCGCCTCAGCTTCTGGGGCGCGATGTGCGGGCCGGAGTTTGAGCCTGCCAGTCCCTGGGAACGAAAAATCGCCAGTGGTACGCGGTTTGACCTGCTAAGGCATTGCGGACCGTGAGAACCACTCGCGGGAGACCGCACTGGTGAATTTGGCCCGGCACGCAGGAAATTGCAGAAATTCCTGTCCAGTCACGCCGGAGAAATCCGGTAATATAGGTAGGCCCGTGCGATTGATCGGAATTGAATTCATCGAATCTTCGCCAAACGGTCATTCAATCCTTGAGATTTGATGTTATTTTCCGCTGCGCTGCCGTTCGCCGTCCAAAACCTGATCCTTCATGCCGATACTCACTGCCGAAACCGATCTCTTTCCGGACGAATTGCTGGAAGAAGAGTACCAACTCCTTCGTCCGGAGAGCCATTGGTGGGTACTTTACACGCGATCCCGTCGCGAAAAAGAGCTGATGCGACGGCTGGAGTCGTTGGAAGTCCCGTTCTATGGGCCGATGGTGGAAAAACGCTTTCGAACGCCCGCCGGCCGCGCGATGCGCTCGCAACTGCCGCTGTTCGCGAATTACGTGTTCATGTTCGCCGACCCCGAGCAACGGTATTCGGCCTTGACGACCAATTGCGTTTCGCGGGATATTCCGGTTGTCCACGGCGTGGAGTTGTTAAATGACCTGCGGCAGTTGCGGCGGCTGATCGCCACCGGAATGCCGTTGCAGCATGAAAATACTTTGGGAGTTGGAACGCCGGTCCGAGTTTGCACCGGTCCCTTGGCCGGACAGGAGGGGATCGTATTGCAATGTCGAGGGAATCGGCGGCTTTTGGTGGGAGTCCGTTTCCTGCAACAGGGTGCATCCGTACAGATTGATGAATGCGAATTGGAACGATTGGCGGACTGAAAGTCCAAGCGGTGCATTGAATTCGGGCGATTTCTTTGGGCAGCTATTATTGACAAAACTACCGATCCACCCCATGATAGGCAACATGAAGCACAGGCAGTGATGGCCGACAATCGAGAGTCAGCCCGGAGTTGGAGGTCGCAGGGACTTCCCGCCTGAAAATTGTGCGCGACTCGAATTGGTGGCTCATACCTCCATTTTCTCTCGAATTTTCGCGTCAGAATTGTGTCGCCCGAGTTGTTCGGCGCGACGTCAACGGATGATCACAAGCGTCACATGTGCATCAGCCGAAGAATACGGCACACCATTTGCCAATTGAATAAACGCAGCGGATCATTGATGCAGAATCGAACAATCGCCAAGGCTCGGTCGATTGGCAGTGATGACATCCGGCTTATGAGATTTGATGGACGCAAACTCAGATAGGCATACCGCTTTGGGAATCATGGCAACCATGAGCACGCAGCCCGCGTATCGGCCCCTTCGGACAGCGACGGGGAGTCTCGAATTGCAGACTGATACATCGTTGCATCCACCTCAACACGCCAACGGAACTCGCCCACATCCCGAAATGGACTCGGAAACCGCGGCCTTTCGGCCGGTCAGCCCGGCTCGGCCCTGGTATTTGCCGCTCAAAGTGGTTCTCGACGGCGTTTTGGCAGGGCTCCTGCTGGTCGTCCTGGGACCGGTCATTCTCTTTTTTGCCGCGCTCGTCCGGTTATCAGGCCCGGCCTTTTATAGGCAGGTTCGGGTTGGCCTTCACGGTCGCCGCTTCCAGATCATCAAGTTGCGCACGATGATCATCAATGCCGAAGCCAAGACAGGGGCGGTCTGGTGTTCTGGAACAAACGACCCCCGGATCACTCGTTTGGGTCAGTTTCTGAGGAAAACGCATATCGACGAGTTCCCGCAATTGATCAACGTCCTCCGGGGGGAAATGAGCCTCATCGGCCCGCGCCCCGAACGTCCGGAAATCATCGCCAAGCTCGATTGGGAGATTTCCTACTACCACGAGCGGCTCAAAGTGCGTCCCGGAATCTCGGGTCTGGCGCAGCTTCGGCTCCCTCCGGATTCCGACCTGGAAAGCGTCCGTCGCAAAGTGGTCCATGACCTGTATTACGTCCGCAACATCAGCCCCTGGCTCGATTTCCGATTGCTCACCCTGACCGCCTGGTCGCTTCTTAAGGAAGTAGCCCGCCCCGGTTGGAGGCTCGTCGAGCTTCCCGATGAGCCGACGATTCGTGATGGCTTTCATGCGGTCGTCAATGTTCCCGCCCCCAATCTGGCCGAGACCATGACTGCCAGCGTCGGGGCGACCCTCTGCGACGACGTGCTGACTCGCGTTCCACAATCTGACGAAGACGAACTGGTGGAGTGTCAGGATCTGGGAGAATAGCGCCCCACTCCCCGGCCACATTTGATGCCATCCCTTCTGGTCACCGGTGCCGCCGGTTTCATCGGTTTTCACCTCTGTCAACGGCTCCTGGAGTCCGGGGAACAGGTTGTCGGCATCGACAACCTGAATAGCTATTACGACGTCCAGCTCAAACGCGACCGGCTGCGTCTGCTGCAGCAGCATCCCCAGTTCGAATTTCACCCCCTGGACCTTTGCGATGCGCCGCGGCTCCTGGAGCTGTTTGCCTCTCACTCCCCGCATGCGGTGGTGAATCTGGCCGCCCAGGCTGGCGTGCGGCACTCTCTCTCCAATCCCCGCGCGTACATCGACTCGAATGTCACCGGATTCCTCAACGTGCTGGAGGGGTGCCGCCACTCTGCCGTGAAGCACCTGGTGTTTGCGTCGTCCAGTTCTGTCTACGGCGCGACGACCACTATGCCGTTTTCGACGCACCAACCGGTGGATCATCCGGTGAGTCTGTATGCCGCCACCAAACGCAGCAACGAATTGATGGCGCACTCTTATGCCCATCTGTTCGCCCTCCCCTGCACAGGCCTGCGGTTTTTCACGGTGTACGGTCCCTGGGGCCGACCAGACATGGCTGTGTTTCTGTTCACCCGCGCCATTCTCGCCGGCCAGCCGATCGATCTATTCAACCAGGGGCGCATGCAGCGGGATTTTACGTACATTGATGACGTGACCGAAGCGATCGTGCGTCTCATCGGGCGGCCGCCAGCGCCGGATCCGCTCTGGGACGGAAACCACGCCGACCCCGCCTGCAGTGCCGCCCCCTTCCGCTTGTACAACGTTGGAAACCAGAGTCCGGTCGAATTGCAACACCTGGTTCACACGCTGGAACGAGAACTGGGGCGCAAAGCGGTGGTGAATCTGCTCCCGATGCAGCCAGGGGACGTTGCATCAACCTTTGCCGACATCGACGATCTGGCACGCGAAGTGGGATTTCATCCCGACACCACGATTGAGACGGGAATCGCCCAGTTTGTCGCCTGGTATCGGGATTATTATGGGGACGCACCTCAAGGCAAATACATCAGCGATCACTGATGCGTTTGCCGGGGCACACCCAACCGGTTGAAGAATCCCATCCTGGTAATCTGTAGCGACCGGGATCGTCCATTCGAACGCGGAGTTTTCCGCGGGTATCGATTCTCGCGATTCTGCCAATCCGTCTGGTCGAATCAGTATCAGACGTGCCTGCACTGTCGGGCCGAATCCCCGATACGTCGTTGTCTCTCAACCCGGACATCGCGGCGCAGGACGAGCAACAGCCTATGACGGACTTCACCGCTTGTCCTCCCGGACGGCCTCCGATCCGCTCTCTGATTCTAGCTGGGTTGACGCTCATGGCCATCGGCTGCCAGGGGGTCACTTGGCCTCGAGCCAGAGTCTCGACGACCGTTTCGGCTCCGTTGGCCAACAACGTCTCTCCGCCTCCCGCCACGATCCGGGCCAACGGCACAAACGCCCCTGTCCGTGAATCCCCTTCCCGCCATCCCGTGCGGCTCGTCTCGCTGTCGCTCCTCGATGAGCCCGAATCTTCCGCGACGGTGCGCCCCCTGGGGCTGTGTGCTCCCCCGATCGCCTCCTGGGAAGATGGACTTGGCCCGGAGGTCGAGACGGAAGATTCGCTGCTCCCCAAGCCTCAGCCGGACGGAACCTGGTTCGGCGAACCGCTGGAAGACGACACTGCAGCCTCCGACCCCGTAGAATGCTGCTTTACCTGGCGCGATGACTGGGACCAACTGGGGCCCATGTTTTGGAACGACACCCTCTCCCTGTTCACTTGCCGCAATGCACTGATCCTGGGCGCCGGTGCCGGACTGGCGATCGCCCTCCGGGAGAACGCCGACGGAGAGGTCCGGTCGTATACGGCGGAATACCCCCTCCGCTGGGGGACGGGAAGCCAGGTGTTGCGCCAATTCGGCGAATTCGGCTATCAGGTGCCGGTGCTTCTGGGAGTTTACGGTGTCAGTCTCTGGACGCAGGACGATCAATTGCACGAGTTCAGCAAGGCGGTCATCTCCGCCTACACCCTGACGTCGATCACCACCGTCCTCATCAAAGTCGCCGCGGACACCCAGCGCCCGACCGATCAATTCCAAAACGGCGAGTATGGGTTTCCCTCGTTCCACGCCGCCAGTTCCTTCTCGATCGCGGCGGTTCTCGACGACTATTACGGCTGGCCGATTGGCGTTCCCGCTTATGTGCTGGCCGGACTGGTGGGCTGGAGCCGGATCGACCAGCGGGAACACGACCTGTCCGACGTGGTGTTCGGATCACTCCTGG
>JBJXGA010000031.1:0-3035 GCA_046152955.1 Planctomycetales bacterium | reverse complement strand
CAATCGATTGGAAACCGCTCCGCAAAATCATCGAGGACAATCGCCGATTTGTCCTGACCAGCCACGTCCGCCCGGACGCCGACGCCATCGGCTCGGAGATTGGCATGGCCGGGCTCCTGCTGGGGCTCGGGAAGGAAGTGCGGATTGTCAACGCGTCGACGGTTCCGGCGCGGCTGCAGTTCCTCGATCCGGACCACCGTTGTCTGCAACTGGGAACGGACGTCACGGATGAGCAGGCGCTCGACACTGACGTGCACATGATTGTGGACACGAGTGCCTGGGGTCAGCTCGCGGAAGTCGGACGCGTGTTCCGTAGGACGAATGCGGTGAAGGTGGTTGTCGATCACCATGCGAGCTCCGAGAATCTCGGCGCGATCGACTTTAAAGACATTACGGCCGAGGCGACCGGTGCGTTGGTTTTCGATCTGGCGGAAACCTGCGGCTGGAAGATCACGCCGGAGATTGCCACGCCGCTGTTCTGCGCGCTGGCCACGGACACCGGCTGGTTTCGCTTTCCCTCGGTGACAAGCAACACGCTGCGGATGACGTCGCGGATGATTGACGCTGGCGCTCAGCCGACTTTACTATACCAGCGACTTTACGAACGCTCGACGTTAGGAAGAATTCGATTGTCGGGACGAGTTCTCAGCCGCGTACAAATGGGATGTGGCGGTAAAATGGCGTCGACCTATGTCCGCCTGGATGACTACAAGGAAACAGGGTCGGAGCCGGCAGACACGGAAGATCTGGTCAACGAGTGCCTGACGATTGAAGGAACGCAAGCAGCCTGTATCTTTATCGAACAGACCAACACGCAGATTAAGGTGAGTTTCCGCAGCCGCGCTCCGCTGGATGTGTCCCGGGTGGCCGAACAGTTTCAGGGAGGCGGCCACAAGCAGGCCGCCGGTGCGATATTGCCCGGCCCCTTGTCGGACGCTCAAACAAAGGTCCTGGCTGCGATGGCCGGGATGCTGGAAAGCTAAGCGATTCTGAAGTGAATTCGGAATTGCCAGGTAGTTTCCGGTCAGTTCCCGTTTACAGAACGACCGGCAGGTTATGAGAGGTGAAATTATGCCTGGTGCGTCTCCACCGACCCCGCCGAACCCCGGAAAAAAGCCAATTGAGCCGGTGTCTGCCAAGCCTGTGGCCGCTCCCGCCAAGCCTGCCGAAGCGGGCGAGAATCCGCCTCGCCGCAGCTTTATGGCAAGGGCGCTGGCGGTCATTATCGGCGGCATCGTCTCGCTGGTGCCGCTCGCCGCCGGGGTGGCGTTCTTTATCGACCCGTTGCGGAAACGAAAGAAGCGGAGCAAACCAGGCGAGTCGCCAGACGACGGTCCTGAGGGCTTCGTGAAAGTGGCACAACTCGACTCGCTGACCGTGGGAGTTCCTCAGAGTTTCACGGTCGTTGACGATCGCACGGACGCCTGGAATCTCTTCCCCAAGGAGCCTCTGGGGGGCGTGTATCTCCTCCTGGAGAAGAATGGCGATGTGCTGGCGCTCAACAATCAGTGCCCGCATGTCAATTGTCCCGTTGATTATCAACCAGGGAACAAAGTGTATCAGTGTCCCTGTCACAATAGCTCGTTCAATATTGACGGATCGATTGCGAATCCTAAAAGTCCCGCGGCGCGTGGCCTGGATTCGCTCGAAGTCCAGAAATTGAACGGACAGATCTGGGTCAAGTTTGAACGGTTTCAGTCCGGCACTCCTAAAAAGATCCCCATCGAATGAAATTCATTCTCGATTGGTTCGACGAACGGACCGGCTATCGCAGTTTTGTCCATGAGGCGTTGTACGAGCGGATTCCCGGTGGGGCGCGGTGGCGCTACGTCTGGGGAAGCACGTTGTGCTTCACGTTCGCGACGCAGATGATCACAGGCCTGTTCCTGTGGATGGCGTACAGCCCGAGCGCGCAAACCGCCTGGGAAAGCGTGTACTACATCCAGCACGGGATGCAATTCGGCTGGCTGCTTCGCGGCATTCATCACTTCACCGCGCAGGCGATGATCGTGCTGCTGGCGCTGCATCTCTTGCAGGTGGTGGTCGATGGCGCGTACCGGGCGCCGCGCGAGATCAATTTCTGGCTCGGCTTGATCCTGATGTTGATTGTGCTCGGGCTGTCCTTGACCGGATACCTGCTCCCCTGGGACCAGAAAGGTTACTGGGCGACGCAGGTAGCGACGAACATCATGGGAATGACGCCCGGCATCGGGCCGGAGATCCAGAAGCTGGCGGTGGGCGGGACGGTGTATGGACACCATACTCTGACTCGCTTTTTCGCCCTGCACGCGGGCCTGTTGCCCGCCCTGCTGATCATGTTCCTCGTGCTGCACATTTACGTCTTCCGGCGGCACGGGATCACGACGCACCCGTCGCAGAAGCCGGACTCGTCGTTCTGGCCGGACCAGGTGTTGCTGGATGAGGTAGCATGCCTGGCGGTGCTTGCGGTCGTGTTGTTTCTGGTGTTCCTGCCGTGGATGCAGGGGAAGTACCAGTTGGCGGATCGCGGCGGCTACAAGCACGAACCTTTTGACACACAGACATTCAAACATCTGGCGAGCGAGAACCGGCTGGGTGAAGTGATGGGTGCGGAACTGGGCGCGCCTGCCGATCCCGCAGACAACTATTCCGCGGCGCGGCCGGAATGGTACTTCCTGTTCCTGTTCCAGTTTCTGAAGCTGTTCCCGGGCGACATGGAAGTGCTCGGCGCGATGGTGATTCCGGGTGTGGTGATGGGGGTGCTGTTTTTGATGCCCTTCATCGGCCGCTGGAAGCTGGGGCATCGATTTAACATCCTGTATCTGGGGATATTGCTGGCCGGAGTCGGAATTCTGACCGGACTGGCGATCGCCGAGGATCGGAGCAACAGCGAGTACCAGGTAGCGGTCGAGGATGCACACGTGCGAGCGCGGCGCATCGTCGAGCTGATTCAAGGGCCGACCGGGATCGATGCGTTGGGGGCTCGCGGCCTGCTGCGCTCTGATCCGAAATTGCAGGGACCGCGGTTGTTCGCCAAGCATTGTGCAACGTGCCAC
>JBJXGA010000027.1:0-2786 GCA_046152955.1 Planctomycetales bacterium | reverse complement strand
CGGCCCCGCAAGCGCTGGCGACCGATCCCGACAATCGGCTGCTGTGGAGTTATCCGGTGCGCCGCCTGGAAAGCGAAGCGGTCCGCGATTCACTTCTCGCCGTCGCGGGAGCGCTCGACGGGCGCCTGATGGGGCCGCCCACCGGATTTCTGACGACGCCGGACGGCCAGGTCGTCGGACAGACCGACCAGCCGGGTCAGACCTCGTTCGGCAGTCGCCGCAGTCTCTACCTGCGGCAGCGCCGCAGCGAACCAGTGACATTCTTACAGACGTTTGACCTGGCCGCCCCCGAGCCGAACTGCCTGCGGCGGTCGTCATCGACGGTTGTCGGACAAGCACTGGCGCTGCTCAACAATCCCTTTGCAGTCCACATGGCCGACCGGTTTGCGGCGCGAGTCGCCGCAGAATCGGTACACAACCTCGACGCTCGAATCCTCCGCGCCTATCAGATCGCCCTGGGTCGCCCGGCCGATGAGGAAGAGACCGCACAGCTCAGAGAGTTTTTGACCACCCAACAAGTGCGCTACCGCCAAGCGGGGCTGACCGACGACGAATCCTTAGCCGCGGCGCTGGTCGATTTGTGTCAGGCGCTCCTGGCCTCGAATGAGTTCCTGTACATTCCCTGACGATCCATCGCGCCACCGCAGACTGCCACGCATGTCCTTGTTCCGAAACGCACCGCCAGAGGCCCCATGCGGCCCACTCCGCTGGCCTCTCAGCCGCCGCAACGCGCTGGCCCGCAGCGCGCTGGGTTTTGGCTGGCTGGCTGCCGCCGCACTCCTGGCCGATGAACCAAAGCGCGCCCAACCGACCGGACCGGAAGGAACGGCGGACGCGTCGCGACTGATGCTGCGACCACCGCACTTTGGCGGGACGGCGCAGCGGGTGGTGTTGCTCTTTCAGCATGGCGGTCCCAGTCAGTTGGATTTGTTCGACCCCAAACCGGCCCTGGCGGAGCACGCCGGCCGTAACGTTCCAGGAGGAGTCGAGGCCTTCTTTGACAAGCAGGATAGCGGGCTATGCATGCCCAGCCCGTTCCGGTTTTCACAGCATGGCCAGTCGGGAATGACCTTCAGCGAGTTGCTACCGCAATTGGCGGAATGTGCCGACGACCTCTGCCAGGTGCGCTCGATGCATACGGAACTCAACGACCATGAAGGGGCCTTGCGACTGTTTCAAACGGGCATGGGGCGCGTGGGCCGGCCGACGCTGGGCGCCTGGGTGACCTATGCGCTGGGGAGCGACAACCAGAACCTGCCGGGCTACGTCGTGCTGGCCGATCCCAAAGGGCACCAGGTGGACGGCATCAAGAACTGGTCCGCCGGCTGGCTGCCGTCGATCTGCCAGGGGACGCCTTTGCGCTCCCAGGGAAGCCCCTTGTTCGATCTGGAATGGCCGGCGCGGGTTCAGCCTCAGACGCGGCAAGCACAAATGGAATTGCTCGCGGCGCTCAACAAAAAGCACCGCCAGCGCTTGCCGCACGTCAGTGAGCTGGAAGCCCGAATCGCCAATTTCGAACTGGCGGGCAACATCCGTGAAGCGGTCATGGAATCGATGGACGTGTTTGGCGAATCGGCGGCGACGCAGGCCCTGTATGGCATGGGCCAAACCGAGACCGGCTCGTATGGCACGCGCTGCCTGATGGCCCGCCGTCTGCTGGAGCGGGGGGTGCGATTTGTCTCTGTGTTCAATGATTTGATCATGGGGGATCCCTGGGACACGCATTTCCAGCACAACGACCGTATCCGGACCGTAGCGGCCAATGTCGATCGCCCTTCCGCGGCGCTGATCACTGACCTCAAGCAGCGCGGACTGCTGGATGACACGCTGGTCATCTGGGCCGGCGAGTTCGGGAGGCTTCCCGTCGCCCAGGGGAAGGACGGGCGCGACCACAATCGCCACGGCTTCACGATTCTTTTGGCCGGAGGAGGAATCCGGCCAGGGCTGACGTACGGCCAAACCGACGACTTCGGCTACAAGGTTCAGGAGCACCCGGTGTCGGTGAACGACTTGCAGGCGACCATTTTGCATCTGTTGGGGCTGGATCACGAACGGCTGACATTTCGCCACGCCGGTCGCGACGAAAGTCTCACAGATGCGATCGTCAGCGGAGCGCAGGTCGTCCATGAATTGCTGGTCAACACTCCTTCCTGACGGATCACAGGCTGGGCTGGCCCCAGGACGAGACGGTCCAATGTCCCAGGAAGCAGATCGCGGCCACCGTCCCTGGCCTCTGCATGATTGACAAACAGGTCCGCATGAAACAGCATCTCCCTCGGAGCGGTCTACTCCCTTTGCCTACAGACCAAACGGCTGCTCCTCCGAAGGCTGGCTGCTCCCGGACATTGGTGGATTGGTATTTTTCACTGAAACCTGCGGGCGCGGAGAGGAATTCGTCGTGATTGATCGGATCATTTGTTGCGAACATTTCGTGGTGGTCGCGCCCTTCGAAGCAAAAGCAGGTCGCCCGGCAAAACGTGACCTGTGGGACCGAGGAGGTGCCACTTGAACGAACAGGCGGTTGCCCTTGCACCAGCTCCGCTCATGACGACTTCTCGCGGACTGCCGTCCGCTGCTTTCCGCGTGATGATTCTCGGATTGTGGCTCACGCTGCTCAGGGCGCCATGGGCGATGGCTGCGGATGCCTGGGTTTCCGATCTTGAAGCGCTCACGTCGCGCCTGTCGGCGGGAAAGCCAGTCACGCTCGCCAGCTTCGGGGACAGCATTTCTTGGCCATGTTTCCATACCGACTTTCGACAGAATTATCTGACCCTGACCGCCGATGC
>JBJXGA010000019.1:0-8466 GCA_046152955.1 Planctomycetales bacterium | reverse complement strand
TACATTGCTGGCTCGACTCTGACATCTATGTCACCGGGCGGAAAATAAGCGACGAAGAAATGCGCAGCGTTCGCCTAAAACGGAACGAGTTTCATGGCGACTGGAACTATGAGATCCAACCGCACATATGACACAATTTCAGGTAATTTATTAACGAACGACTCCTAACCCCTTTTCCCTAACCCCTAGCGCCTGCTCCCTGCTCCCTACGCGTCCTTCTTCGGGAGCTTGCGCATTTCCTTGAGGCTGGTTCCCAGGTCGAGGCGCCATTGTTCCCCTTCGATTTCCAGGACGACGTAGACGTCGCTGATGAGAATCACCCTGCCGGAGAGGCCGGCGACTTGGAATTCGCCGCCGGGAACGAGTTTCGTGTATTTGTTGTTGGCCCGGTCATACAGTTGCGCGTCGCGGCGATCATCGCGGGCGACCGACCAAACGAGGTTGACGAACTCGGCGGTGTCGGGAAGGGGTGGGAGAGTGGTGGGACGCTTCTCTTCCACTTTGGGTTTGGGGGGACCATTGTAGCCCCGCACGAACAGGTTTTTGGCCACGATCGGATCGTAGGCCCGACGATCCTTCAAGGGGCGCTCCGGCGCTAGGGGAGGGGCTCCGTCGACGAGCAGCGATTTACGCGGCGGAGAATTCGCCAGCGCCAGCGCCTCCACGCGGAGTTCGACTTTCAACGTCGGGTTCCCCTCGTGCCGCGGCGATTCCAGCCGCAGTTGATCGATGCGGTGCAACAGCCCCGACTGGTGAAAGGCGTGCAGGAAATCGCAGACGTGTTCGAGCGTGCCGGTGCCCTTGATCGTCGCCGAGATGCGGACGAAGGTGTCTCCTTTTTTCGGAAGCGACCCGGCCAGAGGCATCTCCACAACCACCTGCGACAGTTTGGACTCCTCTGCTTTTTCGATCAGCCAATTGTGATAGATCGGGAGGGCAATCGTCGGATCCGGAGGCAGGCTGCGCTGTCCGAGTTCCCGGAACCGCTTTTCGGCCAGATCCAAGAGGTATTTTTCCCGCTTCTTCTTTTCGATGTTGGTCTCGAGCTGCGCCTTGGCATTCTGACGCTGAGAAAGGGGCTGCAGCGTCCCCTGGAGCAACGCGGGGGCTTTCCACAGCACCAGTGCCAACACGAGTCCGGCCAGCAGGAGTTTTTCTCGTTGTTTCATCGTTCGGCCTTGCTGTCATCCGACGAAGCCGGAGGCACTGAAGGGGTTGGTTCTTCGGGATTTGGCTTTGTGGCACCGCCAGTCTTCGCGGAGACTGGGGCTTTGGCCGGCGCGCTTTCGGCTTCTGACTGGGCAGGGTTCTCGTCTGCCGGTTGTTTCTCCGGCGCCTTGGGGGCGCTGGTGGCGGTCGCTGGCATCTTGGCGGCAGGGGTGGCAGCCCCCTTGGTCTTCTTCTTTTCCGGATCCTTGATGACGATTTCGGTATTGAACGAGCGCGGATAATACGGATCGTCCTTGTATGCCCCGACGGTCGGGGGTTTCACCCGGTAGTGATCATGGGCGGCCAGAAACGTCTCGTTGAGGTTCATGGCGTCTTCCCGTTCGCGGGCGTACCCGTCGGCCTTGATCCGCGGTTCCAGGCGACCGTTTCTGGGATTGAGTTCCAGCGACTTGAGATAAATCCGCTCGGTCGAGGGCATCGTTTCGGTGAACACCGCGAGTTGGTCCAGCCAGGCGGTGCCGTTCCCATCCCATTCGTCGATCAGTCCCATCGCCATGAGCGTCGGCTCTCCCTCTTTCAGGGACTTGCTCAGCTCGTTGTCAATGATCGTCAGGGCGTCGATGCTGGACTGCAGCGTGTGCAACTTCAGCCAAAAGTTTCCTGCCAGCAGCGCTACCAGCACCGCCACGCCCGTTCCCAGAATCACCCGGCGGCGCTTTTGCGTATCGCGCTTGACGGGGGGGCGACGCGGCGACAGAAAGTCGATCCCCGGAACGCGCGGATCGGCCCGTCCCAGCAACATCCCGATCGGTCCTGAAAAGGCCGACTTGTCCAGCCCCGGCTCCACCTTCCCCCGATCCCAGTCGACGGTGGCGAACAAATCCAGTGGCCGGACTTCGCAAGACAACCGCCGCTGCAACACCTCCGACAACTGCCCGTGCGAGGCGTCGTCCAACAGCGTCCAGACCCGCTCGATCTTAACGTCGGTCACCGAGCCGCGGAGCGCCACCAGCGCCCGGCTGACCTCCGAGACGATCGCCTGTGGATCGGGTCCGGTGGCTTCCACCGAAAGCCGCGCGGCGTGGCTGAACAACAGGTGCCCCTGGCGCAGGACGGAAATTTCCAGGCGGCTGCCATGCCGCGAAACCACCAGGCTCGCTCCGGACGAGCCGGTCCCCCCTTGCGCTTCGGCGCGGGCCACCAGCTCGGCGATGGCCGCCGGTGCCAGACCCAACCCGATGAGTTTCAAACCGGCTGTTTCGCACAGCGTGCGGATTTCGGTAATCGTCTGCTGCGGCACGGTGGCCATCAGCACTTCCCGCCCGGGAATCTCGTTCCGGCGCGGGAGCGGGATGAAGTCCAGACTCAGTTCGTCCAGCGGCACCGAGGACTTGGCGCCGGCTTGAAAACGGACCAGGACCGGCAGCTCGTCGTCGCTGGCTTCGGGGAGCTCGGCGCGGCGCACGACCGCTTCGTCGCGCGGGAGGACGACCAGCGCGTCGCCGCTGGTGACCCCCAGGGAGGACAACTGCGTCTGGAGAAACCCGATATCCAACGGTCCGCTGCTGGCGACTGATCCATGCGGTCGGGGGATGGCAAAACAGCGACCGATGCGGACTCGTCCCGCGACAATCTGTGCCTGAACGCCACAAATCTGGTCTTGATCCCATTCGAGGGAAAGAAAATCAGCCATAAATCGCTCGCAATCGCCGGAACCTGTTGACCATCGTCAAACGTCCATCATCAACGACAGGGACATGAGAAACAATAGCATTTGAATCAAAGAGTCCGGCCCCGAATCCATCCCCCGCCGAATCCGCTGGAGCAAAGCAAAAAGCCGCCCCAATCTCCCCAATGAAGACAAACGCTCCAATCGCATCCCATCCACCATCGACCCTCTAATTCCCTCCAGTCGTCAGCAACTGCGGCGAAAACCCCCTCCCCAGGTCGGTCAGATCGCGCTGGAACACCACTGCTGGCGGATCCTGCGTGGCGTCGATCACCGACTCGATCCGCGCCGAAGGCCCCCCCTGATCGAAATACCCGACCGATTGCAGGCGGTAGATGTCCCCCCGCGCCGTCAGGAATTTGTCAAGCTGCTGAATTGTCGGGAGATCAACCAGACTGTGGACCAGCAGCCAACCGGTGGTGCTCCGTTCCGAGTTCGGATCGGAATCACCCGAGGCGGCCTGGGCGGCGACGATTGACTCAGCCAGCGACTGCGTCATGTTGGGAATTCCCATCAAGACCTCGGCGCGGGCCTGGTTGATATTGACGCGGCCATCAATGAACTTATCGGCAGTGGTCGAGAGCGCTTCGAACAGTTTGGGAAGCTGTGTCCGAACATTCCCCTGTTCGCTGGTCCAGGGGCTGTCCAGCTCCGTCGTGGTGCTGGATCCGGCGTATTGCACGGACACTTTGGCATCGAGCAGCTCGTACAGCGAATTGATCTGCACCGATCCACCGGCGGTCACATCGATCCCGGCGCGCGTCACCGTCCCTCCCCCGGCCAACGTCATCGCCTGGCTGGCGGTCTGCGCCAATTGGGTCATGCTCGTTCCTCCCGCCTGAGAGGTGGAGCCGGTCGATGAGGTTCGCCCCATCTGGCTGGTCGCCGACGAAGCGGATTGGGCCGTGCCGACTTGGGAGTTGAGGGTCGAAGCGCCCGAAACACCCTGCGTCCCGGACGTTCCCTGGAGGTTGGACGATGCCTGCGAGACGCCGGAGGTTCCACTGATACCACCGCCGGAACTCCCGGTGCGGGAGCCTCCACTCGATCCGGCGCTGCTCCCCCCTCCCGTCGCGCTGCGGCTGGCTCCGGAGGTGTTGCCTGTGCCGCTCCCTCCGCCGGAACTGGCCATTGACTGCCCGCCGCCCGACTGGCCGCTGCCGGTGTCCTGCGTGACCGGCCCCTTCAATCGATAGGCCATGACGAACGTGGCGGCCTCGGCTCCCAGGATCGGCTCGATCTGGTCGTACAGATCTCCCAGCGCGTTCATGTTCACGTTGATCTTGGGAGTGCCGTCGGGTTGCAAATTGCTTTCGCGGCTGTAGAGCGTGAGGTAGGCCGACCAGCCGCGATTGAGCAATCCGTCGGCATTGTCAAGCGGCTCGGTGAGCGCGCCGTCATTTTCGTTGGGGTCGAGCAGGCCATTGCGATTGGCGTCCTCGCCAAACAGGAGCCAGGGAGTGACCCCCCGCACCTGCAACAATTCATCGAGCGAATCGAGCGCGCCGTTGCGGGCGTTGTATCCCAGACCGGCGTAGGTTTCGTCTTCGGCGCCGTACTCGCGGGGGGTGGAATCGGTGTCGATGAAGTCGAGTATGGCGTCGGCCAATTCATCGGTCATGTCGGGCAGATAGCGGAGCGCGGTCCGCTGCTGGGTTTTGTCAGTGATCAGCCGAGTCAAGGCATTGAGATTCATTCGGGACGATTCGTCGGTCAGGCCAAAGCGGATGAGCCGACCGCTTGGGTCTCCCTCGACGGCCGAGACGACGCTGAACCGGCAGCGGCCTTTGGCAAAATCGGAGTTGTGGACCAGCACCCCCTGGAACATCTCCGGACTGCTGTAGAAGGCGACGGGGGACTGCTGGTAGCGCTCGGTGAGGAGGCTGGCCGCCAGTTCCACCCCGGAATCGGCCGCGGCCCGCGCCTGCGCCTCCTTGGCGTACATCGACGTCGCCTGCGCCTCGACGATCATGAACTCAGAAAAGGTGTAGGCTCCCAGCGCCAGCAGCGCCACGACCACCAGCACCACCACCAGAACGCTGGCCTGGCGCGGGGAGACGTTGTGCGGCGCCGCGCGCCTCAAAGTGCCGGCGCGCGCTGTGTGCGACCCTCGTCTCCGGCGACGAGCATTCGGCCGGGTGGCGGAGTTCGATGGGATTCCGCGTGGGTTGCGAGGCATGCTGGCTCTCCCTTCAGGGGGATGTCAAAACGGGCTTCCCGGCGGGAAGCGCGACGATCAGGTTGTAGACGGTGGTGGACGTAGTGTCGGCCGCTTTGGTCGAGGCGGTCGGTTTCGCATGGGGCGCCGCTCCAATTTCCATGACAATCTCGACGGCTTTGGGAAGACACTCGGCCGAACTGCTGTCCCAGGACGATTCCCAGGACGTGCCGTTGAAGTAGTAAAAGGTGATAGAGACCACTTCGGGGGCCAGGATTTCAGTTTGTGCTGCCATCGCGGCCGTGTTCCCCTGAGTATCCGCGCTTTGCATCGTCAGCCGATCCCCCGACAGGCGGGCCAGACCGGGAGAGGTCACCTGACTTTGCAGTGAGCCTCCTCCCTGTCCTGCGACGAAGTACACGCGGGACAACAGGTCGCTGGTGCGTCCCACGCCGGAGCGGGCATCGGCGAGCGGAGCGTAGGCCTGCCAGCGCGACGGGCGGCTGACATGCATGACGAGCGTATTGGCGTCTCCAAACAGCCCGCTGCTCGCTGAAGTCATTGCGGATTCGGTCGAGGACTCGCTGGTGGAGGTCGAACTGGAGGTGGAGGTGGAGCTCGAACTGGTGGAGGAATTCGATCCCGAGGAAGAATTGGAACTGGACGCCCCACCGCTCCCTTGAGAACTGCTTGTGCCACCCCTGCCTCCCGATGTGCCGCCTCCCGACGGAGCGCCTCCACCGGAAGAGGATCCCGTGGATCCTCCGGCGCTATTGGTGGCGGGGTCATGATAGACCACCGATCGCAAGTCCATCTCGATTTGCCGGAGCAGCGAACGGGCCAGTTGCGAACGTTCGACCTCCTCGCGCCCGGCCGTGGAATACTTCCAATAGAGACTCAGACTGGCGTACACCGCCGAGAGGAGCAAAAGGCTGAGCGTCAGCGCGACGAGCACTTCCAGCAGCGTGAAGCCGCGAGGCCCGGCACCTCGCGGCGCTCGTTCGCGGAGCGCCCTGGCCGCGCTCAACCCAGGAGAGTTGCGATGGCACATGACTCAGCGTCCCCCGCCGCGATTGGGTTGCTGGGTGGCCTTCGAATTGCCGCCGCCGGACGATGGGGAGGCGCTTCCGCTGCGCGGCGCAGCGCCGCCGCTGCTCCCACCCCCAGAACTGCCTCCTCCACTACTGCTCCCGCCACTCCCACTGCGGGCGCCACCACTGCTCCCTCCGCCGCCGCTGCCGCCACCACTGCTGGCCCCGCCTCCCCCTCCCTGGCCTCCACCTTGTTGTCCTCCCGATCCTCCTTTTGCGCCACCCCCTGAGGAACCTGTCGAGGACGAGGTCGATGCGTTCTGAGCCGCCTCTTCTTCCGCCTGTTGCTGCTCCTGCATCATTTGCAGCACAACCCCAGGGTCGCGTACCAGCCGGGTCATCGTGTACGACATTTCGCTCAGGTTGCCGCTGGCGGGATGCGCCGCGGTCACCTCCACCACGTACAGGTCCGGATGGGGACCGGAAGAGACCACCGCGCTCCATTTCCAGGAGGAGTCGTCGGGATACGCCACCTCGCTGGCAGCCTGCAAGGGGGTGATCCCGGCGACGATCTCTGACATCTTCGACTCGCAGCGAATGACCGCCTGCGTTTGCAAGCGGCCATGCATCGCCCCGCGGACCCCGGTCGAGATCAACTGCCCAATTGCCGCCGCCGAGACCACGAAGATCGCCAGCGAGATCAGCACTTCAAACAGCGAAAAGCCGCGTCGCGCCATGACTCACCTCTGGTCCTCAATATCGGTGACGGCCACGGCCCCGGTCAGGCCGCGGAGCGTGAGCAGCACCCCCTGTTTGTTTTTGGAATTGCGGATCGTGACTTCCGCATTGGCGGCGGTTCCATCAGGATGAAACAGGATCGGCGCCGACCAGGACGCGCCGGAGTAGTCTGCCGCGTCGGGAAGTCCCGACAGCCAGTCCTCGGGGATCGGGTTCCCCTGGTCTTGCACGTTTGACCCCGCTTCAAACTGGCACACCGAGGGGAGCATGCCGACCTTGCGCATCGCCCGTTGGCTGACGGGGGCGCTCCCGCTGTTCGTGGCGCCACTGGCCGTCCCGGTTGAAGGGGAATCGGGTTCCGGATCGAAGGGAACCACCAGAAACCGGCGGCCATTCGGTTCGAATCGGAACTGGTAGGTCAGTCCGGTTTCCACGGCGTAAACCCGCGCCGAGGAAAAGCGAATCGCGACCATTTCCGCACCCTGCTGCAATTGATGGTGGGCGAACAGCGCGGAGACCGACGGATAGGTGAGCCCCGCGACGACCGTCAACACCGCCAGCACCAGGAGCATCTCGAACAGCGTGAACGCACGGGGAACGGTCGGCAGCGCGAGCCCACGAACGCCGCGCCGCGCGGTTCCTTGTGCGATTCCCAAAGCTGGTCGGCGTCTGGTCACTGGGTCTTGGTCCAATTGGTGATGTCATCGGCCGTATTGGCCTGCCGATCGGGGCCCATCGACCAGATGTCGGGCTTGTCAATCCCTCCCTGATTCTGCCCTGGGTAGGCATACTGCAACTGGTTCCCCCAGGGATCGGTGGGAAGCGTCTGGCTGTTCAAATAGGGGCCTTTCCAGTGGGCGTCGTTCCCCGGCTTGCTGACCAGCTCTTCGAGCGACAGGGGGAACGAACCGGCATGGTGCAGCGCATACATCTCGCACCCCTTTTCGATGCCGCTGATCTGCACCTTGGTGGCGTCGATGTTGGCCTGCTTTTGCGCGCCGATCAGGTTCGGAACCACCAGGGCGATGATGACTCCCAGAATGGCCAGCACCAGGAGCACTTCCATGAGGGTAAAGCCGGCGCGATTCCTGCGGCGGTGTTCTTGTCGCGAGCGTACAATGTGCATTTCCATCTCCTTGTTTCAAAAATCCAGGTCGCAACAGTTCCATTCTCAACCGCGGCTGAGCGACAGCGCCCCGCCTCAGTTCCACTATCCCAGCGCTCCCGCGCTGCGGAACACGGGGAGCAATAGCGCCACCATCACAAACAAAATGACGGCCCCCATCACCAGCAACATCATCGGTTCCAGCAGCCTGACAAACAACTCCAATTCGCGATACGTCCGCGCCTCCATGTTGTCAGCGATATTGATCAGCACCTGCTCCAGGTTGTTGGCCTCTTCTCCCACCGAGATCATTTCCACCACTTCACGTGGAAAATGGCCGCTGGCCCCCAGCGGGCGGGCCAGCGATTTCCCCGCCGAAATATTCTCCGCCGCCACGGCGATGGCGTCGCTGAGCACCCGATTTCCGGTGGCGTCTTTGGCAATCCGCAATGATTGCAGGATGGGAACGCCGTTCTTCAACAGCGTTCCCAGAATGCGGCAAAACCGCGAAATCGCCAGACTCCGGACGATCGGC
>JBJXGA010000011.1:0-3735 GCA_046152955.1 Planctomycetales bacterium | reverse complement strand
CGATATTTCAAGCGGAGTCCTTCCACAACATTTGCATCCGGCATAACGCCAACAGTCGCATATTCTACCGATCCAAGTCAACATCAATCAGGAAACTTGATTCCGAACGGCTCCTTAATCCGTCGGGGACGCCGTGCCTGTAGGGGGTCACGGAGTATCCCGGACGCCCCCCTTCGAACGTCCCCCATTCAAGTTGCTCGCCATGGATCTTTCCATCGACAATCGGAGTCTCGGTATCCCGCACGTAAAGCGCTCTGTTTCGGAACTCGTGCAACACGCCAGTCCCTTTGGGAATTGCAAACTCCCCCAGCAAGTTTCCTTCGAAATCCCAGAATCGAAACACGCCATCCGGGGCGCCATTGCGATAGGGGCGCTCGGAAAACAATTGGCCGTTGGGATGAAACTGCCGCCAATAGCCATGCCGCAGCGTGGTGTTGACGAATCCCGGATTGCGCTCCGTGCGAAACAGGATCTCTTCTGCCACCGTCCCATCGCGATAAAACCGCCGCTGTCCCACCTGGAGTCCATCGACGGAATAAACCCGGCTGACGTTGACCTCTCCGGTCCGTCGTGTCGCATCCCGATACGACTTGGCCCCTTCCGGGATCGACACGGCGCGCAGATCGTCGTCCGCAGCGAAGCACAGAAGAACAATCACCACAGGAAATGCCGTCATGGACCTTGCTCCTCGTGAATCCTAAGCTGTTTGTCCATCGATCGTCAATTGTCGTGCCGGGTGGCGACCGCCTGGCGGCTGAATTGGAGCGGGGGGTGCCGCGCGTGCAAGAACCAGCGTTCGAGGAGCACGTGCCGCGTGAACCAGCGGTTGCGCATCAGGCGATGCGCCGCGAATCGTCGCCAGGCGGAGGGGAGCCAACCGGCCCTCCCCTTCGCGGCGGGGCGTGGAGTCCCCAATCGCTCGCGCAGGCATTGCTGATACCGCGTCACCAAACGGGATGGATCGCCGGTGGACGAATCCAGAATCGCACGGGCGGCGAGCAGCCCCGATTCCACCGCCGGCCGGATCCCTTCTCCACTCTGCGGATAGGCCAATCCTGCCGCATCCCCGATCAACAGCGCGCGGTCGGTCGTCAGCGTGCGCGGTTCTCCCAGGTACAGGCGGTAGGCGTGTCCATGAAAGCGCGGGAGTTCGCCGGGCGGAATTCTCCCCTGCGCGCTGAGCCACTGGCGAAAGCGCTCCACTTCGGCGGACAACCGCGTCTCTCCTTCGCGTCCCAGTCCGATGTTCAATACCGTCCCCTTGCGAAAACACCAGGCATATCCCCTCAGGTCTTCGCAGAAATACAATTCGGGAGTCATCGGCTCGACACGGCAGGAAGAGACGTCCGATTCGCGCAGCGTCAACTCGATCTCCTGGGCCAGGACGACCGTTTCGCTCTGCGAACCTGGTTTCGAGACTTGCCGCGCAACCGGGCAGAAATGCCCCCCGGCGCCGATCAGCAATGACGCCGAAACCGCCTCGTTGACGATCCAGCGC
Source organism: Planctomycetales bacterium (assembly GCA_046152955.1). GTDB lineage: Bacteria > Planctomycetota > Planctomycetia > Planctomycetales > Planctomycetaceae > SIAF01. The sequence goes on along the minus strand of JBJXGA010000011.1, from coordinate 2,237 downwards.
TCTCCATCGCGGCGCAGTGATTCGAGCGCTTCTCCCAAACGCAGGCGCGCGCCGCACCGCGCCAGCAGATAATGGTCGAATTCGCAGCGGCGGATGCCGAAACTCACGGTCCGTCCGAAGGAGGTCAACAGTTCCGGACCGCCGCGAACACTGGTGCGAAAGCCTGTGATCGGCTGCAACACCCGTCCCTGCTGGTAATCCACCAGTTCGAGTTGCAATTCGTCCACGACCGCGGGAGTGATCCATCCTGCGCACACTTTATCTCGCGGAAACGCCGCCTTGTCGAGCAGAATGACGTCGCGTCCCCCCTGGACCAATTCGCGGGCGCAGGTTGAGCCGGCCGGTCCTCCACCAACAATGACGACGTCGCAATGATCCATGAATGGCTGCGGGGGCTGCGGTCCGTATCCGGTGAGGCGCTCATCCCGACTGGCACGGGTATTGGTGTTGCCGCGTCCAGGGGAGTTCGTTGTTCGATTCGCGGGAAAACACCACCTGAAACAGTTGCAACGAGCCGACGAGGAAGGCGGCGATCGATCCGGCCAGATACAGGCGCCAGGTCCGATAGAACCGCGCGTCGAACAGCCGCGTGATCTCCTCTGCGGACCGCTCGTAGCGTTCAAGCCATTGCTCCAGAGTCCGGGCGTAGTGCAGGCGGAGGTTTTCCACGTCGAGAACCGACAGCCGCCATGGTTCAAAAATACGCATCATCTCACTGAGCGCCGGCGGATAGGCGCCGGGAAAGATCCGCTTGTCAATCCAGGGATCCAGGGGGGCGGGAGCGTTGCGACCGATGGAGTGGATCAGCCCTCGTCCGGCCGGAGTCAGCACGCGGTCGATAACCCGCCCCAATTCCGTGAAGTTCTCCAGCCCCACGTGTTCCAGCATCCCGACCGACACGAAGGCATCGCAGGTTTGCGTCGCCTGCCGGTAGTCGTCTTCGATAAACTCCACGCGCTGCGCCAGTCCCTCGCGCTGCGCCCAGTCGCGAGCGTACGCAATCTGTTCATGCGACAGATTGTACGCCTTGACGGTCACCCCGTATTTGCCGGCCATGTGCAACGCCAGCGCTCCCCAGCCGCAACCCGCCTCCACGACCCGCTGGCCGGGACGCAATTGCAGCTTGCGGCACACATGGTCCATCTTCGCAAGCTGCGCCTGCTCCAGCGTCGCGCCGGAGTCAGCATAATACGCGCAGGTGTAGAGCATCCGCTCGTCCAGCCAGTGCCGGTAAAAGTCGTTCCCCACGTCGTAATGGTGATGGACGTTGTCGCGCGAGGCGGCAATCGTGTGCGACCGCCTGTGGACGGGGCGGCGATGCAGCAGGCGCCCCACCAATCCATTCGGGCGCGCGTCATGCACCGCCTGCGACATCATCTTGAGCACTTCGAGAAAGTTCCCTTCCAGCTCGATCGACCCGTCGGTATAGCCATCGCCGAACCCCACGATTGGTTGCAGCGCCATCCGGCGCAACGCCGAGCGGCTATGGATCACCAGCGTTCCCTGGGAGGGCTGGGGGCTGGTGGAGACCGCGACCCCATCCCACAGCCGGACGGTGATCGGCGGATCTCCACAGGCCGCCAGCACTGACCGCAGGAGCCACTGTTCCAGCCGGGTGGAGGGACGAGCATGCGCTCCCCCCCTGTGTCCGAACCGCTCCTGTTCGTCGGAGTGATGGTTGCGCGGGGCCGCTCCCTGAACCCGCTCCTGTTCCAGCGTAGGTGCATTTCGATTCATGACACGTCTCTTTCCGATCCGGCGTTGACAGAGCGGGAAACGACCAAAATTCAAGGTACTGGCCGGGGGGAGCCTTGTCAAACAAATGGCGGCATTAACCGGGGACTGGTATAATTCCGCGAGTCGAAAACGGGCCGCCAGACGCGGTGCGGCCCAGGTGTCGTTCGACCCCAAGGGAGGGACAGTCTGCGATGTGGAGTTCGGTGTTGGAGCGCCTGGGAGTCGGCCCAAGTGGCCCGGATGTGGTCGGAACGGATCGGTGGGGGGGGGCGGAAGTCCCCTCCCTGAATCCGGCGACGGGGGAGTTGCTGGGACGGGTTCACCTGGCGAATGCCGCCGATTACGAGCGATGCGTCGAAGAATCCCGGCAGGCGTTTCAGAAATGGCGGCAGATTCCGGCGCCGCAACGCGGGGAGGTCATTCGACAACTGGGCCTGGCGCTGCGCGAGGCAAAAACCGACCTGGGGCTGCTGGTCACTCTCGAAGCGGGAAAAATCCGC
>JBJXGA010000006.1:0-8093 GCA_046152955.1 Planctomycetales bacterium | reverse complement strand
GCAGTCACGAGAGCTCCCTGCCATGCCCCACGAGGACCAGCCAGAATTCTGGAATCAGCCGGAATGCATCCTCCACACGCAGTTGCTCCTGGACTCGTTTGAGCGGTGGCTGCGGCGCGACCTATTGCCGCGCACAGGCTCCCTTGCCGACCAGGCGCGGGCGCTGTTCGAAGCGCCGTTCGTCGTCGTGTCCCACGGGACGCAGGCCGATCCGATCCTCAACTACGGCAACGCCGCCGCGCTGGCGCTGTGGGAGACCGACCTGCCGACGCTCTGCGCCACACCGTCGCGGTTGACCGCCGAGCCAATGCATCGCGACGAACGAGCGCGGCTCCTGGAGCGAACGACCCGCGACGGCTACGTCGACGACTACCGCGGCATCCGCATCAGCCGCACCGGCCGCCGCTTCCAAATCGACCAGGCCATCGTCTGGAACCTGATCGATCACCATGGCCAATACGCGGGGCAGGCCGCAACGTTTTCGGCATGGACGTACCTCTGACAGAGAAATCCTCCTACAGGGGGGGACATTCCAAAAACCTTATTGTTCGTGCGAACCAATTGATGGCGCGCGGCGTCATATCAGGTGGGTGGACGGGGGGTTTTCCGCCCTCCAGTTTGCCAGGCACTGTTTTGAGCCGGATTCTGCTTCCGGAATGAGAGTGACGTTTATGACCTACTTGCAGTCCAGCCGCAGTTCACGGGGGGATGATTCGTGGGCGCTCGCCGATCAGTCGGCGGATTTGCGTCTCGATAGCTCCTGCGCGAGTGACACGGCTGAGAACTCATGAGGCCCACAGCCTGACGAGTCAATTCGAAAGCCCGGTGTCATGCAGACATCGGGCTTTTTTCGTGGAAGTCATCCGGCCGGATGAGGAGCCTGTCTCGAAAACAGGTGGCGGGTATATCCCGTTTGTGGGTTCGAGTCCCACGGCTTCCGCTGGCTGCCATTTGTCGATTGGACAACACGGGTGCGACCCCCGCCCGAAATATGGGAGTCATCGAGCATCTGTAGAGGAGCGGAGTCCTCGTCTCCCTGTCACGGAGAAGATCGCGGGTTCAAATACCGTCAGGTGCGCTGCATACGGCACGGTGTGCAATTTCGGCCAAGTGGGGATAGGAGATAGGGGATAGGGGATAGGGGATGGGGGATAGGGGATGGGGGATGGGGGATGGGGAGGGACTTGGTCGGTTTGCTTTCTCATGCATTCGCGCCCCCTGCCAACTACAATTCACAATCCACAATTCCCTATCCACTCCTCACCCCCTCCCTCGTCAGGTCCGACAATCGCAGCCGCTGCCGGCCCTGGGCGTCAAAATTGTCCGGCGACAGCCAGCGGGTGTAGGCGGCGCGCAAGGCGGGCCATTCGCGGTCGATGATGGAGTACCAGGCGGTGTCCCGGTTCCGGTGTTTGTAGACGGTGGCCTGCCGGAAGAGTCCTTCGAATGTGAACCCCAGGCGTTCCGCCGCGGCGCGCGAGGGGGCGTTCAGCGCATCGCATTTCCATTCATAGCGGCGGTAGCCCAGGTCGAAGGCGCGCTGCATCATGAGGAACATCGCTTCGGTCGCGGCGGGGCGGCGCTGCAGCAGGGGGGAATAGGCCAGGTGCCCCACCTCGATGGAACCTGCCGCGGGATCGATCCGCAGATAGCTGGCCACCCCCACCGGCTGATCGGTCTGGCGATCGAGGATCGCGAAGAAGAGCGGATCGCTCCCCAGGCAGGTTCGCCGCATCCATTCGGCGTACTCCTCGAAATTCGCAAATGGACCGTACGCCAGATAGGTCCACATCTGCTGCTGAGAGTCGAGGCAATTCGCTGCGTACAACGGGGCTGCGTGCCGCTGGAGATCCAGCGGCTCCAGCCGGCAGAACGATCCATCGATCGGTTCGTGGGCCGGCCGAAAAGGGGGCTGCCAATTGGGGAGCGCCGCGCCGATCGGTTGTCCCAGGGCGTTTTGGACGGTCGTACGCGTTTTCTGTGTCGCCGAAACGTCAGGCATCGGATCACCTGGGGAAACTGCGATCGCCAACCGAAGATCAGGGGGGCGAAGGCAACTGTTCGATCCAGCGGCGGAGCAGGCGAATCCCCGCGTCGTCCACGATCGACGAGGCCAACGGAGGCATCTGTCCTTTGCCTCTCTTCGAAACGCGATGCAACAGGACCGACCGGTCCGGGGCGCCCGGCGCCACCAGCAACGGATCGGCCAGACCGAACTTGTCGTGCAACGGTTTGACGCCGATGAAATTCGTCTTTTCTTTAGCAGTCGCGAACCCCAGTTCCATCGCGGCGTTCCCCCCTCCCGCCGCCACGTGGCACTGGGCGCAGTTGGCATGCAGATACGACCGGACGCGCGCTTCCAGATCGGCCGTCTCGTCCCCCGGATCGGGGAGCGCCGGATACTCATCCGGCGGCTTGATAAATCCGGGGGACTTCTTTTCGTCCGTCCCCGGTTTGAAGATGCCCAGATGCGCCAGCGTCTGCAACTGATTTGCGGCCACTCCGCTGTAATCGTGGGTCTTGTTCATCTGTAGCGTTGTCAACCCCAAGACGAACCCGGCGGCGCGGCTGTGACAGACCATGCATTCGGCTCGGCTGGGATAATGCCAGGTCTGTTGGCGGCGGCCGCCAGGGGCGGCGGCGTCGCGGATCGTGAACGTCCGGTCGGCGCCCGCCGATTCGACCAGCGTGGCTTCGGTCTGTTCGTCGTTCCACAAGTAGCTGTACCCCACCCATTCGTTCTGCTGAATCACCATGATTCGCGTCTCGATCCGCCGCCGAGATTCCGGCCGTCCCGCCTCCTGCTCCAGCGAAAAGGTCTTCACCAGCACGCTCCCTTCGGGGAACTTCCAGGCGGCCTCGGGGAGGAACTCGATCTGCGACTCGCCCGGCAGCGCGATGAACCGCTCCTTGTGGGAGTTGTCGGACCACAAGGGGGAATTCACCGAATAGGGAATGAGCGCCGGATCGACGAGGTGCCCGGCCACGTTGCGGAACAGTCCCGTCTCACTCAATGTCCGCGGAAACGGCTCCCGCGGTCCCTCGTCGGGGGTACGCTCCAGCGTGTAGATCGGTCCGGCATAATCGACGAAATATAGTTCCCCTTCCGGATCAATGCCGAACCCCAGAATCAGGTACGGAGTGTCGGCGATCTCGCGGAGCTCGGTGAGCTGTTTCCCGTCGTACCGCGCGGCCCAGATTTTTCCCGTCCCATAGTCGCCATAGACGTAAGCCCCGCGCAGCTCCGGAAACTTCCGCCCCAGGTACGTCACCCCGCCGGTGATCGATCGGGCTTCCGAATGCGGATGCACGATCAAGGGCTTCACCAGGGGATGCGGTCCCTGTTCCCGCTCCAGATAGAAGGGATGCCCCCCTTCGACGATGCTCCAGCCGTAATTGTCGCCGCGGCGGACGATTTCAACCATTTCCCACTGGTCCTGACCGATGTCGCCGCACCACAGGTTTCCCTGTGGATCGAAATGAATCCGCCACGGATTACGGAAGCCGTAGGCCCACAATTCGGGGCGCGCCCCTGGGACATCGAGGAACGGATTGTCCCTGGGAATTGAGTAACCCTTCTCCGGATCGGGATGGTCGACATCGAGCCGCAGCATCCCGGAGACCAGATCGCTGATTTTCTGACCCGTCAGATTCGTATCGGAATCGCTCGTACCGTCGCCCGAGGAGATGTACAGCATGCCGTCGGGACCGAAGGCCAGATCCCCCCCGTTGTGTCCGTTGGAAGGGTATTCAATGATTACCAGTTCGGTGGCCAGGTCGCAGTCAAACGGCGCTTCGCGGCGGACGGTGAATCGCGAAATGCGATTGAGTTTGTCCTGTTCCTCGGAATTGGGACCGTTGCTGAAGACGTAGACAAAGCGATTCTCGGCAAACCGCGGATGAAATGTCATGCCGTAGGCGTCGCGATTGTCGAGCTTGAGAAACAGTTCGGTCGTATCGACCTCGGGGTCGTTGGGGAACGCCCGGATCACCCCTTTCTGCTCGACCACCAGCATCCGGCGGGCCGCCCCCTTCCCCGGTTCGGCAAGGAGGTACAGCGGACTCTGAAACGTCAGGTTCGGATACGCCCGGACCGCCCGAAATGGCAGTGGCGGATCGGGTGAACCAACGACGCGCGAGGTCGTCCAAAGGATCCGTTCCTTGATCCCCACAGCGTCCTGGGCGGGGGCTTTTTCGGCGGCCAACCCGCGGTGTGCTGTCGCGAATGCGATCAGAATCCAGGCCAGCGTGTTTCCCCGCGACGTCATACAGCATTCCCCGGCGGTACGTGGATCAGAAACTGAGTCGTTCTCAGGTGAATTCCCTCCCCCGAAATAAAATTCAATTCGAGTGCTGGCCGACAATGTCCGACCGGGCGGGATTCGATCCTGAGCCGAAGCTATCGTAAAGCCTGCGAGCACTGTGCGCCAACCGGGCAAGGGGTGTGCCCAAATTCCCTGGCAGTTCCTCCCATGTCGCCACATTCGCCAGAATGTGGGTGATCGCTGCTGAATCCACGTTCTGGCGAACGTGGCTGCCGCAAAAAGTCCGGTGGAAAAGAACTCGCCATGCCGTGTGGCAAAGCCTCCCCTTCGGGTTTACACTGGAGAGCATGAGCGAGGTCACCCGGATTCTTCAGCAACTCGATCGCGGCGAGGCGGTTGCTGCCCAGACGCTGTTGCCGCTGGTGTACGACGAGCTGAGGCGGCTGGCGGCCGCACGGCTCCGGAATGAACAACCGGGGCATTCATTGCAGGCGACGGCACTGGTCCATGAAGCGTACCTGCGGCTGGTGGGGGCGCAGTCTGGTCAAAGCTGGGAAAATCGTGGGCATTTCTTCGCCGCCGCGGCGGAGGCGATGCGACGCATTCTGGTCGAGAGTGCCCGGCGGAAGCAACGGATCAAGCATGGGGGAGGGCTGGTCCGGGTTTTCGGCGAGCTGGCCGATCCCCAAACCAGTGAGCCGCTAGAGGATTTGATCGGTCTGGATGAGGCGCTGGGCAAACTCGAGAAAATTGATCCCCCAAAAGCCGCGTTGGTCAAGCTCCGGTTTTTTGCCGGACTGACCATGCCCGAAGCGGCCCAGTCTCTATCGATTTCTCTGGCAACCGCTGAGCGGTATTGGACTTACGCTCGCACATGGTTGTATGCCGAATTGCGTGATGCCGTCGGATCTGAGGATCGTTCCGAAAAACAAACCAGCGACTGAGGGGCCGGGGATCGCTGCGTCGCATTGAGTGTGTCGCAATGCGGATCAGAATCACTCCGGATGGGGATGAATTCATGTGTACACCGTCGCAAGTCGAGTCCGTTTTTATGGCGGCTCTGGATACGGAGTCAGGAATGGAGCGAATCCATTACCTGGACCTGGTGTGTGCGGGGAATGCCGAGCTGCGCGCGGCAGTGGATCGATTGCTGGAGGCCCATCCTCTTGCGGCCAACTTCCTGGCCCGGCCGGCGGTCGAACGGCACGAGCTCGCATTGGAGGATGCCTCTGAGACGACCCAGGCGTTTTCGCTGGACGCTGGACAGAATACCGAATACAGCGATGACGCGTGCGAGGATCTCTGTTTTCTCGATCCGACCAGCCACCCGGATGCCCTGGGAAAGATCGGACATTATGTCGTCCTGGAAGTGCTCGGGCGCGGTGGGTTTGGTATCGTGGTCCGCGCCTTCGATGAGACGCTGCAGCGCGAAGTGGCAGTGAAGGTCTTGTCCCCCTCATTGGCGGCCTCTGCACCGGCGCGGAGGCGTTTTTTGCGCGAGGCTCGAGCGTCCGCCCGAGTGCGGCACGAAAACGTCGTCCAGGTCTATCAGGTCGATGAACAGCCGCTGCCACACCTGGTAATGGAGTTTATTCCCGGAGGAACGTTGCAGCAGCGGCTGGATCGAGCTGGCCCACTCTCGGCCACCGAAGTGGCGCAGATCGGACGCCAGATTGCCGAAGGATTGGCCGCCGCACATGCCACCGGGATGATCCACCGCGACATCAAGCCGGCCAACATCCTCATCGAAGAGGGCCCGACGTTGCACGCCAAGATCACCGATTTTGGATTAGCCCGCGCGGCGGACGATGCCAGCCTGACGCAGAGTGGGATCATCGCCGGGACGCCGATTTTCATGGCGCCCGAGCAGGTTCAGGGAGAGCCGTTCGACCATCGGGCCGATTTGTTCAGCCTGGGAAGCGTCCTGTACACTCTCTGCACCGGCCAAGCCCCTTTCCGAGCCAACAGTACACTTGCAGCGCTCAAACGGGTCGCCGAGGACGTTCCTCAACCGATCGCCGAGAGTCATCCCGAGACTCCCCCCTGGTTGTGCGAGATCATCGCGCAACTCCACTCCAAGCAACCGGAAGAACGAATCGGCACCGCGAGGGAAGTTGCCGACCTGCTGCGGCGCGGACTGGCGGAACTGCAACACCCTGGGGACGAACCGTGGCATCCGTTTCCGTCACCCGCCAACCAACGGGAGGGCGAGGGTTTCGTCACACCACGGGAGGGCGAGGCTCCCGCCGAGCCGCTCAGGGAACCTGCTCGCTCCGTACCGAACACGCAGTTGGCCCACGCGAAACCGTCACGCCAGGCGCCCCCCACCGAGCGCGAACCCTCCCCGGTAGCTGGCCCCCGTGGCATCCGTCGTCGCGCGGCGTTCGTCGTGGCTGGAGTGATCTTGCTGGGTTGCCTGGGCTGGCTGGAGGCGACCGGAACGACCCAATTGGCCAGTAGCGTCATTCGTCTGTTTTCACCCGATGGGACACTGGTCGTGGAAATCGATGACCCGGACATCAGCGTCCGCATCGACGATTCTGAAATCGTGATTACGGGGGCCGGGATTCGGGAACTCCGTCTGCGGCCAGGAAAATACAAAGTCGAAGCCCGCAAGGAGGGTCAGGTCGTCAGTCGCGAATTGATCAACATCGCCAGAAACGGCAAAGAGGTGGTACGAATCAGCCAGGAGGGAGTCCTGGAAGTTGCGGGGGTGGCGGCGCTGGAAACCCCGCAGAAGCGCCGCACTCAAGAATCCAGGGAGAGGCCGGGAACATCGACCCCGACCCAAAACCCGACTCAGGACAAAGAGCTCGCCAAACAGTCGCCCGAGGAGGAGGCGTGGGAGCGATCGCTGGCGGGACTGCCGGCTGCGGAACAGGTGCAACGGGTTGCCGCACGCTTGCGAGAACGCAATCGTGGGTTTGACGGCCAGGTCGTACCGACGATCGAGTCAGAGGTTGTCATCGGATTGAAATTCCTGACCGACGCGGTGCAGGATCTTTCACCAGTGCGAGGACTGAAGGGTCTGAAGTCGCTGGAGTGCGGCGGGACATATCTGGGCCATGCCGCATTGGCCGATCTCTCTCCTCTTCAAGGATTGTCTCTGACCCGGCTCGACTGCAGCAACACCCAGGTCAGCGATTTGTCCCCCTTGAAGGGAATGCCGCTGAAGCACCTGCATATCGATTACACACGGGTGCAGTCCCTGGCCCCAGTGGAGGGGATCCCCTTGGAAGAGTTGGGGTGCGCCAGCACTCAAGTCGCGGACCTCTCCCCGCTGCGGGGGATGCCGCTGAAAGCGATGACGATGATGAACCTTCCGGTGCAGGACATTCGTCCGCTGCAAGGGTTGCGTTTGACTTCTCTGGACCTCTACGGAACGCGCGGGGTGACCAACATCCAACCGCTGCGAGGGATGCCGCTGGAATATCTCAACCTGAGCGAATTGCCTGTCACGGACCTTTCGGTCGTCCAGGGAATGGAAACGTTGCGCTACCTGTGTGTCGAGCATACGCCGCTTTCCGACCTGACGCCACTCCGGGGCCTGAAGCTCGTTTCCCTGGAGATCAAAGGAACCCGCATCTCGGAATTGGAGGCGATCCGCGACATGCCATTGAAGCGGATTAGGATCGACTACCAGAATCAGCAGTTGAAACTCCTGCGGTCTCTGAAAGACTTGACGATAATCAACGACCAACCGGTGGCGCAATTCTGGAAAGAAACTGACGGACAGGAATGATCGACAGTCCTTTTGAACTGGCGGAACCCCTTTCCGACGACAACTGAGACCTAGGACACACAGGGCATGATTGGCACGACTGTAGG
>JBJXGA010000532.1:0-3645 GCA_046152955.1 Planctomycetales bacterium | reverse complement strand
CAATCGGGGGGATCCCCGCTGATGCCGCAGCAGATTTGTTCGAAGGAGTCGAATTCGTGAGACGGAGCATTGCACTGACCGCGTTCGTGATCGCCGTGTCGTCGGCGACCGCGTTCGCCCAGCAGCCGCCCGCGGCGCCGGCGGGAACCAACACGATCACGGTTGTTCTTCCGAGCCTGAAGAACTTCTACGACGATCTGAAGGTTCCGTTCGATCTCGCCAGCGATCCCAAGGGCTACACCACCCTGATCGACACCCTGGAGGTGTTTGTGGTGGGGATTCAACACGAAAAACCGCTGGGCGTGCGGGTCATGTCGTCGACCGGCGGCCTGAGCATGACGTTGTCGTTGCCCGTCAAAGGGACCGCGGGGACCGCGAGGTCCGATCCCGAATTCCAGAAAATGCTGGAGAATCTGTGGGATCTGGATCTGAAGACGGTCCCCCCACCGAATCCGGCGATGATCCGACAGGTGCCCAACAACGTCCGCACGAAAGTCCCCGGCCTCCGTCTCAAGACTTCCGAACGCCTGATGTTCAGCGGTTACGACGGTTACCTGGCCCGCGAGGCCGAGATCGTGCATGTCGGCAAGGAGCTCGCCGACGTCCGTTCACTCAAGGGTGGAGTTCCCTTTTCGTATCCGGCAGGGGTCGATCTGGGAGTGACCATCGATGGCAAAGCCCAGAAGCCCGAAGACCGATTGAAGGCGTTCGAAAAGATCCGCAAGGAACTGCTGGGGCCGGCCAAGAAGAATTCCGACGAAGCGCAGACGGCCTTCGACCTTCGCAACGGATCTCTCAACCAGATCGTTGCCGAACTGGAACGGTTTTACGCCGAGAGTTCCGAGATTCAGTTTCTCTGGCGGCTCGACAACGCGCAGCAGAACGCGGCGCTGGATGTCGACCTCACAGCATTGCCCGACACCGAACTCGCAGCCAGCGCGGCGCTCGTGAAGAACGAACCGTCCCCCTATGCGCTGGTGTCGTCAAAAGATGCGGTCATCGCCCTGACGTCGAAACTGCCGTTGGACTCGTTGCGGAAAAAGCATGCGGACGAACTGGCGGTGCTGGTCAAGAACCATGTTGAACATCTGATTGAAGCCGACGCGAAAATCGATGAAGCCCAGAAGACCGCCGACAAGGAATCCCTGGCGATTCTGTTCGACGCGATGAGCGACGTTGCCAGTCAAGCCGAGCTGACTGGCTGCCTGCGATCCTGGTCCAACGGCAACGGTCACTTCGACACACTCGGAGTACTCAAAGTCGCCCAGACGATGAAATTCCTGCAGATCCTGCAGAAAGTCCAGGCCTCTGGCGGTCCGATCACGGTGGAGCTCAGTGTCGAGCAGGTAATGGGCGTCGATCTGCACAAGCTCACCTGCAAAGCGGTTCAGGCCAACTTGCCCGAGTTCATTTCGACGGACGGTTCGATCTACATCGGCCTGGGGAATGGCGTGCTGTGGTACGCGACGGGCGACAGTGTGCTCCCACGACTGAAAACCGCCATTCAAGAAGCTGCGGGCGCACCGGGTGATCCGGTTCCTCCGTTGTCGGTGTCAATTCGGCTGGGCCCCTTGACCGAATTTCTCGCCAGCTACCGAAAACGGAATCCGCTGCCGGAAAAACCGAAGGCGGCCGTCGCCGCGCCACGTGCCACGCCCCCGGCCAAGGGTCAAAAGCCCGCAGCCGGGCAAAAGACCGCCGCTGGCGAAAAGCGGCCCCCTCTTCCCGGGGCGAAGCGAGACACGACCAAGTCGCCCCTGGAGCAGGTTTCCACCCTGATGGGAGAGATGGATCTTCAGGCAATCGCCGCGAAGTCATTTAAGGGGACCGACGACAGGCTGGAATTCTCGCTGAGCGAATCCGACGGCAAGGCGCACGTCGGATTGAAACTCGACACCGGACTGCTGCGGTTCGTCGGAACGGCCGTTTCGAAATTCGTGAAGGACAACCTGTCGGACGAATGACGCCGGCTGAATCCACCCCGCTGCGCGCGGTCGATCGAATCGCCCACGACCTGAAACGGCTGTCAGGCGAAACGGCGGACGCAGCGGGCTGGCCGCAGCGGCAGTTCGAGCTGCTGCGTGAGGCGGGCGTGCTGCGGTGGGGAATCCCGGCGGAATTCGGAGGGATCACAATTTCTTCCCGGGAAATGCTGGTCGGATACGCAGCGCTGGCCCACGTCTGCCTGACTACCGCGTTCATCCTCACACAGCGCAACGGCGCCTGCCAGAGAATTGCCCAGTCGCCGAACCCCGCCGTCAGGCAGCGTCTGCTCGCCCCACTTGCCCGCGGCGAAAAATTCGCCACGGTCGGAATCTCGCACCTGACGACCTCTCGACTGCATCTGGGTGTCCCCGCTGTTCAGGCGGTACCGCGAGACGCTGGATTCGAACTCACGGGAGAGATCCCCTGGGTAACGGGGGCTCTTCAGGCCCACGTCATTGTGACTGGCGGGGTGCTCTCCGACGGCCGGCAACTTCTGGCGGCCGTCTCCACCAACGATCCGGGAGTCGCCGTCGCTTCGCCGGCCCGTTTGCTGGCGCTTGCGGGATCGCAAACGTCGGCGGTCGCACTCCATCGCGTCCGCCTCCTCGAGGCTGACATCGTGCAGCCTCCGGCTGAGAGTGTGATGCGGCAGGGGCCAAACGTCAGCACGGGCTCATTGTCGACTTCGGCCCTGGCGCTGGGGCATGCGTGCGGTGCCCTCGACGCGCTCGATCGTCACGTAGCCGAGCGTGCCGAACTTGCCGAATTCGCAACTCCCCTTCGCCGCGAGGCCGAGTTGCTGGAGCGTGATCTGCTGGATTTATCCGGACCGGAACAGTGCGGCCCGCCGGGGGGTTCCGTTGAATCGCTGCGCACCCGCGCCAATTCGCTGGTCTTGCGGGTGACACAGGTGTTGCTCGCGGCGTCCAAAGGAGCCGGTTTCGTATCGGGAACTTATGCCGAGCGGGCCGTGCGCGAAGCGTTGTTCTTTCTGGTATGGAGCTGTCCGCAGCCGGTGGTGTGGGCGAACCTGCGGGAACTGGTCGACGGTGTTCGAAGAACTCCCACGTAGCCCGCATTTTCCAAATACGCGGCCCGCTGTGCGTACGACCGTTCACCGACGAACGCGGGGGAATGGATGACTTTCACTCTGCCCAGCTCAGCGGCACGGCATCAGCCCGTTACCGCTGGGCATTGCCCCCGTCGACACCGCCGGGCCGAGTCGAAAACCAATCGGAAGTCCGCAGTCAGACAACATCTATGCCTTCCCAGTCAGTGGGTTCTGCGCTGGTTGTAACGAACACTCGACAACTGCGATGTCAAGCTCGTGTCATGCGATGTATTGATCCAGGAAGATCTTGCGGTACTCGACGTGCGAGCCTGCGAATTGCCTCTCGAAGGCGTTGCGTTCCAGAGCGCCGTGCTGGAACCGCCGCTTCGGGAACACTGGCATCGCCAGACCGGTGATCGCCTCGACCCCTCGCCGCACGATTTCTCCCTTCAGGGCGTACAGCCTCTCGTGGTTCCAGTCGGTCAGTTCGATGAACGGGATCCCCTCGGCGACCTCAATGACGTTGGGCAGCGCAAACGGGCTGAAACCCTCGAATCCCAGCGTGCGCGCCGGGGCCGAAGTCCGCACATGGCCGCGAGACTGTCCTC
>JBJXGA010000528.1:0-11156 GCA_046152955.1 Planctomycetales bacterium | reverse complement strand
TAATCGTAGTTCAACTTCCAGCCGCTGGGATAGGTCATGCTGGTCGGACGGTTGGTATTGGAGCCGCTACCGGCATCGGCGTAGCCATAGGTCACCTTGGGACTCGTCCCCGTGTTCACCGCACCGGAATGCGACTGATATTCGAATTCAAGCTGCCGGAAATGATTATACGCCCGCTGCACCTCGTTGACGATGCTTCCCGAGCCCACCGCGGCGTTGTCGTAGCTCGTGACCTTCTGCAACATCCCGCGGACGACGTACGTCGTCTGGATTCGCCGGACGGCGCCATCAACGTTCGTTCCCAGCGTCGTCACCCGGTCTTGCGTTTGCCGCCCCAGCAAGTCGTAATCGTACTGGTGAACGGTTCCCAACTGGTCGGTGAATTTGGTGGGCTGCGTCTGGCGGTTGTATTCGAAGAGTTCGACGTCGCTTCCACCGGCCGAGTCGGGGTATTGCACCTGACGCAAGAGGACGCTCGTCGCAACGGCCGAATTGGATAACGTGGTGCCGTAGGTGTAGGTCGTGGTCTGGTCGCCGGTCGTGGCGTTGAGCGCCTTGAGCGTGGCCAAGGCGCCGTCGGCGGTGTAAGTGAACTGCGTCGTGCGGTTCTCGTCGTCGGAGGCGGTCCACAAACGGAAATGGGACTCATTGGGCAAGATACACGATCCAATAATAGACGCTCGGCATCAGCGATTGGGCCGGCGTTTCAACGAGAAAACCGTCTGGCGTCAATCACTCCGACGCCGGTCATCGCGGTTGCAAATAATAGGATACCGACCGCATAGCCATTGGGTCACTGCAAAATACCGAATACTGGCCCGATAATCAGTGCCACCGTGAGCGACACCAACGAATAGAGAACTGGAATCAAAACACGAGGCCAGAGGAAACTCATTCCGAAGCCCAAAAGGGTGCCAACGACTCCCGAATCCGGGGCAGAGGAATCGAAACCCATCCCAATCGCCATCGTACAAATCGCCACCACCCTACACGCTGGAGCCCAGCGGCGAATCCAACGCTTGTGTACGCTGTACCCGATTACTCCAGCAAACGCCGCCGCAACGACGATCCCTAACAATATCCATTCCGCCATTATCCCAACGACGACACCGAGAGCTGCTCCATTCGTTGCGGAAAGCAATACTCGCAGTCGTGCCGCTCGGGCAATTTGAATGAATGAGAGCATAACGACGCCAGAATGCCAGCCAGGATAAGCCGGGGAGCTAACCGATCATCTCCCGAGGCTCGATCACATCAAAGATTGCCTTTGGAAAATCCCGTGCGACTGCTTCCAACTTTAGATTGCCGAAAAAAAACACGAGTGGGAGCCCAACAAGCGCGAGCAGAAGCGCGATGGCGATATCTGACGCCTTGGTTTTCATTCTACCCACCAATCGAGTTTCCCTGCCGATCACCGCCAGGCTCGCCATCCTGGTCGACGCGTGGCTCCCCTTTTTCCGGTTGATACCAACGTGGAACCTCAATCAGGAACTCCCGCCAATCGTCATCAGCTTTCCATCTTTTCAAATACGCCTGGCGCTCATCTTCCGGCAGCGATAGCCAGAATGGAACCCAGGCATGGAGCCACCATCCCTCTTCTGCTCCCTGTCCCCAGCCGATCCCCGGCATACGGTAGTACCTGGATATGGCCCAAGGAGCGTAATATTCGCCGCCACAGTTCAGGCGCTTCGTGTCGACCATGAAGGATCGGTTCAACCCGATCATGTAGACGAATGGAAAATTGTCCGTCGGGGGGTCAGCCGCGAAAAGCAAGGATGCATAGCGATCGCCGTGAACTTCGCAATGGGGCACGCTGACGGGATACCAGCACTTGATGGCGGCTCGAAATTTCTCGCGAAGCGATAAGGGACGCAGGGGCAACTGGCGGGTCGCCGGTGCTCCACACACACAACAAGTATCCGGAAATAAGATCCCGACGGAGTGCAGCCGCGCGATCCCTTCTACTGATGGCGCGAAACTGAAATTGCAGATCAACGACTGCGGAAGCGACATCTTGCGCCATGTCCAAATATCGCCTTCAATTGCGTTTGCCCATTCCGTCGGCAAAGCTCCGTTCTTTCGGATCCGCTCGAAGTCGGCGCAAAGCACGAGTTTGACGTACTTCTCATTCCAGATCCATGTCACTTTCGCACCCTCACAAATGCCATTTCTCACCCGGACTGAGGCAGAATCTCTTCGTCAGTATGGATTCGTATATGGCATCACAGGAATGGAGAATGACGGGGGTGGGCTTGTCTTCGGCCCATCGCGAAAAGCGCCATAGGCGCCTTTGCAAAACTCCGAACCAGCCATCGCCCCTCCGATTCCACCGATCAGCCCGCCGACGACTGCTCCCACCGGCCCGCCCAGCGCGCCAACAGCCGCGCCACCCGCCATGCCTCCCAGGAACCCTCCGCCCCAGCCGCCTGCCTGCCCGGCTACCTCTTCATAGAACGGTTCCATCGACCCGCTCTCCTCACTGATCTTCGCGGCCGACTTGAGACTTGAGTAGGTATCGTAAATGCCATAACCCAACAGTGCCTTGCCACCTCCGCGTAGAGCTCTGCGGGCCAGGACTTGCTTCGAGGACCGTAACGCTTGCGGTGGAATAAAGTCCTTGGCGGCAGCTTCCTGTTCGCCGCCAAGGATGCACTGCTTAAGGTTGCACGACGAGGCTGTCGGCGGCGAAGTCCCGGTGATTGGATTCACCGGACCAAACGGATCTTGCAGCGTTCGCCACAAATCCCGCTGCTGTACATTTCGCCACGCAGATTTTCGGGGCGCTGATAGTTGTAAATCTCTGCGAATCGTGTTCGCGAGCTCGTCAGGTGTCAGATATTCGACACTGTATTGGTCGAGGACTCCCCGGTCGATGTGCAAAAGCGGGCCCTTGGCACGAAATCCTTGAGCGCCTAATTGGTTGGTGCTCATCGGGATCCAACGGCTTCCCGCCCCCAAAGCCATTGAACTGGCGCCACCTGAGCCAAGGTTGCCAGGTCTTAGGCCGTGCTCAAACGCTGGAGCGTACTCGTGCTTGAAAACGCGCTTTGTGAAGTACGATCGCGGCTCAATCTGCCGAAGTGTGGCAGGGGCCGCCTTGCCAGCGTCTCCAGCTAGGTTAAGATCCCATTCCCCCAAACCGAAAGGATCTGAAAATGCCACCGGAATTGATGCCACGTATTGCGACAAGTTCATCCCGGAGCCATAAGAAATCGGATCCCGCCCAATCCACACCCCCAGCGTCGGATGGTAAAACCGATGCCGGACCTGGTACAGGCCGCTTTCGCCGTCGCGGCGGTAGCCGGCGTAGCGGTGCTCCCAGCCGTAGGTCGAGCTGGCACGGGCCGCGAACGTGGGGGTCAGGACGCTGTCTTTTCCATAGGCGTCGTAGGCGAACCGTTCCTGGATGTCGCCGTTGATGTCGGCCAGGGCGATCACGTTCCAGTTCGGATCCTGCAAGGCGTAGTACCGCTCGTCCATCGTCCCGTCGCCGTTGACGTCCCGGTCGCGGAGCACCAGGTCGTCAATGTACCGCAGGCCCCACACAAACCGGCGGTTGGCGGTCGCCGTGTCGGGGGTGGTTCCCATCCGCTCTTCGATGTTCTGCCACGCCGCGGAATAGTATTGGTGCCGAATCTCGTCCAGCACCCCCGCCGTGTACCGCGTCTTCACTGTCCGCCGGTGTAGGCCATCGTAGGCGCTCTGATGCACCAGGTTGGCCCCGTCGACCAGTTTCACCAGCCGGTTCCAGGCGTCGTACGTCGCCGTGAAGCTCGACCCGAGCGCCAACGGCTGCGGGACGGTCGTCATGTTCCCCACGGCGTTGTAAGCCGGCGCGGCCCACTTGAGTCTTGTGTCTTGTGTCTTGAGGGAATTCAGTGTTCCCCGTTTCATGTGACGGAGGGGGGCGGTGCCGTCGCAGATCGAGCCGGATGGTGTTGGCGGAGCGGTTGGCATTGCTGGATGGGCACTTGGCCGCTGTGGCGGTGTTGATGGCAGAGGTGCTGCCTGCATGGCCAACCGCGAAACACAAAGACGTGACGCCATGTCTCGCAGAGCCCGGACTGGCCTCGGTGTTCAAAATTGTACATCAGTATACATGGCCATGTCAAGCATTCGGCGAGCGTCCAAGTTGCCAGGGGCATACGGCATGCTCGGCATTCGACCCCTGTCGGCTCGCCCGGCAGGTGAGCGAGATTCGTCGGCTAGATGGCGAATGTCGGCTCCTGGCATCGGCCCCTGCCATCTTGTGTGGCAGGTGAAGAAGATTCTGCAGGACGGACTTTTTCCGCACAGGCAGTTTCGAAATCGAAAGTTGACGGCGCCCGTCGGTCGGACATTTCGGAGCCTAACAGGCCTGCGCAAAAGTCAGATGCGACACGGATGCGAACTGATCCGCGAGCTGTTTCGCTGAAAGACTCAATATGGATTTCGTTTCGAATCGCCAGCCCCCCAATGGCCTTGTGCCAGTGGAGGCCTGCCTGGCAGCTACACACGCCTGACACCCCCAGTTTCCCGCGCTCATGAACCGCTCCCCCCTCCCCGCCGCGGGGCTGCGTTGTCTGGCGAATCAGCACTTGTTGCGGCGGGGAGGGGGGAGCGGTTCTACACGCGGGATCATTTTTGATGGGGCTGCCGTTCTAGCCAGGCGAGTCTGCTTCACCTGCCACTCAAGGTGGCAGGGGTCGAAGTCATTTGGACGCCGACGCAGGCTGCGTCTGCTACGGGCGGCGCACTGGCTTGGCCGCGGTTGGCGGGTCCGTTGGCGACGAGACGGGTTGACTGACGCCACACCGTTTCCGGCGTGGTGTGCTACCTGGCTAACCATCTGGTCCGTCATCTGGTCCGTCATCTGGTCCGTCATCTGGTCCGTCATCTGGTCCGTCACCCCCGACGGGGGTGACAAATCGGCCATAACCTACATATTGAATGGGCTTTACGGCAAAGCCACTTCTCGACCACACCCTGCTCAGTCACGGTCCGCCATCACGCTGGAAGATCGACAAGGCATTTGGCCAGGCGATATGTACCTGGGGGGCGGTTCAACTGTCGTCGACGCTGGGAGCGTCGCCCACGGGGGGGCGAGGTCAACTCGCGGCACCGGTGAACAAGGGTTCGATGGCGGTCCCTGTGTTGAGGCGGACGGGGCGATTGAGGCGGTCGTGAACTTCGACTTCTGCCGGGATCCCCAGCAAGCTGTAGACGGTGGCCCCCACGTCGTTCGGGGAATAGGCGGTTGTGACCGGATACGCGCCGATTTCGTCCGACCGGCCGATCACCTGGCCGCCGCGGACTCCGGCGCCGGCGAAGACTCCAAAGAAGCACGGACCCCAGTGGTCGCGACCGGCTTCGCCGTTGATCTTAGGCGTTCGGCCGAATTCACCCAGCATCAGCACCAGCGTGTCCTCCAGCCGACCGGAGTTGGCCAGATCGTCGAGGAGCGCGGAGACCCCTTGATCGAGTGGCGGGAGCAAGCGTTTTTTGAGTGTCGGGAAGATCTTGCCGTGATTGTCCCAGTTCTGCACCCGGCCGATATTGACCTGAATCACCGGCACCCCCGCCTCGACCAACCGCCGGGCGACAAGCAGCGATTGCCCGGTCGTGTGGCGTCCGTAGCGATCGCGGACGGCGTCGGGCTCTCGGCCCAATTCGAACGCCTGGGCCAGCTTGCTGGAGGTGAGGATGGAAAAGACCGCCTGCTGATCGCTCGAGAGCCGCTGGGTCTGGGCCACCTGCTCGATCCGCTGCTGCTGGCGGTTGATCTCTTCCAGCAGCGATTGCCGCTTGTCGAGTCTCCCGACGTCGATCCCGGGAGCCAGCGTCAGGCTGTCCACGCGAAAATCGGGCTTGGCTGGATCCCCGGTCACCTGCCACGGATCGAATGGCGCTCCCAGAAAGCCGGCATGCTGTCCCGGCCAGGTGAGTGGCCCTTCCATCAAATAGGTCGGCAGGTTGATCCCGCTGGGAAGGCCATCCCGTCGCGGTTGGAGAAACGCCAGCGCCGACGCATAGCTGGGCCAGTCGTCGCGCGAGGCGATCTTGTCGAAGAACCCGCCCGGCTGCAAATTGCCTGTGAGGACGTGATGCGTCGACATCAGGTGGTTGTTGTCGCGATGTGAGAGCGTCCGGACCAGGGCATAGTGATGCGCCCGCGCGGCAAGCTGCGGGAGGTGTTCACAAATCGCCACTCCGGGGGTCGAGGTAGCGATCGGCTGGAATTCACCCCGGATCTCAGCAGGCGCCTCCGGCTTCATGTCGAACGTGTCGTGGTGACTGGCGGCGCCGGTCAGAAAGACCAGGACGATCGACTTGGCCCGCGGAGCCGAGGTCCCCTGCGGAACAGTCGGGGCGGCGGACGCGGAGCGCCGCACCGGCCAGCCCCCGAGCAGTGACAGGGCGCCCGCCTGAAGGATGCTCCGGCGGCCGACCGGCAGGAATCGGCCATGCGGAGGGTGTGGTGAGTGGTTCATCGAGTGTCCCGCGATTGGGTTTCAGGCGAGCAGCCCCGGCGCCAGCGTGCCGTGGATGTCAGTCAGTCGATAGTCGCGCCCCTGGAACCGAAACGTGAGCCGAGTGTGGTCGATTCCCAGGCAGTGCAGGAGGGTGGCGTTCAAATCATGGACATGCAATGGGTCGCGAATAACGTTATAGCAGTAGTCGTCGGTCTCGCCATAGGTCAGCCCCGGCTTGATCCCACCCCCCGCCAGCCACATCGTGAAGCAGCGGCCATGATGGTCCCTGCCGTAATTGTCGGCGGTGAGCGCCCCCTGGCTATAGACCGTGCGGCCGAATTCACCCCCCCAAATGACGAGGGTTTCGTCGAGCAGGCCCCGCTGCTTGAGGTCGCGGATGAGGGCCGCGCTGGGCTGATCGACGTCGCGGCACTGTCCGCGGATTTGCGCCGGAAGGCTCCCATGCTGGTCCCAGCCGCGGTGCATGAGCTGGATGAACCGCACGCCACGCTCCGCCATTCGTCGCGCCAGGAGGCAGTTGCGGGCAAAGCCCCCGTCCACGCCGTCGTCGCGAATCCCATAGTCGTCGATCGTCTGCATCGACTCCTGCGACAGATCGGTGAGGTCGGGAACGGAGGTCTGCATCCGAAAGGCCATTTCGTATTGGGCGATGCGGGTGCTGATTTCGGGATCCCCCTGCGAGTTGGCGGCAAGCTGGTTGAGCTCACCCAGGCCATCCAGCAGTCGCCGCCGACCGTCGCGATCGACCCCTGGGGGATTCGACAGATACAAGACCGGATCGTCTCCCGAGCGAAAGCGCACCCCCTGGTGCTGGCTGGGGATGAATCCGCTCCCCCACAGCCGGGAGAAAATCGGCTGATCGGTTTTGTTCCCGCTTCCCTGGGAGATCATCACGATGAAGGCGGGGAGATTGGAGTTCTCGCTCCCCAGACCGTAACTCAGCCAGGCGCCGAAGCTGGGGCGTCCGGGCTGCTGCGAACCGGTCTGGATGTAGGTTGTCGCCGGGTCGTGATTGATCGCTTCGGTATTCAGCGATTTCACGACGGCGATGTGATCGACGATCTTGGCCGTATGGGGCAACAGCTCGCTGACCCACGTTCCGCTTTGTCCGTGACGCTCAAACTGAAACAGCGACGAGGCGCAGGGAAACGACGACTGCCCGGCGGTCATCCCGGTGACGCGCTGCCCCATCCGAATCTCAGCCGGGAGCTCGGTGCCGTGCAATTCCTTGAGCCGCGGCTTGTAATCAAACAGATCGATGTGCGACGGCCCGCCCGACATGAACAGGTAGATCACCCGCTTGGCGCGCGGCGCGTAGTGCAACGCCTGGAGCGCTCCCCCCGCCCCGGGCGCCTCGTTTCCGCGCTCCGCCGGCGCGGCAAACAACTGCGGATTGAGCAGCGACGCCAGGGCCGCCGTCCCAATCCCAGTCGCAGACCGGCTGAAGAACTGGCGGCGGTGCAATTCGGTTTGAAGGTTGCTGAACTGGGAGATCATTGATGTTTCTCGCTTCCTCAAGAGTCGGCTGTTGATCCTATTTGTGCGACGGCGTCTGCTTTCGGATCTGATCACAGAATCGGACAAAGCCACGAAAGGTTTGGAGAAGCCCGTCCCGATAGGCTGGCACGGTCCTTCGCAAACGCATCTCGATTTGAACCGAAAGAGTCGCCAGGAAATCGGCGGTTGCTATTCCAGTCCGCCCCCATCGGGCTCGTGCCGATGGAGCGAAAGATTCGGAGGCTAGAACGTAGCCCAATCGAGAATGATCCCACGTGTAGAACCTCTGCCCCCCTCCCCGCCGCGGCAAAGCGTTTTCGCGCGCACTCGGATTGATCGCGGCGGGGAGGGGGGCAGAGGTTCATGAGCGCGGGCAACATGGTATCAGGCCTGTGCGTAGCTTTCAGTCATAGCTTCCACCGGCACAGGGCCGGTGGGGAGCTGCCAATTCGTTATGATTCGGATTTTCAGTCTGCCAGCGGAACAAGGTTCGGATCAATTGGCCGTTCAAAGCCAATTGTTCCGCCACAATTTGGGGTCGGGGACTTGCGTCGTCATCGGTTTCGTAGAGGGGACCGATGATCTCGTCCAGGACATCGCTGAGTTGTTCGCGCTCCTCGAATTTTCCGCTCCAGAAAAATTCCGTCCCGTCGGTCGAATGAAAGCGCAAATCCCACTCAAGCCCCCAGGGGCGGAGGTCATCGTCTCCCAGCGCGACATGCCGCAGTCGTCGAATTTCGTTCAAGATCCTTGTCTTTCCGGCACCGGAAACTCCCACCAGAAGGGTCAGGCCGGGAAAAAACGTCAGTTCGCGCAGCGACCAGTCGGCGTCCGTGTCTTTCACCCTCAGTGAAACCAGCTTCATTGACTCAACTCCTCTCCGGGTCAGCCCTGTCCTGTCCGTACGCGGTCACGATGCGGTCCGACTCTTATCCCCGCGTTACCGTTTCGTCCAGATTGAGGATCGCGCTGGCAATGGTCGTCCAGGCGGCCAATTCGGCCTGGTCCAGAGACTCGTCACGCGGGGCCTCTCCCACCGCCAGGACTTTGGCTGCCGCCTCCGGATGATGGCGATAGCGCGTCAGTTCTCCCTCCAGCATCCTTCGCAGGACGGCCAGCTCGCGTGGGGCCGGGTCTCGGACCAGGACAGCGCGGAAGGCGAACGCGAGCCGCTCGTCGGTTGTTTTCCCCCCCTCGCGCAGGATGCGCTCGCCGAACTTGCGAGCCGATTCCACGTACGTTGGATCGTTGAGGAGCACCAGGGCCTGGAGCGGAGTATTCGTTCGCGCGCGGCGGACGGTGCAGGTTTCACGGTCGGGGGCGTCAAACGTCGCCAGCGTGGGAGGGGGACAGGTCCGTTTCCAAAATGTGTACATCGTGCGGCGGTAGAGGTCCGGTCCGTGGCTCTGTTCGTAGGACTGCGCCGTCCAGTTCTTGCCGTCGGCCCGCGACATCAACTCTTCCCACAATCCGGCAGGCTGATAGGGGGAGACGCTCTTGCCGCCGATCCGCCGGTCGAGCAAACCGCTCACTGCCAGGGCCTGATCGCGAATGAACTCAGCCTGCAGACGGAACCGGGGACCGCGCGCCAGCAGTCGATTCTCCGGATCCCTGGCGAGC
This sequence comes from Planctomycetales bacterium, assembly GCA_046152955.1. Classification (GTDB taxonomy): domain Bacteria; phylum Planctomycetota; class Planctomycetia; order Planctomycetales; family Planctomycetaceae; genus SIAF01. The sequence goes on along the minus strand of JBJXGA010000528.1, from coordinate 1,566 downwards.
AGATCCCGCGAGACAACCGACGACTGCTGATAAGCGGCCGAGGTGACGATCAGCCGCACGAGCGCCTTGACGTCCCATGCGCTCTGGCCCGACATGAATTCCACCGCCAGCCAATCCAGCAACTCGGGATGGCTGGGAAGTTCTCCCTGCGATCCAAAATCCTCCGCCGTCTTGACCAGTCCCGTTCCGAACAGCGACTGCCAGAAGCGATTGACCGTCACCCGCGCGGTGAGCGGATGCTCCGGGGAGACGAGCCATTGGGCCAGCCCCAGACGGTTGGCCGGCGCCTGCGGCGGAAGCGGCGTCAAGGCGGCGGGAACCGCCGGGCGGACCTGGTCTCCCTTTTTGTCGTATTGGCCGCGGATCAGCAGAAACGTGTCGCGCGGCCGGTCCATTTCCTGCATCACCATCGTCGTCCCGATCGATTGGTCCATTCCGGCGTGGGCTTTTTTCAGGCGGTCAATCTCCGCGTGCAGTTGTCGTCCCTCGGGAAACACCTGCGACCGGAAATGGGCGCGCACCGCCGCGAGTTGGCTGGCGTCCCGCTCTTTCGACGGAATGGCCAGCGCCTGAGTGACATTGTCGGGAATTCCCGCCGTCCCATGCGGGTCGTTGGCGGAAGTGATCGACAGGCGGAACTTGCCGATCTGGTGCTGGGAAAACTGTGATTGGAATTCCAGCGTCACCCGCAGCCGCTGCGGACGCTCCAGCCGCAATGGTTCCTCGAGTTCGAAGATCGCCGTGTGCGGCTCTCCGACGCGCGGAAAGATAGCCCAGCCCGATTTGGAATCGCCGTCGATCGCCTTGGCCACGGGAAAATCGGCCTGGCTGAACGAGGCGGACGCGGCGCGGAGCTTGAGGGGAACTGGCGCCGCATCGGGATCAGCGTTCAGTCGTGCGACCCGCACGTCGGTGAGAACGAGATTGCCGTTCGCCGATCGTCCCGGTCCGCGCGCCGGGAGCGAATTGTCGGGCAGCGCCTCCAGCCGCACGCCGGTGATCGCCGGGAGATCGATGGGAGCGGTCACCTCGTAGCTGTCCGCGGCGGGATTCTCTCCCGTCACGAGAAACGCTCCATCCTCCTGCCGGGCAAACTTCGCTCCGCCCCGCGCCTGGAGGGCCGAGGGTTGCAGGACGCTCCAGGCGGGGCGCTCTGCGGCGGTCCGCTCCCAGGCGACTTGTGCCGCGTCGCTCTCCGGCCAGTCGCCAGCGATTTTCTGTTCCAGCCCGGCGATGGCTGTGGCCATCTCGTTCAGTTGTCGCTGCTCGTCATCGCTGGGGATGCGGAGCAGGGGGGCGGCATTCCCTTTGGAACCATCCAGGCCGTTTTCGGGAACGTTGTGGAAAAAGGCAAACAGTCCATAGAAGTCTCGCTGCGAGATCGGATCGTATTTATGGTCGTGACATTGCGCGCATCCCACCGACATCCCCAGCCAGATGGTGCCGGTGGTATTGACCCGGTCGACGATGTACGCGGTGTGGTACTCCTCCGGAATCGCTCCCCCCTCGAAATTGATCATGTGGTTGCGGTTGAAGCCGCTTGCCACAAGCTGATCCCGCGTCGCG
>JBJXGA010000500.1:0-11071 GCA_046152955.1 Planctomycetales bacterium | reverse complement strand
GTCCTGAATCGCAGCCGCAGCGAAAAGATCGAACCCCGAAAGGCGGCGCTCGAATTGGCACACGACCGAGTGCGCGCGGCGATGGCGTTGCGGGACGGGTGATCGGGAGTCGTGAGGCGCCTGCTGCGGCGGCATCGGACGTTTGCGGCGTCAGGCGGATCGAACACCATTGTGCCTCTGGCAGCGCAGGTGCCGTCGCGCGATGCCGAATGGACCAGCAACCGGGAATAGAACTTTGGGAATTCAACCTTCGAGCCTGTCACTGGTACGTAAGCAGTCCGCCAAGCGATCGACGTATGGTCGCGGGAGTCTCCTGTCGTGAACGGCATACCGAACCAGCGCCTTGACCTGCCGTCGGGAGACCTGACCCCCATCTTTCGCCCGCGGTCGGTCGCTGTCATCGGCGCCGGCCGCGACCCGACGTCGATGTCGGGAAGATTGTTTCGCAATCTGTTGGCGACATTCCGGGGACCAGTCTATCCGATCAATCCCAAAACGCCTGAAATCGCTTCGGTCCGCACGTGGAATTCGATTCTCGACGTGCCGGGGCCGGTTGATCTGGCATTCGTGGCGGTTCCCGCCGCCGGCGTGCTGGCCACCGTTGAGGAATGCGTCGCCAAACCGGTCCGCGGATTGGTTGTGATTTCCGCCGGATTCTCTGAAATCGGCGGAACGGGCAAACTACTCGAGCGCTCGCTGTTGGAGATCGTGCGCGCGTCCGGCATCCGCATGATCGGCCCCAACTGTTTCGGCGTGTTCAACACCGATTCAGCGGTCCAGTTGCAGGGAACGTTTGCCGCGGCGAACACTCCGCCTGGCAACATTGCCATCGGGACGCAAAGCGGTGCGTTGGGGGTCGTGATTCCCGACTATCTGCGGCAATGGAACCTGGGCGCCTCAACATTCGCGTCGATCGGCAACAAGGCGGACGTGAGCGAGAACGACCTGTTGGAATACTGGCGCGACGACCCGGCCACGGACGTGGTGCTGCTGTACCTGGAGTCGTTTTGCGACCCGGTCGGCTTTCGGCGGCTGGCTTCGGAGGTCACCCGGCATAAGCCGATCGTGGCCCTCAAGGCGGCCCGCACCACGGTTGGAGAGCGGGCGGCCAGCAGTCATACCGCTGCTCTCGCCGGCCCGGATCGCGCGGCGGAGGCCCTGCTTCGCCAGTCGGGCGTCTTGCGGGTCGGGACGCTCCAGGAACTGTTCGAAGCCACCGCCCTGCTGTCCAGCCAGCCGTTGCCGCGCGGCGATCGGGTCGCGGTTCTAACCAATGCCGGGGGACCGGCGATTCTGTGCGCCGACGCACTCGCGGCGAAGGGATTGCTGCTCCCCGAGGCATCGTCCGAATTGCAAGGAAAACTGCGCAAGCAGCTTCGCCCCGAGGCGGGAGTCAAGAATCCGATCGACCTGATCGGCTCGATCGACGCCGGCGAATTCCGGCATTGCCTGGAGCTTATCTTCGACAGTCGCGAGTTCGACGCGGTGGTCACGATTTATGTCCCCCGCGAGCCGGAAACCTCGGCCGGCATCGCCTGCGCCGTACGCGAAGTCACACAGGCCCGCGCGCAGGGGACGACGTCGCTGGCCGTGTTCATGGAGACTGCCGGGATGCCAGGTGAATTGCACGATGAAGCTGTGCGCATTCCGGGCTACCTGTACCCCGAGGGCGCCGCCGGCGCGCTGGCCTGCGCGCGAGAGCAGAGTCGAATGGTTACTCGTCCGCTCGGGTCGATTCCGCAATTCGCAGAGATTGATTCAGACGCATGCCGCCGATTGATCGAAGCTGCGCTGCGGCGCTTCGGCCCCGTCGGCGGTTGGCTGGAACCTGCCGAGGTCCAGGAGTTACTGAGCGCCGCCGGCTGGCGCGTGCCGCGCTGGAAGATCGTCGATTCGGCCGACGGAGCCGTGGTCGCGGCCACCATGTGGAATGCGCCGGTGGTCCTCAAGGTCATCGCGCCTGGCGTGCTGCACAAATCTGACGCTGGCGGCGTGATCGTGAACGTCGCCGGTGAAGGTCCGATCCGCGCGGCCTGGCAACGCGTGACCGCCGCCGTGCCTGCGGCGCGCTCGGCAATGGTGCAGGAGTTCATTTCCGGCGGCCAGGAAGCGTTCATCGGCGTATCGCGCGAGCCGCAGTTCGGCCACCTGCTGGCCGTGGGGTGCGGCGGAACGCAGGTCGAACTCGTGAACGACATTTCCTGCCGCCTGCACCCGCTGAACGACGTCGACGCCGACGAAATGCTTGGCAGCCTGAAGACCGCGGCGCTATTGACCGGTTACCGCGGCCGCCCCGCAGCCGACGTCGCAGCGCTGAAGGAGACGTTGCACCGGGTTTCGAGCCTGGTGACGATTGTTCCCGAAATCGCAGAACTCGATTTCAACCCTGTCGCCGTCCTGGCGGCAGGCGCGGGGATCGTGGTACTGGATGGGAGAATTCGACTGGTGTCGTGTCGTGTGCGCTAGCGCAGGATCGCCACGGACTGACGTCCCCTGGACGATTTCGTTGGGCCTTGCTGCGGAAGCTCTTGCGACCGCATTCACCCTCATTGTTCCCTCGATCATCTCCGTTTGGCACGGCGGTCAAAGTTCATACGGCGGGGAGAGAGTCACTTCCCGCAGGTACAGCGAGCGGATGCTCACGAAGCTTCCGGAACCGCTCGAATGACTCCCTCGCGCATGAGGGCTGCCGTCGCCGCGCGCGAATTCTGAATGATCGCCCGGGCTTCTTCAAGAATCTTGGCGGCGGGTTTGACCAGCCGCGCGAGCCCCTGCTCCTGGGCTTTCATCGCGGTGGCGGTCGCCACGCGCGGGACGACTTCCCACTCGTCCATGCCCGGCAGGATTCGTTCGGGACTCAGCCCACGCTCTTGTGCCGCTTTCGCCAGTTCCAGGGCGGCGGCGACCGCCATTTCATCGGAGATCGTGCGCGCCCGCACGTCCAGCGTTCCCCGGAAGATGCCCGGAAAGCCCAAAGAGTTGTTGACCTGGTTGGGAAAGTCGCTGCGCCCGGTCCCCACCACGGCGGCGCCCGCTTCGGCCGCCTCCCAGGGCCAAATTTCGGGGATGGGGTTCGCGCACGCAAACACGATCGCGTCGCGCGCCATCGCTTTCACCCACTCGGTCTGAATGATGTTCGGCCCCGATGCCGAAAACGCGATGCAGACGTCGGCGCCGCGCAGCGCTTCGGCGATCCCGCCATTGACGCCCGCTCCGTTCGTCTGGTTGCAGATTCGCCATTTGTCGTGAAATTCCTGCTGGCACTCGGCAATGTCGTGACGACCTGGATGCAGCGTCCCGCGACGGTCGCAAGCCACGATGCGTTTTCGGTCGGCGCCGCAGGCTGCCAGCAGGCGGTAGGTCGCCACGTTGGCTGCGCCGACGCCGATCATCGCGATCCCCACTTCCGACAGCTTCTTGCCGACGACCTGGAGTGCGTTCAGCAAGCCGGCCAGCAGCACGGTCGCCGAGCCCTGCTGATCGTCGTGCCATACGGGGATTTCCATTTCCGAGCGCAGACAATCGAGGATGGCAAAGCACTTGGGCTGCGAGATGTCTTCCAGATTGATGCCGCCGAACGACGGTTCGAGGCACTTGACCGTGCGGATCAGTTCCTCGGGATCGCTCGTTCTCAGGCACAAGGGAATGGCATCGACTCCACCCAGGTATTTGAAGAGCAGCGCCTTCCCCTCCATGACCGGCAGCGCCGCCTCGGGGCCGATGTCCCCCAACCCCAACACGCGCGTCCCGTCGGAGACGATGGCGATGCAATTGGCCTTGTTGGTGTACTCGTAAACCAGGTCGCGGTTGGCATGAATGGCGAGGCAGGGGGCGGCGACGCCGGGGGTGTACCAGATCGCAAAATCACTCAGGTCCCGCACCGGGCACTTGGCGGCGATCTGAACTTTTCCCCGATAATAGGGATGCAGCCGCATCGCGGTCTCGGCCGGCTGTGCGGCTTTCGCCAATAGTTCTTCTTTGGTGGCCATCAGGCGTCACTTTCTGCCAGGCGGAGTTTTGAACAGGGACCATTCTGCCAGGAAAGCAGAATGATTGCTGATTCACCCAATGTCCTGCTCACTTGGCCAGGAACAGATCAGCAATGGCGACGGCGATACCCATCAGAGCCCCCCCCGCGATCAGCCCGGCGCAGATCGGTTCCTGGTTCTGGACAATCACCCGATTGGCGCGCGACTCTTTGTCCGCAAACACCTGCTCGGCGATCCAAAACAGCAGCGCGCCGGTAAACATCGACAGGCAGGTATGGAAATGGATGATGAACCCCAACCCGATCGCGACCGGTGACAGGGGAAAGCGGTTGTTGGTCGCCATCCGCCACAGCTCGAGTGCCAGTCCGATCAGGATCCCCGCCGCGGCGGCGAATTGCGCCGAAGGTCTGATCTTGTCAAGTCCCTCGGCCAGGACATCGGCCACCGCCTTCCACACCGTGGCCGATGGCATCGGATACTTGGTCGTGTCCAGAGCGTAGGGAAACGACTCTTCCATGCCGAACAACTGCGCTGGGGGCACCTGCAGAAATACCAAATAGAAGATGGGAATCGACAGGACCGCTCCGGCGAAGATTCCCAGCACGTGTCCCACTGCCTGCTGCCGCGGCTTGGCGCCCAGCATGTAGCCCGGCTTGATATCCTGCAGCAAATTGGCGGCATGACTGGCCACTTCGCCGGTGATTCCCGCGGTCATCAGGTTGACTTGCTTGTCTCCCGGCGCGAGCGCTCCAAACGTGAGCTGCGTCAGTTTGCCCATCGCCCCGATCGGGGTGATCGACGTCAGACCGGTCGAATTGATGGCGATCAGGCAGAACACGAAGACCAGCGCCAGGGCCACGACCGACAGCCCGTAGGCAACACCGAAAAACTCGTGGGCCATCACCACCACCAGACCACCGACCAGCGGAACGCCGATCACCGACACTTTCAGCGGAAGTTCAATGTGTGCCAGAACGTCGGACTCCCCCCCCGCAGCCACGCGCTCGCGGGTGAGCGAACCCAGCATTTTGGAAAGCGCGGCCCAAATGACCTTGGGCTTGCCAAAGAATGCCAGCAGCGACGCCGCCGTCATCATGGCCACGCCGCACCACAGCGACCAGAACGTGATTTCGCGAAAACCGATGATTCCCTTGGCGTTGGCCACGATGTCGCCGCGCTGGATCATCAGCGGCGCCAGGATCGCGTAGTTGATCACCGCTCCCACCATGATCGACACCCCGGTCCGAATCCCCATCAGTCCCCCGGCCCCCAGCATCGGCAGGTCGAGCTCGGGGCGCAGCGTCAGGCTTGTCACAGGAGTCCCCAGGATTGAGGGTGTCCCCGTCAGCTTGTACAGCCACTCATCGAGAAACTCCGGCAAGTGCAGTGTGAAATCCTTGAATTTCAGAAACGCCGTGATGCTCTCGCTCTGCAGCAGCTTGACCAGTGCGGCCAATCCGCCAAAAAACACCAGCAGCTTGGCTTTGAGCAGCCCGGAAGCGGCGTCGCCGTGATGCAGCGAGTCCATGACGATGCCGGCCGCGCGTCCCTCGGGAAACGGTTGCTGTTCGTCGTTGATGAAGCGGCGCTTGAAAGGAAATGCGAATAGCACCCCCAGAATCGCCAGGATGATCACCCATGCCATGAGCTGCCACATGGGAATCACATGTCCTGTGACCATCATGTAAGCGGCCAGGCTCGAAATCAGGGGAGAGGTCATGTAGCCGCTCGCGGTGGCGATTGACTGCATGGCGTTGTTTTCGAGGATCGTGAACTCGTGGGCGAGCCCCAGACGGGCGAGTCCTTTGAAGATCGCGAACGCCAGAATGACCGAGGTGATTCCCACCCCCAGCGTCCAGCCGGTCTTGGCTCCCACGTAGATGTTCGTCAGCGACAGCACCGCCCCCAATCCCATGCCGGTAAGTGCCGAGCGGAGCGTCAACTGCGGCATGTCCCCGCGGTAGACGTTGTCCAGCCACCAGCGGTCCTTCTGTTCCCGCGACCAGGTGCGAATCTGTTCGTCGTTCAATTCCTGAATGGCCACGCTGCTCTCCTGCTGCACTCGGGGACGGCAGAAGGGAGTCAATCCCATCCGCCAATGATTGCTGGAATCGGCTCGCCACTGGCGACAAGCCCTGGTGGCGGATTCTATCGAGCGCAAATCTGACAGGCCATGCAGTGCCCTCCGCCAATTTTCCCGACGACAATCCTTCCGGCCGCGGTCTCGTCCGAATGGAGTTGCGAATCGAACTGCTGATGCCTCGTCATACCAACACGCTACGGATGGCGGAAAAATGGACTGTTCTTGCAGAACTCGCCCCGGTAGACTCAGGAGATCATGATTGCGAGCGAGCGAATTCGGCGAGGTTTGCGGCCGCGGTGGATGGTCGCATTTACGCTATTGCTCCTGCTGATCGGTGTTGGCCCTTGCTTGCGAGCAGTTCATGAGGCTCGCGAACGTGCCCGCAACAGACCCGGTGTGTTCTGCATGCAGAGGGGATTTTTCCATGGCATTTCCTGCACGATCGAGGGGTTGGGATCGCCGGCACCGGAGGTTGAGAGGCTCATCGGCGAGCGTGTCAACGACTGGGTAGCTACAAATTCGAATGGTCTCGAACCCTCTGTGGAACGGCTTGGACGCGGCAGTCCAGAGCAACCCTTCTCTATTTACCTGAACCTCGAATCACCAAGACTGACTCCGGAGATGCTGGGAAACCTCTCTGAATTTCCACGGCATCCTAATTTCAGCCTCAGTCTTTCCCTGGATGTCTCCCAGTTCACATCAATAGGTTTGGCTGCGATAGCCGAGTTGACGAACATCGATCAACTTTCGCTCGGACCCCGGGTTCTGGGGATCACTCCCGAACGAAAGTTGCCCTATTGCCGAATCTCTGCGTCCGATTTGGCGCATCTCGCAAATCTGAACGCCCTCAGAGCGGTCACCTTCAGCCATGTTGAGCTCACGGACGACGCTTTGAGTGCGCTGCATGACATGGCGAACCTGACGGAACTCACCCTGACGGACGTGCGAATCGGGACAGCGGGGCTGGTCAAAATTGGCGGACTGAGCCAGTTGCAAGCGCTCCATCTGTTGGATCTGCCGATTCCCAGCGGGGGACTCAGCGGCGTTATCCGATTGTCGAATCTCAAGATGCTCTCGATTGGCAGCAGCTCCGTGGCTGATGACGAAATGGCGCACCTGAGTGGATTGAGAACACTGGTGTCCCTGAATTTTAATTGCGGAGCGATTTCGGACGCGGCTCTTTCGCATCTTGAAGAACTTTCGAACCTACGGGAACTGGCGATTTCTGGCAATCAAGTGACGGATTTCGGGCTAGCATACCTGCGACAAATGCCAGAACTCGATTGGCTCAGCCTGAGCAGCTCGAGGGTCACACCGCAGGGAATCGCCAACCTGAAACGCCACTTGCCAAACCTCCGAATCAGACAATGAAGTCGCGAGGGTTTTCGCCAGAGGCGATCAAGCCAAGGGACACCTCCGGGACTGTGGTTCCTGTTGACGGGGTGCATTGGAAGATTCCCCGCGTTCTCCGAGGTCCGTCCAGCATGTCCTGACTAATTGTTTGGCGTTGACTCTCACATCGTCCAGGAATAGCCTGAAGAGACTTCTGCATTGGCATGGCACGCTTCAAAGTCGTAATTGCCGTGAGATGCTCTTGTCTTTGTAGCTTTGAAGCCGACCGACAACACTGACTCGGAGATCGAGAAGATGTATTGGGTCATTGTCTCGATCGTGACGGCAGTCGCCCTTTCCGGAGCTTGTTTTGCGCAAGACAGGGCGCCCGCTCCACGGCAGGTGAAACCGCGATTGACGATTTCGGTTCCCAGAGGCACGAATAGTGACGGTCTCGATTCACTCATGTATGGTCCGCAAGGACTGTTGGTGATCAGCGGACAGTGGAGCGGGGTGCCGTCAACCACTGGTCAGATACGCCTCCACGACCCGTCGACCGGCCAGGAACTCCGCAGAATCGACGCCGGTCATTGCCATAATGTCTGGCCCGCGTTCAGTCCCGATGGGCGAAAACTGGTTTGTGCCGCGGGTTACGCCACTCGGCATTTCCCGCTGATCGATGTGGAGTCCGGACAGTTGATCAGGACGTTCGAGGGGTTGGGACACGGCAGCCGCCTTGCCGTATTCTCACCGGATGGCCGCCAGATACTCACCTCCCACGCCGGATTGTGGAACTACAACAAGTCGGAGGTGGTGGCCTGGGATGCTGTCCGTGGCGAGCGGATCAAGCAGTTCTGCGAGGGAACTGATGAGCCGGTGTATTGTGCCCGCTTCAGCCCCGATGGCCAACGGATTCTCGCGTCTCACCGGCTGTGGCGCTCGGATGGCGCCCACCGTTCCAGCGCGCGGATTTGGAGTGTCGCCGACGGGGCATTGGTCCATTCGTTTGGCGATCCACAACGGTTTCTGGAGGATGCGATTTTCAGTCCCGATGGCAACACGGTACTTGCTTCCTGTGGTGAGGTCGCCGTGCTGTGGGACGCCCAGTCTGGGGAAAAACTCCGCACCTTCATCGGACATCGCGCCAAGATTGAATCGATCGCCTTCAGCGCTGATGGAACGCGCGTGCTCACCGGTTCGGCAGACCGGACCGTCGGTGTCTGGGAAACGGCGACCGGGGCTCGGATCGGCGTCATCCCCCTGGTTGTCGGCCTTGCCGACAACGTGCTTTTCAGTCCCGACGGTCGATCGGCTGCCGTGGGAATCCGCCGCCGTGGAGTCGTGGAGATCTGGGATCTGGATGACGTGCAGTTGCAGGCGGAAGTCGCGCCGACACGGGCCTTCGAACGGCGCGCGTTTCAGGGGACGCGCGAAGAGGCCTTGGAAGTCCTTCGAAAGGCCATGACCCAAGTCCAGACCGACACGGACGGTCGCATCGTTTCGATGATGCTCCCGCAGAATCATCTACCCGACGAAATCTTCGCGTGCGTCGCCTGTTTTCCGGAATTGGAGGAACTGACGATCCGCTATGCCGACGCGGACGACTTGCGGATGCAGTACCTCGCGGGCCTGACCCATCTCAAGCGGCTCAAATTGCATGATACCGACGTCTCGGACGATGGTTTGGCCATTCTGTGCCAGTTCACGGCGTTGGAGAGCCTTGATCTCAGCGAGTCGCGCTTCGTTGGCTGGGGCTTCGCATCTCTGAAGTCACTCGAAAAGTTGATCGCGCTGGATCTCAATCGAAATTGGTGGCTCGACGGGGTGGCCCTGGAGCATCTGCATCAGATGGAACGCCTCGAGTCGCTCGACCTCACGGGAAACACCGGCATCCGACCGGAGGCCTTTCGCCACCTCTCACGAATCGCGCCGCTAAAGTCGCTCCGTTTGAACCATACGTATTGTGATGATGCAGCGCTGAAGGAGATCGCCAAGTTGCCGCAACTCCGGACGCTGGACCTGGGCGACACTTCGCAGATCACAGTTCAAGGTGTTCGCAACCTGGCGGGAAGCTCCGTGGAAACGCTCCTGGGCCCGGAACTGAAACCAGACGAAATTGCAGCGCTGGGTGGTCTGAAAAATCTCACCTCGTACTGGCGACGATGGCCCGCGGCGCCGGACCGAGTGCTGCCCAGCCTGGTGGGCCTGCAGCGGTTGAACGACCTTCGTCTCCATTTGACGGACACGTCCGCGGGGGTGGAAGAACGGACTTCGTTGGGGGAGTTACAAGGCCTGGCGAGGTTGACCATCACCGGCAAACCTGACGCCGACTGGTCGATCCTCAGTCAGTTGGCGCGTACTCCGCGTCTCAGGCATCTCTGCCTGTTCGGCGTCCCCGACGCAGCGTTGGCCGCGCTCCCTCGACTGGAGCAATTGGAGATTCTCGATCTCAGCCGTGGCACCGTTCATCGCGAAGGCTTGACCTGTCTGGAACGGCTCCCTCGGCTCCGCTCCCTGTTGCTGAACCCACACACCTTGAATGATGAGGATCTGGCCGCACTGTCATTGTCGAAGTCGCTGGAGGATCTGTCGCTCTCGGGAGGCTCCCGCTACGAGGACCGGTTTCCATCGACTTCGACGCCACGCACCCTGGGCGAAGGATCGCTCAAGCATCTGGTTCCTGTCGAGTCACTGCGAACGCTCGATCTGCATGGCCTGCCGGTCAGCGATCAAGGGTTGGCCCCTTTGCAAAAAACCTTCAGGTTGGAACGGCTGATTCTCGACAGGACCAACCTGACCGATACAGGGCTGGTGTCTCTGCAGGGGATGCGGGAATTGAAATATCTCAGCTTCCTGGGGACTTCGGTGAGCCTGGAGTCCGCGAAGCGGCTCCAGCGTGAGCATTTGCCGGGCTGCCATATTGCTGACAACTGGGACGACGAAGGAACGGGGTTGCCGCCACTGGAGACGTTGCCAGCCAAAAAGTCGAACTCCAATCCGTAGTCCGAACGAAGGATTACGACCGCGGTGTTTGGAAGCGCGATTGCACCGGTCGAAACGGGACTTTGCCAGACTGGTCTGTTTCCGTGTTCTTTGCTGATTTCGTGGTTCCATCGTTGGAAACCAGGTCGGCCAAAGTGATGCACGTCGGACAAGAAAAGGATGAACCACGAAATACCCAGCGCGGCCATGGTCCACAACCAAAGGAAGAACTGAACAGGAGGGCGCAGAGGACGCAGAGAAAATCCGGCCGTGGTTGGCCAAACGATCCCGTGTCGATCACTGGCGCGGGGTCTCAAAAGGGCAGGACGATGGCGGCAGGATGATCTGGGTAGACTGAGAGGAACACGCCCCCTGACACAAACAATTCCTCCACATCAGCCTGTCCCCATCGTACTGTCAAACCCAATCCAGAATCGCATTTTGAGATGCTCAGTCGAGCGGTGAATCTCTTTCCTGCCCGTTTCGCTGGTTTGCCCATAACGGAAAGGATCAAACCACGAAACAACCGAAACACACGAAAGGAAACCGACTGCCAGGGGCCTGATGGGCTGACCAAGGCCCGTTCCACTCCGCGCTCTCCGCGGCTCCGCGTGAGTCCTCTTTTTTTTCAACGCCTCATCGAAAGACAAAACGTCTTCTCCATTTGCCACGGAGTGCGACTTCG
>JBJXGA010000493.1:0-2813 GCA_046152955.1 Planctomycetales bacterium | reverse complement strand
TGACGTTAATTGGCCAAGCGTATTACGGCGGGGTCGGCGACGAGCATGGCACGGGTATCGCCGTCGTGGGTTCCGGGACCAATTACGAGGTCTACGCCGCGGGCATGTCGAACGCGCTGAACAGTGAGGGACTCGTGATCAAGTTCGGCATGCCCGGCACCGCGGGAAATGTCGCGCCGATGTGGTCCAAGTCATGGCCGGGCGTTGGCGGAAATGACCAGTTTTTCGGCCTTGAGGCGACGACCACGGACGTCTTCGTAGCGGGAAGCAGCTATGCACGGACCACTGACACGGTCGGAGATAAGGAGGGGAAGGGAATCACCGTCGACTTCCCGGCGGACGGCGGAAACAGCCGCTGGGAGCGGCAGACGCCGGCCGCACCGGGAGCATTCACCTACGGCGGTTGGGAAACGTTGTACGACTCCGCAGTCGCGGTCGAAGGGGGCGAAACTTACATCTACGTGTCGGGCCAAGCGCAGAGCGGATTCTCCAACGGCGGCCGCCTGTTCCTCTCGAAGCTGAATGCCGCCGGCAATGTCTTATGGACCCGAACCGATCCCGCAGGGAACCCGGGTAGTGACGGCCGGAGGGTTGTAGCGCAGGGCGGATACATCTACGTCGCAGGGTCCACTTCCGATAGCGGTACCCAGAAGGCGTATATCAAGAAGTATGACCCAAGCGGGGCGCTCGTATGGGCCAAGACCTCGGCTGCGGGGGCCTTCCATGGCCTGACCGTGGACGCGGCCAACGGTTCGCTCTACGCTGTGGGCCAGACCAGCGGAACCAATGCGGACTTCCTCGCCGAAAAATGGGACCTGGCCGGCAACATCGTGTGGTCAAAGTCCTACGACCGAGTCGCGGCCACAGACATCCTGAACGGTGTCGCGCTGCTCGACGGCCGACTCTATACGGCCGGCTCGACCCGTGGTGGTTCCGCGGGCGGCTCAGACGGAGTCATCCTGGAACTCGACCCGGCGACGGGCACACTCGCCCAGACGACCCTCTGGGGTGGCCCCGAGGACGATTCCTTCGCGGACATGAGTGTGACGGACGGACGCCTCCATGTGGTGGGCACCACGCGTAGCTACGGATCGGGCGGCTCTGATCTGGTGTATCTGGTCTATGGGACCTCGAGTACGGACACTACCCCCCCCACGGTCGACATTCTCGATGTCACCCCCGACCCGCGGGCTACCAGCGTCTCAAGCATCGGCGTCAACTTCAGTGAGCCGGTCAGCGGCTTCGACCTAGCTGATCTGGCCTTGACGCGGAACGGGGTAGCCGTGCCACTCAGCAGCGCGACGCTCACGACCAGCGACAACATCGGCTGGACCCTGGGCAATCTAGAGGCTTTGACCGGAGCGTCTGGCAGTTACGTGCTCGCGCTGAATGCGTCGGAATCGAACATTACCGACCGAGCCGGTAACCTTCTGGCGGCTGATGCCAGCGACGCGTGGAGCGTGGAAATCCCCTGCGCGGCGGGAGCGTTCTACGACGGCTTCGAGGCCCAACAACTCGATCCGTTTTGGACACGCACGGAAACGTCCGGCTCGATCACTGTTCCCTCAACCGTGCTGCCGCATACCGGCAATCAAGCCTTGCAATTCAACTCGACGAATACGGGAAGCGACAAGTGGATCCACGTGGATCACACCTTTGGCGTTCCTACGTACGGGACGTTTTCTGTTTGGGTGTACGATACGGGGGCGGATATCTCGTCGAGCAATTATCTGCAACTGGCTCTGACAGGCGTTAATGACCGGGCGTCAATCGGTACCAATGACTACGACCTCGGGCCGGGACAGAATGGGGCAACGTACCATTTCAGCACTGATCTGAATTCCTGGACCGCGTCTGACATCGATCGCACTGCAGCGTGGCACAAGTTTGAAATCCGGACTTCTCCAAGTGCTGTCACCTATGTGATTGATGGCATCACGGTGCATACCGAATCGTCGGGACTCGCAGTGGAGTCGGTTTCGTTATACATGTTTGGCCCCTCATGGCGGCCCGCCTGGGAGTCGTATTTTGACGACTTCTCGTTCACGCCATCCCGATCGGTCCTGATCGACTTCGACGCCCTGGACACGCGGTCAAATCCCCAGTCAGGTTCAGTTCTTGCCAGTTACCTCGCGGCGTGTGGTGTCTCCATCACGAACGTAACACCTGGGACAGAGATATTTGTGAGGGATGCGCGCTCGATGTATCCCGACATCCAGCCGATTGTGCCATCGTCGCCGTTCAACGTGTTGACACATGACGGCATGCATGGCCCTGTGTCGTATACGCTGGTCAGCAACGGCCCGCTCGATAGCGTCCACTTCACGCGACCGTATATTCGTGCGGGCCAAACAGGAGTGGCACTGCCCGAGTGGAGTGCCCATGCGCTCGATGCGCTGGGCAATGAAATCAGCTCCGTGGGGGAACCGGCTCACAGCATCTTTGTCGATGCCAGTGCCGTCACCTTCACCCTTGCCGGGCCGAATATCGCCGCGATTCGCTTCGATTCCAACAACTATCACTTCGCCGCATTCGGCTCGGTGATCCTTGATGATTTGGTACTTGAAAAGGAAGCCAATCCCCCCACGGCCAACGCTGCCGACGACAATGTGCTGGTTGAGAACGACGGCCGAGTGCGCGTGGTCCAGGTGCTGGGCAACGACACGGCTGCCTCGGAGCAAGGCTATCCGCTGACGATCACGCAGATCGGTGCCACAGACGCCGGAGGATCAGTCCGCATCGAACCGGGTCGGCAGTGGCTGCTTTATCGTCCCGCCGATGGCTTTGTGGGCACAGAACATTTCACGTATACG
>JBJXGA010000488.1:0-2672 GCA_046152955.1 Planctomycetales bacterium | reverse complement strand
CGCGTGGCTTGGGTGACGCTTTCGACATTAAAACGGCGACGAATCCGACGAGTTGCTCCCTCGCAAAGCTCTGTCGCTGCGGTTGTAACGGTCAACGACAGGCCTTCCGGCCGTTTCCCCATCGCGGCCACTAGACGTGAGGCAGGTTCAACGAGCGACAGCCCGATCAAATACTCGCTCGATTCATCAAGACTGGCCATCCCCAGTTGCAATGTCACTCCGACAGCGGGGGCGTTGATCACCCCAATCTCGAAAACAGTCCTAAGAATGTCGTAGATCAAGTGGGTTTCGTGGCAAAATGTGCCAAAGTCACTGAATCCTTCCTGTTGCACAGTGAGACTCGCGGAGTTGAACACCGCCTGCATTTCCAAAACGTCATTCCGAATCGAACCGCCGGAGGGTGCCGTTTCACTGACGATCCACGCATTGTCAAGACGTTCTTCGAGCCGTACCAGCGCCTCACCACAGCGGTCAAGGTAACGATAACCCCGCACCCAGCGAACCGAGAAAACCACTCGAGCTATTTCCAGAGGCGGTGACATTTCTGGTTCATTCGGCGAAGTGATCGAAAGATCAGGTGCGTGGCTTGAAAAGGGTGAATCGGGAGCTGAATTCTAGACACTATTAATTCTTGGAACAACCTCCTGGCCCGGCCAGCACCTATTTCCCCGAGTCCGGCTTCGCCCCCAAACCCAGTATCTGACGATACGCCCGGCGGAAATCGTCGCGGCCGATTACTTCGATCAGCGCCGTCCAATCGGCGGAGACCCGCCGCATGGCCTCCTCCCTTCCGGTTGTCCCTTGCATCGCCTCGGTCAGTGGTCCGGCCAGGGCCTTCCGAAACGCAGCTCGTTGTGGAAACGGCAATTCAAACACCAGACTGGGCTCCCGCAACGCCTCGGCCGCCACCGCCAAATAGTCGTTGGCTTCCGACCCGTTCAGTTCCGGTCCGATATATCTCGTGGGATTCGACAGTTGCGACTCCCGGGTGAGCCCCGTCATCCCGGCGGGAAACCGACTGAAAAAATCCGGTCCCGCCACGCTGGCAAACGCGTTCCAGCCTGCGTCGCCCGATTCGCCCCCCGGTTTGCCGAAACTGACAGCGACAAAACCATCGAATGCCGTGAGTGTCGAACGTGAACTGCGGGCGACGCCCCCCCGGGACGCCAGGGGATCCCATTTTTGCCGTGCGGAATTGAATGTCTCAAGCACCCCGGGGAGAGCGCAGACGCCGATCTCGACCTCCGGGGCCCGGTTCGCGGTCCAGTCTGGTGAATCGGCGCGGTTTCCGCCTCCGGCCGGCTCGAAACCAATCGCCAGCGCCGCCTGTCCCTCGAGAACGAGCCGTCGGCAATCGAGTGGATTGAGGGTCCAGACGTCCTTGGGCATCCGAGAGACGGCGGCTTGCGACTGCTCGAGCGCACGCAGATAGGCGGGGTTGTCGATCAGAGGCGCCAGTGAATCGAGATCGACGAACACCGAGTAGTTGTCGGGATGTCGGGCGTGCGAAACGGCTCGCGCCAGAAACATCGTCGCCCGGAACGACTCGCTCCACGGTTCGACCGCAGTCAACCCAGGGGCCCACTGCGGAAGTTGCTCGACGAGCGCGGTGTAGTCATCCCATGTCCGCGGAGCCTTGCCATTCGCCTTTTTCAAAAGATCACTGCGGAAGTAACACACCAGCAGCGGAGCGCTCAGCGGTAACAAGATCGGTTTGCGGCGCGGCGCGCCAATGCGATCGCGAACTCCCTGAAGCTGATCGTTCCAGCCCACGCCCGACTCGGCCGAAAGGGCCGCGTCGGGAATCTGCGAAATGCTCAACGTCAGCAATGCGTCGCCCAGCAGTTCGGTGGAAACAATGGCCGCCGCCGGTGCGTCTCCCGTCGACACCGCCCGCGTCAGATCGGCCACGCTGGCTCTGTCGTACTCGACAATCTGCGCCTCGCCCCCCGTCTGAGTCCCCCATTCCTGAACAGGCGCAAGCCACAACTCGTTCAAACCGGTCCCCGCGGGAACCGCCAGGGTGGCATGCTTGCCGGCGAACGGGAGTGTCGCCGCGGTTGACGTCTGAGGCGCCGACTGTGAGTTGCATCCCGGCAGAAACAGGGCCAACACCAGCGGCGACAGCCACCGTGAAAAAGCTGGGAAAACCGCTGAGAGACGCATGGATCGAACGACTGAATGGCGAACCTGAAACTGACCTGACCTACGCTCCCCGACGTCGGGGATGCGGGCGCATTCTAGCAAACTGCGGCAACGGAACGGTCGCGGCGGTTTGAGACGGCGGCGTGCGAAAGCGACCGGCGGCTTCTGGCGTCTCGCGATCGACTGGTCTGGTTGGCAGGTTCGCCCGCCGCTGGTGGACTGGAAATACGGTATGAAAACCGGACTACCCAGAATTCTCCAGAATGGCTAAAGTCCAGACGTGGGACCCGGCGGCCCGGGTTCCGCGGGCGCGTTCCGTTGCCGATTTCGGCGATTGAAAGACCGGGCGCCAGGGATGGTTTTCGTCGCCAAAGGACTGGCTCATGTACAAGTTGCTGTTGTGCACCCGTTACCTGCGGACTCGCTTCATCGCGCTCGCCAGTGTCATCAGCGTGATGCTGGGTGTGGCGACGATGATCGTCGTCAACAGCGTGATGGCGGGTTTCAGCACGGAAATGCGA
The DNA here is from genome assembly GCA_046152955.1 of Planctomycetales bacterium. Lineage (GTDB taxonomy): Bacteria > Planctomycetota > Planctomycetia > Planctomycetales > Planctomycetaceae > SIAF01. Next base: position 6 of record JBJXGA010000488.1, on the reverse strand, counting down.
TTCCGG
>JBJXGA010000446.1:0-9258 GCA_046152955.1 Planctomycetales bacterium | reverse complement strand
GGCCCGCGCCCACGACCGAAGCAACTGCACCAAAGTCGTGCGGGTGGCGGGGTCTAAGCGAACGCCTGCCAGGACGCTTGTTGGCACACAGTGCATGGCATGGTAGGAGGCGTTGCCGGAACAACAGACAAGCGAAGGCCCCGTCGAGCGTCTCAAAAGCTCCCGTCTTGCGAGCCGTGCGTGCCAACCGGGCTATCGCTGGCAAGTCTGTCGGCGAACCGGCGGCCACTATATCAGCAGGAAGCGCTTGAATCCCTGTCTTTTCGCCTCAAAGGGATCTCGGAACGAAACTGCTGCGCTTGTGCGTCACAGGTCACTCAGAGAAATAACTTCTGACGGAAAGAGCGTGAGCATCCGTTGGTCGTCGGTTACCACCTGGCACTGCTCTCGTTCGGCCAAGGCGATGTAACAACAATCAAAAACTCCGATCCGGACCTGAGAGGAGAGTTCGACGGCACGTGAGAGCAGCGGCAGGTAGGGATGCAGAACTGGTCCCGTCGAAAGGAGATCAGCCACCTTTCCCAACGCGGCCCCTTGAGAGAGTATGTTCTTACGCTCGGCTCGCGTCAGGGCGTGGGCAACCTCGACCGGTAGCGTGTCGGGTGCAATCAGCTCGTGGATTTGGTTATGGAAGGCGTCACGAAGCGAGACCGCTTGGTCGCTGTCCGGCTCGGGCAAGAACCACTTTATCGCGATACTGGCGTCGAGCACGTACTTCATGGGTTGCGGGCGTCGCGGATTAGTTCGACGGCAACTTCGATCGTCCCAATCCTCTTCCGCAACTCTTCACGGTCACGGTCCATTCGCTCGCATGCCAGCCGAGCCGCTTCAGGATCGCGGACGCCCTTCACAACACGCTCGACCGCCTCGTCGATCTCTCGTTTCGCTTCTGCCAAGGTAATGGTGTCGGTGCTCATTCGAGAATTATCGAAAGTTTGGGGGAGGGAGTCAACGGGAATTCGACCGCTCATTCAATTCCGCCACCCGGCACAGCGGTGAATCCCATTGACGCGATTTCTGACATGTGGTACGCCGTGGCCGGTTCTTTTCGGAGGTGCCGCCCTTGTTTCGATTGACCAACGTTCTGGCGATCGTCGGACTGCTTGTCCTGGCGCGAATCACCGCCCCATTTGCCATTGCGGAAGAGGAGACTGCCAGCAAAAGTGCAAAACCCTTGCGGCTCTGGCTGGCAGATCTTCACAGTGAAGACCCTGAAATCCGAAAGTTGGCGGCGGAAGCGATTCAGCAACGGGCCAGCGAAACGTATGAGGTGATCGGCTGGAACCCGCGGGGCGCCCCTATCCTGCAACGCCTAGGTGGCGGGGGCCTGTTTTTCAGTACCGTACTGACGGAACCCGACGAAGAGGATTCGCTGACTCGCCTGAGCCGTCTTCAGGATGAAGCGCGAATGCTCACGTCCGAGCTGCTCAAGTTGCTTGAGAGCCCGCACGAGGAATGCCGCAGCAGCGCAGCACGGATCCTGTGGTTTATTGGCGCCGAAGCCGAGAGCGCTTGTCCCTTGCTGTTGAAGATCATTCGGACGACCGACGGTCCGTCCAGGATGGATGCCATCATCGCCCTGCTCCATGTGACACCGGTCAACAAGACGGTCGGTCCCGAGCTGATCGAAGCGATTGCCGCCGGCGGACAGGCGAAAACGAAACCGGTGCCGCAGGAGCGCGATGACGCCCCTGATCGCGACTTGGCCAGAGCAGGAATCGAGGGTGTGCTGTGCGCCAAACTGCTGATCGAATCAGGTCGCACGCTGGTCGAACTCCCATCTGTCATCGAATTGACGCGTCAAAAATACTCAAAACCGGTGCGCGCGACGGCGATCCTGACTCTTTTACAACTCGGCCCCGAGGCCAATGGCGCCGTACCCGCGCTCAAGGGGTTGCTGACTGATGATGACCGCGGAATCCGGCAAATTGCAGGGACGGCTGTGATCCTAATCGTAGGAGATCGCACGGAAGCCCCCGCCATCATTGAGGCGATGAACCTTGGCGAAGGGAAAACAACTGCGGTGGATGAGTTGGTGGGGCAGTTCTTTCGAGATCAGGATTCTACTCGCCGCTACCTGAGAGAAGGGCCGGCTGAAATTCTTTCGAGTGCATCGGACACAATCGAGTTGTCGAAGTATGCCCCACCGGCCCTACTTCGACACCTGATCAGAACATTGGGTGACATCGGCCCAGCCGCCAAGTCGGTCATTCCGGATCTGGCCAAGCTGCTGGAGTCGCCGGATGCCGCAACGCGGGAAGCGGCTCGGAAAGCAATCGAACAGATCGGCGGATGATCGCGCGGCCGAGTGCCGGGGTCTGCGCGAACGCCTGCCAGAACGCTTGTTGGCAGGCTGAACATGGCATGGTTGAAAACGTTGCCGGAGCACCAGACAAGCGAAGGCCCCGGCGAAGTGGCGACGACGGCCACTCGCCACCGCTGAGCTTGCCTCAGCGGGGCAATGCCTGGCAGCTACTGTGCGCCACGACAAGTAAGACGCCTCTCCATCCGAGCTTGCCTCGGTGGGAGCACGCCTCGCGCACGCCGCAACGTTGTTTCGCGATTTTGCTTTCGTCGGGGACTTGACCTGGGAATCCCAGTGTCATTGAGGAGCGGTCGCCTCGAATCGACATTGCACGCAGACTCCCCGCCCGGCAAGAATTGCCAAAGAAGGCCGACACCGCTCGAGGCGTGCTTACGCTGAGGCAAGCTCAGCGGAGAGCGAATGGTGCGGATTCCAATCAAATTGCTGCCAGGCGGCGCTCCACTCAGACAAGCTGAGCAGAGGCGGGCGATCGCCACGCCTAACTGGTGAAACCCGCACGGGGGTTGTGCGTTGGTCCGCGGTGCAGCGCCGAATCTGATTCACCCGCCACCCGACGTCGCCGCTTGACGGCTGACCAGGCCGCGGGGCACAATCCGATCCGCGTAGATTGCACGGGATGCGAAGGAGGTGATCCCCTGCGGCTCGTCGCCTGTCCCTCTCATCGTCCCCCTGTCCCTCTCGGAGTATCACGAATGCCCCACCCATTGTTTTCTGAATCAGCTCCCGAAGCGGCGGCAAACCTCAGGAACTCAGGTCGCCGACGGTTTTTGGCGGGCGCGGGTTGGCTGGGGAGTCTGGCCGCTGGGTGGCGATTCCTGGGACTTGGAACCGATCAATTGGCCTGTGCCGCGTCCCCATCGGGGGAAGAGGAATCTAAAGTCAATCCGGCGTCGGGACTGGCGGGAATCAAACAGTTGCTCGCGGCCAAAGATCCGATCGCCTGGGTCTTCACCGGCGACAGCATCACCCACGGGGCGCTGCATACGTTCGGATGGCGGAGCTATCCCGAACATTTCGCCGAGCGGGTCCGTTGGGAGCTGCGGCGGGTGCGGGACATTGTGATCAACACCGGGATCAGCGGCGATCGGACGGGGGGGTTGCTGGCGGACATCGAGTGGCGCGTCCTGCATCTGAAGCCGCACGTCGTATCGGTGATGCTCGGCATGAACGACTGCGCTGCCGGTCCCGATGGGCGGGAGCAGTTCCGCAAGAATATGGGAGAGATCGTCACGCGCATTCAGGGGGCCGGAGCGATCCCTCTACTCAACACCCCCAACACGGTCTACGTGAAGAACTCCGCCGGCCGGACTGACCTGCCGGCGTACGCCGCCATCGTTCGGGAGGTGGCGCAAGCCCGGAACGTGGCGCTCGTCGACCATTGGGCGCATTGGGAAAAGTCCAAGCCGGACCAGGAAGCGCTGCTCCCCTGGATTGAGGACAAGAGCATTCACCCCGGCGTCTACGGTCACCGCGAGTTCGCCAAACTCATTTTTCGCGAACTGGGGATTTATGATCCCGACAGCCTGACTTGCAAGCTGGAAGTGCCGTAAGTCATGATCTGACCTTCTCGCACCCCGCCTTCACACCCCAGAGACCGCCTCATGTCCCATCGCCCGCTGTTTTCAAAGAGACTCGCCCTGATGACCCTGGCCACCACACTGTTGTCCCTCCCTATTGACGCCGCGGAACCGGAACTCAAACAGGGGGAACGGATCGTCTTCCTGGGCGACTCGATCACGCAGGCGGGGGCCGGGCCGGGAGGGTACGTCACGCTCGTCAAAGAAGCGCTCGCGACCCAGCGCAAAGACCTGGGGATCGAAGTCATCGGCGCCGGGATCAGCGGCAATCGGGTTCCGGACCTGGAGAAGCGGCTGGAAAAGGATGTCCTGGCCCGGAAGCCGACGCTCGTCGTCATCTACATCGGCATCAACGACGTGTGGCACTCGCAGAACGGCAAGGGGACTTCCAAGGCAGATTTCGAGGGGGGGCTGCGACGGATCATCAAGCAGATCCAAGAAGGGGGCGCCCGCGTCGTCCTGTGTACCACCAGCGTCATCGGCGAGCGGCTCGACTCGGCCAACCCGCTCGACCCGATGCTCGATGACTACTGCGAGATCAGCCGCAAAGTGGCCGGCGACACCAAGTCGCAGTTACTCGACCTCCGCCGCCAGTTCCTCCTGCATCTGAAGCAGCACAACCCGCAGAACGCCGAGAAGGACATCCTCACCACTGACGGCGTGCATCTCAATGCCGCCGGCAATCGGTTCGTCGCCCAACGGGTGTTGCAGGCGCTGGGGGTGCGACCGGGCCGGGCGCTGCGGCACACGGTGCTGTTCAAATTCAAGGCGGAGGTCACCGAACCGCAGGTGCAGGAAGTGATCGACGCCTTTGCCGCGTTGAAAGGGAAGATCAGCGAGATTCAGGACTTTGAATGGGGGACCGACGTCAGCGTGGAGAATCTGGCCAGCGGCTTCACGCATGCCTTTTTCGTCTCGTTCAAGGACGAGGCCGCTCGCGACGCTTACTTGCCGCATCCGGCCCACCAGGAATTCGTCAAACTGGCCGGCCCGCGGATCGACAAGGTGCTGGTGGTGGATTATTGGGCGCGGTAAACTGCCCCCTTGGATGACGCAACGAGATTTACCACACACAAGATTTTCAAGGTGCATACATGACACGCTCATCGCGATGGGGGATGGTGCTGGGACTGGCTTTGTGCGGCGGAGCATGGGGGCCCGGTTCCGCAGCGGCCGACGAAAAGGATGGGAGGCTGGACATCTACTTTGTCGATGTCGAAGGGGGGGCGGCGACTGTGCTCGTGACTCCCAAGGGGGAGTCGGTGCTCATCGACTCCGGCTATCCGGACAACGACGGACGGGATCGCGACCGCATCCTCAAAGTGGTGCGGGATGTCGCCGGCCGCACGCAGATTGATCACGCCGTCGTGTCGCACTGGCACCTGGACCATTATGGCAATCACGCGGTGCTGGCGAGCCAGATTCCGATCAAGAGTTTCTGGGACCGCGGGATTCCCGACGCGCTCAAGGAAGATCCGGCGTTCGCCGATCGGATCGTCAACTACCGGGCGGCCTCGCAGAACAAGTCGAAAACGCTCAAGGCGGGAGACGCCTACAATCTCCCCTCCGGACAGACCCCGCTGGCGGTCAAGGTGCTCACCGCCAGCGGCGAGGTGATCCCCAATATTGGGCCGGCCAATCCGTTCGCCTCCGAGCACAAGCCGAAGGAAGACGATCCCACCGACAACGCCAAGAGCCTGAGTCTGCTGTGGACGTTCGGCAAGTTCAAATTCCTCACGTGCGGCGATTTGACCTGGAACACCGAAGCGAAGCTGATGACCCCCAACAATCCGGTGGGGCAAATCGATCTGTTCATGGTGACACATCACGGACTTGACGTCAGCAACAACCCGGTGATGGTCTGGGCACTCGATCCGCGCGTGGCGGTCACCTGCAACGGCCCGACCAAGGGGGGGGCCCTGGAAACGCAACAGACACTGCGGAAGGTAAAGTCGCTGCAGGCGGCGTTCCAGTTGCACCGCAATGTCAAGTCGGAGGCCGCCGAGCAGACTCCCGCGGAATTCATCGCCAATTCGGAAACCACTGAGGATTGCGAGGGAGTGTACATCAAAGCGTCGGTGGCCCCCGACGGCAACAGCTACACGGTCCGCATCGGCGAAAAGGGAAAACTGCACACGTTTGCGACTCGCCCCTGAGGCAACCGGCCGTTGGGAGGCGGGGTCGCGAATCTGGGGACTCGTCGAATAGATTTCATCGAACAGGAGACGGCGATGCGGCTTTGTCGAGCACGAATTGGTGGACAGGTTCAAGCGGCCTTTTATGACGAACAGCGGCTGATCCCGCTGCGCGAGGGGGCCGCCGCGTTTGAACGGGTGACGGGGAAGAGCCTCAAGCTCCCGGCAGACGACAACCTGCTGGACTTCCTTCCGGCGGGAGGGGCCGCGTTTTCGGTCGCCAGGGATCTGGCCGCCTGGCTGGCGGCCGATCCGTCGCACGTTCCTGCGGGAGGAAGCGTTCCGACCGCGGATGCCGAATTACTCGTTCCGCTGCCGCGTCCCAACAAGATTTTTCTACTGGCGGGGAACTACGCCGACCACATCCAGGAAGGGGGCGGGGTCGCCGCCGAGCGGGCCGAGACGTTTCCGTACGTTTTTATGAAGCCCCCGACCACGACACTGACAGCACCCGGACGGCCAATTCGGATTCCTCGGATTTCTCCCAACGCCATCGATTGGGAATTGGAATTGGCCGTGATCATCGGACGGACCGCCAAAGGGGTCCGTGAAGCAGACGCGCTGAAATATGTCGCGGGCTACACGATCGTCAACGACATCTCCAATCGCAAATTCAAGCCCAATCCACAGCGCAAGGAGCGTCCCAAGGATGCCTTTTTTGACTGGTTGCATGGGAAGTGGCACGACAGCTTTTGCCCCATGGGACCATGCGTGACTTCCGCTGACGCCATCCCCGATCCCCAGGCGCTCCCGATGGAATTGACGCTGAACGGTCAAACCCGGCAGAAAGGCTCGACCGGCCAGCAGATTTTTCCAGTGGCCGCAGTAATTGAGTTCATTTCGAGCCTTGTCACGCTGGAACCGGGGGACATCATCTCCACCGGGACGCCAGCGGGGGTCGGCTCCTCGACCGGGACGTTTCTCAAACCGGGAGACCGACTGGAGGCCCGCATCGGTTCGATTGGAACGCTGGTCACTCCTGTGGAAGCGGAATAGCGCCAGGCTGAGGCGCCGATCGAAAATCCCCGGAAAAACCTGGAAAAAACTGGCGTTGTCGGGTTTGGTCGGTTGCGTTACATTCCCTCCCCTCTGCCGGGGCTGGGCCGTTCGCGCACTGGCCCGGTAGAGCCGTTCGGTGGAAGTCGAACGGAATTGACCCGGACTCTCGCGGTTTCGCACCTCGCCGACTGGTGATTCCTTTCCAGGCCGGTCGCGGTTCGGATTCCGCTCGCACCAGTTGGAGGTATCCCGCAATGCTCGGCTCTGCCAGCGGGCCCCTGGGGGCGCTGTTGATGATCGCCCCTCTGGCCGCAATTCCCGTATTTGCCATCGTTGGAGTGCCGCGGATTGGACCGCTCGCTGCTTCTCCCGCCGACGAAGACGATGTGCTGGCGGACGACTCCTCCGTCCATTCTCCCCCGGCCCACCGACCGCGGGTGAAAAAATCGGCCGACGACCTGTTCGCTCCGGCTGGCTTTCGATCGCGTTCGATCGCCGACGAACGGCGCCCCGATTCGACCGCGGAAACGGGGGATACGCTCCGCGTGCCAGACGCTTTTCCTGCGACTGGTCGAGGCGCCCAGCCGCGGATTCCACTGGAGGCGATTGAAGACTGGGAAGTCGCCACGGACGCACGGGGTTCGGCCCCCGCAAACGGCGTTCGGGAAGATTCCGGCGGCGTCTCGACGCGCGACTTCCGCCGCGACCTGTTGCAGCCCCCCCCGTCAAAGACCTCCACGCGCAAAGGGGCCGCAGACGCTGCCAGCCGACATTCCCGAAACCGGACTGTCGAACGAACGCCTCCCATCGACGCTCCCCTGCCGCCGCGCGGCGCGGAAGTGGAGCAGCCCCCGACGGAACAATCGGGTTGGCAGGCGGCCGCCCACCGACTCAAGGCACTGGGGATCACCAAGTACCGGCTGGAATCGCGGATCGAAGATCAGGCGTTTCTGTTTCGATGCGAACTGAGCTCGCCGGACAATCCACACGTCATCGAACGCTTTGAGGCGGACGGCGAATCGCCACTGGAAGCGGTGGAGCAGGTGCTCGACCAAATCGACCAGTGGCAGGCGGGAACCACCTCCGCTTCCGATGATTTCCTGGAATGAGCGCGCGGAGTTCCCTGCATGTGGCCGATCCCCTGGCAGACTTCCTCCTTTGGACTGCAGCGGCCCTGCGCGCCAGCGCGCGCAGCCGGTTGGGAGTCAGTCGCCAGTCGTCACGATCGCAGCGAGCTGGCGCAAACCTGGCAGCGCGCTCCGCGGGCGGCGGCGATCGAACCGGCTGGCGATGCCCCGGGGACCGGCTACGGCTCGCAACGGAGTGCCAAGCTGGCCCGCCTGGAGGCGGTGCTCCTGGTGAGCGACGCCGCCCTCTCGTCGCGCAAGCTCGCACAATTGGCGACATTGGCCGACGCCACGGAAGCCCGGACTCTCGTCGGACGACTCAACGGCGCCTATGAAGCGTCCGGCGCCCCGTACCGGGTTGAACGGGTGGCGGCGGGTTATCGGCTCTTGACGCAGCCACAGTTCGCCTTCTGGCTGGGTAAACTGCATCATCGCGACGCCGAGCTCAAACTCTCTCCACCGGCAATGGAAACGCTGACCGTGATCGCCTATCGGCAACCGATCACCCGCGCCGCCGTGGAAGGAATCCGCGGGGTGCAATGCGCCGAAATGATCAAGCAACTGATGGAGCGCGGGCTGGTCCGGATCGGCGGGGAAGAAGACTCGCTGGGAAGGCCGTTCCTGTATGAAACCACGCGGCGGTTTCTGGAAACGTTCGGCCTGCGCGATCTGGAAGATCTGCCGCTGAGGGAAAAGCTGCGTGGTGGGGGAGGAAACGCGGCGTGAGGGGGGGGATGAGTCTTGAGTCTTGAGGGGTGGGGAATGAAAGATGAGAAATGAGAAGTGCAAAATGCAAAATCTGGGATTTCAAATCTGAATTTCAAATTTGAAATCACAAATCCCTACCGCCTAAGGAGCCGTTCGGAATCAAGTTTCCTGATTGATGTTGACTTGGATCGGTAGAATCTGCGACTGTTGGCGTTATGCCGGATGCAAATGTTGTGGAAGGACTCCGCTTGAAATATCGCGCGCTGGTCGGTGATCTCGACGAGCGCGGAAAACGTCGCTGGGCGGCCACGGAAGCGATTGCATTG
>JBJXGA010000443.1:0-2593 GCA_046152955.1 Planctomycetales bacterium | reverse complement strand
CGTTGTTGCCGGAACTCTGCGTCTGGTCGCAGCCAGCCGCGGCGAACGCCAACCCCAGCGCGAGCGCCGCGATGGCGGCAAAGCGCGTGCGCGGCGAGGGCGAAGTTCCGCGGTTGGAGAATCTGCTGCGATGGGATGCGACTGTCTGCACGCTGCCTCCTTGACCTCACGCTCGACCCCGCCGCGGGGATTCACCCAAGCGAGGGGAACGGTTGGGAGAATTGTAGCCTGCCGATGAAAACGCCGTAAGGCAACGTGCGGGAAATTCGCCGTGGGACGGCTTGCGGAACGTAGAGCACTTGCTCCGCAAGTGCGGTTTTGTCAAGGAACGTCATTCAACCCTGAGGGTGTTCCGTTGATGGAGGTCGGTGATGAGAACCGCACTCGCGGAGCGAGTACTCTACAGTCACAAAATGTCCCATGACTGGGAATTTCCGAGGGGCCGCCCTGGCACGCGATTCTCACGGTCGGCATCCAAAGCAAAACCCGCGGCGGATCGAGGCGATCCGCCGCGGGTGAACTGTGGAAAGCGACGGTGGAACGCCGACCGCGGTGTCCGCCGCCGATTTCGCGCGACCATTACCGCCGACCGCTGGTCGTCACGGTCGTCTGGGGAGCGCCGAACGGGTTGGCATCGAACGGCCCGAAAGTTTGGCCGAAGAGATCGATTTCGACGGTGGGCACGTCGCCTTGCGTGACCGTCGGAACGGTGTCGCCGTTCGCCGTCGCGAGGTGCAGCGACACCTGATTATTGCTGAAGACCGCCGATCCGCCGCCGGGAATCAGTTCGCCGTCATTGTTCTGCGTGTCGAGAACATTGAAGACGACGCCGGTTCCGTCCGGCAGACCGGTTCCCGAGAAGGTGAGGGACGAACTGGTCCTCGTCCGCGTCCAGCAGAAAATGCGGGTGGTCTCCGTCACGGTCTGATACGTCGCCGTGAAGGTCACGGTGACCGCGACGGTCTGCCCTGTGGCAGGATCGACATATTGAATGTTGCTGATCAACTCCGGGGAGGTGACCGTCGTGGTCGTCACGGTTTTCGCGGGTCCGCGCCGGTTTCGAATCGACGTGTTGCCGCCCGGACCGGCGGCGTCGGCCAAATCCCATCCCGCCCCGGCCACAATCAGCGATGCGAGGCACGCACAAACAATCCAACGCTGCATGATTCAACTCCAGAAAATGAGGCTTGGCTTCCCTGAAGAATTGTGCTGGCAGATCCCACCGCGGCGTGACGATTGATCGTATTCGTGGCGACTTTAAACGGGATGACTGTGGAGACTGCTCAGCGTCCGCAGGTCGTGACCGTCGTCACGGGGGGGCCGAAGTCGCCATGCACGAGGAACACTGTACTCGGCGACGAGCCGGCCAGGATGACATCCAGATGGTCGCCATCGACGATTTGGGGAATCACATCGCCGCGCTTGGTCGATAAGTTGAATGCGGCGCTGCCGCTGCTGACCGTGGCGGAACCAAAATCAGTGGTCGGATCAACGTTCAATTCCAGCGCGAGTTGAGTCCCATCAGGGTCGGATAAACCGCTCGCGGTGACGCTCAAGGTCCGGTGGGTGCTAGACCACGTTCGTCCGAAAATAGAGATGTCCACTGTCACAACGGTATACCGCGCGGTGCCGCTCCCGTTGGGCTCGGTGGTCGTATCAAACGGCTCTAACGTCGCCGTATTGACCGTCGTCGTCACGGTTTTTGAGAACCCACCTCTGCCTCGAATAGCCGTGCTTCCACCCGGCCCAGCCGCCTGGACGTCGCCGACCACCATGAGACCCAAGACCAACGTCCACAACACGCCGCGTAGAATTGAAACTCGCATCGTCACACCTTTCGTTGATAGAACCTGGAAGGAGCATCCTGAACGTTTGGAAATCGTGAACCGATTTCCCCCGCCGTCCAGAATTCTTGACGCATCACCCCCAGATTGTCAAGCGAACGAGGCAGTTTGTAAAAAAGGTAGTGGATCAGTTTGAAGTCAAACGGAATCGGGGCTGGTGCCCCGATCTATCTTCGTAGGTGTGATAGAGCGGGGCACCGGCCCCGCGGAGGCAAACTGAGCCACTACCTAAAAAAAGGGATTCGGGTGGGAATGACTGGTGTATCATTCCTCCAACCCGTCGAATGGGTGGCGAAGCCCATCCGTCGTCGCTGACCCGTCCGACCCAGATTGCTTTTACCGGATCCGGCTCCAGCGCCACCATTGCGGGTAGAACGGCGCGGTGTACAGAGGATAGTTGTCCACCGCCGGCGGTTGGGGCGCGGCGTGTTTCACCACGGGGAAGCCTTTGCCATTGTTCAAGAACGGGATGCCGTGCGGCCAGTAGATGAAGAACGCCTTGCCGATCAGCGCCCGGCGATTGACGGCGTGCGGATGATGCGATTGCCCCGATTCCCGCCAGAGCCGGCCGTCGTAACTGCGGGAACTGTTGTCGCCCATCGCGAAGAACTCGTCGTCGTCCAGCGCGTCGAATTCGACGCCGCGGATGTCCTGGTTGTAGAGCTTGTTGTACGTCTCCGGGTCGCTCAGCACCTCCGCCAGTTGCCGGCCGACGATCCCCTCGGCTTCGTGATCCCGGGGCGACTTGA
>JBJXGA010000471.1:0-4116 GCA_046152955.1 Planctomycetales bacterium | reverse complement strand
GCGTTCAACGGCCTGATGTTCGCCCTGGCGACGTTTTCGGCGCAAGGGATGTTGCGTCGCACCTATTGTCCGCTGATTGCCCGCCATCCGCGGCACCGGGCCATGCTGCGAGTCTGGCTGGTCACGTTTGCGTTCGTGGGACTCCAGATGGCCTGGGTGCTCCGGCCGTTTGTCGGAGATCCCTCGCGGCCGGTTGAGTTCTTCCGCGACGAGGCGTGGGCCAATGCCTATCTCGTGGTGATCGACCTGCTGAGACAATTGTTGGCGCGCGCCGCCGGTTGGGAGTGAGCGGTCGCTATCCCTGGGTAGCAAGCCGACCCCCCAGGTCGGGCAGTCCGGTGGGGACCGGCCGAAACGTCCAGGCGGTTCCATTCGCCCAGTTGATCGTCGTCGCGGCGACCGTCCCGACGATTCCACCCCATTCGGTCGCCACCACTTCGGTCGGGCTGACGAATCGTCCGGTCGCTTTGCCTCCCACCTTGTTGACGAACAGGAGCGTCGCCCCGAGTTGCTCGATCCGGGTCGGATTCCCCGCCGCGTTGGCCTACCCTCCGTCGATGTCGGGAATCAGGTTCCAGACCGTGATGACATCGGCCGCCGGATGCGCGGCGGCGAAACCAGTCGCGGGTGACCGATTGACGCGCAAGATCGAACCACTGTCGGATCAGCATGGCCTGCCCCTTCGTCGAGAGCAAAAGAAAGGTGAATGCCGTCAGCTATGCGATTTGGATGAGTGGGAATGAGGATACGGTGGCAGAGCGCGGCCTGCAAGGATTTTCACAGTGATTCCATTTGGGAGTGTCCAAATCGCTTTTCAGCCCTTCCGACGTGGACAAATTCGCCGGATTGTGGGTGCTCGTTGCGAATCCCACGCTCTGGTGAGCGTGGCTACTGCCAGGATTCGCGGGCACACTCTGCAATTTGTGCTGCCGGATGCTGGCTTGACAGGTAGATATGTACGAATGTATCATATGCTCTTAGTCGTTGAAGATATCGTCGTGCATTGGCTCGCAAGCTGGTTCTATTTTGGCTTGGGCAAACGTCTGAAACGCCAATGCGGCGAATTGATCCCGGAATTGCTCCGCTGGAACGACGAGATGGCATCTCTAAATGAATCGCGAGCCCCCCGTTGGCCTTGTGCCAGCGGAGGCCTGCCTGGCAGCTACACACACGCCTGACACCCGGTTTCCCTCGCTCATGAACCGCTCCCCCCTCTCCGCCGCAGCAAAGCGTTTTCGCGCGCACCAGCAGTGATTGCGGCGGGGAGGGGGGAGCGGTTCTACACCTGGATAATATTTTATGGGGCTCAGGCATCACCTTGTGAAACGGTTGGCATTCTATGGTAAGGCTCGGCTCACAAGCTGTTGACGCTACTCATGTTATGATTGTCGGCCCATAGATTCCCTGTTGGCAACCTATGGCCACCTATGGATTTCTATGAGTTTTCTGGGGGTTTTGATGTGTTGGACTTGGCCGCTGGCAGCGTCCACCACGGTCGCATGCCACGCCCTTTTCAGCGCGTGCCACCCGACCCGTAAGTTTCCAGATACTGCTTGACCGGGAGCTTTCTGCGGGTATTCTGCGAACTCATGTAGCGGACGGTTCCGAAGATCGGTCGTTCCGGTCCCCACGCCCGGTCGTAGCGTCCCAGAGTCCAAAAGATGCCCGAGTACGAGTTGGGGTTGCGACCATCGAGCGCATAGCGGTTGTTGAGCTCGATCAGAATCGCCAGCGCTTCGCGGGGAGAGGCGGTCCATTCCAGAATCTTCTTCCCCCACAACATCCGCAGGTAGTTGTGCATCCCCCCTTCACGCCGCAGTTGCGTCTGGGCAGCGTTCCATAAGTCATCGTGCGTGGCAGAGGCGGCGAATTGCTCCAGCGAATAGACATATTCCCGCCGGTCGCGGGCGTGCTTTTCGAGTGTGGCGCGCGACCAGTCGGGGAGCGATTCGTACCGGTCATAATCGGTGCGGTGCGAAGTCATGTTGTATCCCAGTTCCCGCCAGGTCACGACCTGATCGAGCCAGGACTCGGCCCCCGGACTGACTCCCCACCAACCGGCGCGCTGTCCCCCCGTCCGACGGGAAAGCCGTTCGGGAGTCCATTCTTCCAGAGTCATCAGGTCATGAAACAACTGGTGCGGCGAGATGTGTCCAAAATGCAGATAGGGAGACAGCCCGCTCCGCCCTTCCGCATCGGGTTGATTGGCCAGTTCGGCATAGTCCGCCAGACGCCGATTCAGGAATTCATTCCAGCGCTGGTTGGCCGCCCCGGCGCCACCCCGGATTTCCGCCACCGGGACGGAATGATCGATGGGGAGTGCCGCTAATTCCTTCTTCATTCCGGCCAAGAGTCGCGCGCTCGCCGTCGGCCAGCGACGCGCGATGCCAAGTGGCAGCTTCTCAATCGGCGGCAATCGGACGCGGGCCAGCGGATCCTCCTGTGGCAACTCGCCCAGATGCTCCGGCAACCCCTTTTGCAGGTAACTGCGAAACGAAAACGCCGTGGTGAACACCCGATCGGTGGCGCGAAGCGGCAACAGGCCATTGGAGTCCACCTGCTCCAATTTCACCGGCAGCATTCGTCCGACTCGGGCCACCATCCGCGGCAGGAAGAATGAGGGAAAGTCGTCGGTCACCACGACACTCGCGTGCCGGGAAAGTGCTTCCAAAAGGCCGCTTGCGGCATCCGATCGGGGCTCCACGTAAGGGTAATACAGAATCCCCTGGGGCTCGCGCCCCTGGAGACGACGGGCGTTGTCCGCCATACCATCGATCACAAACCGATGCAAGCGGTCGCTGGCCCAGCGGTACTGCACGCGAAGCGGCTCAAAAATGACCAGTGGCTTTCTCAGTTGAACCGCCCATTCCACCGCCCGCTGCAGGCTGAAGTTCCAGCCCGTTCGGCGAAAGGCGATCATCCAATACAGCACATAATCCCCCGCACTGTTCACAGGGGCCGCATTGCACGTGGTGATGCGGATCGGGGGGACGCGTGCGGAGGTGGTCATGGATGAGATGGGCTACGTCGCGGCAGTCGGCCGATCAGGCGCCGGGAGGTTTCGCGGTCGCTATTCAGAAGCAGGGGTTCGTCCAGTGGATTTCTCGGGCTGCGCAGCCTGGACGTCGACTCCGAAATGTTGTGGCACAGGGGGGAGCCAGTTGAGCAGGCGGGCGAGTTCCCGTTGATCGACCAGTTGATCTTCGTTGGCGTCGGCACGCACCAGGAGCGCGGGAGCGAGTTCTGCAAGATGTTCCCGAGGCTGGGCATACACATCGTGACCCAGACCGTAGAGAAGATAGCCAGCCAGCAGCGGTCCCGGTCCGAACCCGGCTCGAGACGGAGCTCGTCCCCCCCCGAGCCATTGGAACATTCCGGACCGCTTGGGAAAGATGTTCGCGATCTGTTTGGCCAGCGCTTCTTCGTTCAGCACGGGGGTTCCCTCCGCTGCGGGAGCTGTCGAACGACGCTCCAACTCAGCCAGCCCGGCGGCAATCTCATCCACCGACAACTGGCCATCCTGATTCTGATCGACCGCTTTCAACAGCGGCCGGGCCAGTTGTTTAGCCAGCGTGTCCCGCTCGGTCGGCATCCCCAGCCCGAGTATCAGCTCATTTCCCCGAATCTCTCCCTCCAGTTGTCGGCGCACCGAGCGGGACCGTTGCTCGATGAACGGCTTGAGTTCCGTCGGCTGTCCCCCCAGGGCGATGAGCAGCGCCAATCCGGCTGGCAACTCGGGTTTGGAAGCCGCGCGTTCGCGCGCCACCACCGGTTCAATCAACGCTTGCATGGCGTCGATCGACGCGCTCAGGCGGTCGGCCTGAAACGCCTGGTCGAGCAACTCCCGCAGGCGCTGGCGATAGAGCGCATCATAGGCGGGGATCACCAGCAGCCGCTCCACCAGGCGATTGTGCCAGATGTAAGGAGTCGCAATGCTCCAATTGGCCTGGCGTTCGGGGGATCCCGACATGGTCATCCCCGCGAACGAGCCGTTGAGATCCCAGGGGATCATGACGAACCGCTCGTCCTCTGGATTGAGGTACAGAAAATAGTTGTGGTTGAATCCCAGAAAACTGTCGAGGTTGACCATCGCGGAGCAACAGGCGAGGTAACGCA
>JBJXGA010000469.1:0-35112 GCA_046152955.1 Planctomycetales bacterium | reverse complement strand
GAGTCGCCCCAGGAATGGGTGGCTTGAGGTCTCATGGGCGGGATGGGCGGCATTCCGGACCGAAAATGAACGGGATGACTCCGTGACCGATGAATTGCGACTGTACGACTACGAGTTGCCGACGGAGCTGATTGCCCGGCATCCGCCGGCGCGGCGGGAAGACGCGCGGCTGCTTGTGCTGCGCCGCGCCGCGGGGACGATCGAACATCGCCGCATAGAAGAGTTGCCGCAGTTGTTGGCGGCGGGTGATGGCCTGGTCCTCAATGACACGCGTGTCCTGCGAGCGCGGCTGGTGGGGTACCGACAAGCCACTGGCGGTCGCTGGGAGGGATTGTTTCTGGGGAGCGCTCCGGACGGCGCCTGGCGACTGATCGGGCAGACGCGCGGCAAGCTCCGACCGGGGGAAGAACTCGTGATCACCCCCGCGCACGATCCTGAATCGAAAGACGAGTTACCGCTGGAACTCCTGGCGTGCGACGACGAAGGGACGTGGACCGCGCGGCCGCAGCGAGAAGAGGATGCTCAGGAATTGCTGGATCGATTCGGCACGGTCCCCCTTCCTCCTTACCTGGAGCGGTCGCTAGCCGATCCGGCCGATTTCGAACGGTATCAGACGATCTTCGCCAGGGAGGCGGGCTCTGTCGCGGCGCCGACGGCCGGATTGCATTTCACGCCGGAGCTATTGGAGAACTGTCGCCGCGCGGGGATTGATACTGGTTTTGTGACGCTGCATGTGGGGATTGGGACGTTTCGACCGATCACCACCAGGAAACTGGACGAACACCGCATGCATACGGAATGGTGCGAACTCTCCAAAGCGACCGCTGCCCAACTGCGCGCCGTGCGCCAACGGGGAGGAAATGTGGTGGCGGTCGGAACGACCTCGTTGCGCACGTTGGAGTCGGCGTGGATTGCCCGACAGAACGATGGCGCGTGGCGGGGGACAACCGACCTGTTCATTCGGCCCCCCTATCGGTTTCGGGCCGTGGACGCCCTGTTGACCAACTTTCACCTCCCGCGTTCGACGTTGCTGGTGCTGGTGTGTACGCTGGCAGGGCGCGACCTGCTGCTGGAAGCATATGCCCGGGCAGTCCGCGAACGGTATCGATTTTTCAGCTATGGGGATGCGATGCTGATTTTGTGAGCGGCCGCGCACTTGCTTTCTGGGCAGCTGAATCGGAGGCGCAGGGCGGAAGGGGCTTGAAGTTCGGAATTGTCAGACTGTGGAGCATCGCGATGTCGTTAAAAGTATGGCTGACACTGTGTCGACTCTGCCTGGGGGCCTGGGTGGGGGTGGCGCCGTTTTTTGTTGTCCTGGTGGTCGCGTTACGCGGCTCGGACCTGTTCACCGCCGAAACCAAACTCAATCACCCGCGGATCCTGTTTCCGATCTTCTACCGATTTGAGTTCGCGCTGTTGGGACTGGCGCTCGGTTTCGGACTGTGCGCCTGGCGCGGCGGCTTCCGCCGACCAGCGCTGCGCGCCGCGCTGTGGTTGTTGGTCAGCGCGCTGGCGATCGCGACGATCGATTACCTGGCGATCTACGCACCTTTGGATGCGATGCTCGACCCCGCGGCCCGCGAGCCGAGCTTCCGGATGTATCACCAACTCTCGCAATGGGTCAACCTGTCCAATATGCTCGTCTGCACCGTAGCGGCGGGCCTGGCGGTTTGGCCGAAAGAGGCTGGAGACGCAGCGGGCTGATCCATCAGACGCCGGTTGGACATGGCCTGCGTCCGACGATACGACGTGGGGTTGGGGGGGTGAGGCTGCTGGCGGAGGGAGGGGCTTGTCTTTGCGCACGGAGTTCTGTTTCGGAAGAACGAAAAGCGGGAAAGATTTCCCGCACTCCATAGGGGTCACCCTTCCCAGTTTGCCTTCATGAACTCCAACGCGTGGCGGGCGAGGTGTTCTTCGGTGGGGAACATCCGCCGCCAGATTTTCGTGGCGGCGGCCAGAGCGGGGAGGGCCAGGCCGAAGGCTTCCACCACCAGCCAGCCGTCGTAGCCGACTTCTTTCAGCGTCTGGAACGATGTCGCCCAGTCGACGTGCCCTGCGCCGGGGGTGGAGCGGTCGTTTTCAGAGATGTGGACGTGGACCGTTTCCGCGGCACACTCGCGGATCGCGGTGGCCAGGCACTTCTCCTCGAGATTGGCGTGGAACGTGTCGTACATCATCCGCACGGAAGGATGATCCATTTCGCGGACAAACCGCGCCGTGTCGGCGGCACAGGTCAGAAAATAACACTCGAATCGATTCAGGTATTCGACGACGAGCGTCACGCCGGCCTGGCGGGCATGGTCGGCGACGCGGGTCAGCGTCTCTTTGCCCCAAGCCCATTCCTCGGCCGTTGGTCCCTGTCCGCTGAACTGCCCCAGGGCGGAATGGATTGGGCCGCAGACCTTGCTGACGCCGGCCGCCTGGCAGGCGTCAACGACCCGTTTCAACCGATCGACGGCCGCTTGTCGGATCGCCGGCGAGGGATCGATGGGGTTCGCGTCGGGGGTGGAGACGGCAACTGCCGTTCGCTCCAGCCCGAGCGAATCGAGCTGTCGTCCGAGCGTTCGGTAACGTGCCTCATCGAGTTCGAAAATCGGCAACTCGACGCCGTCGTACCCCCAGGTCTTGATCTGCTCCAGGAGCGCCTGGTGCGAATCGTTGACGTCGGTCGTCCACAGCAGCATGTTCAAGCCATATTTCATGGCGGGTTCCCTCGGAAAATCGTATCAGTCAGAATTCCGGCGCGGCGCCGGGTGATTGGCGTCGCCGGGCAACAACTCGGCGGCGCGGGCTTCCACGATCGTCCAGGCCGGTCGGAGGACCGTTTCCACCTCCGGGGGCAATGGCCCCAGTTTGACGCGGCGCATGATTTGGTTCAACCGCATCAGCATCCGTGGCGGATCGTGGTAATCAGCCAGGAACCGTTCCTGGCGAAATCCGGGAAACGACAACGCCAGCCGCGACGTAGGGCACGAGGCCATGCGATTCACCGTCTGTTCGACAAACTGCGGATCGACCAGAGCGAAGGCCGCGTAATAGGCATCCAACAGCGCCGGTTCGCGGGCGATCAACACTCCATCCAGCAGCATCTCCATGACGATGTGCCCCAGGAGCGCGGGGCGATGATCGTCGTCGTTCCCCAGCACTCCTCGGAACATCCGGGTCAGTTCGCCGGTCACTTCAAAAAACGCGGGGGTCAAATGGAACCAGGCGTCGTCGGAAAGATGCTGGAGGATTCCCGCCGCCAGCTCCGAAGCCGGATTCAGCGATCCATCGGCAAAGGGGGCGACGGTTCGAGACCGCAATCGCACCGGGCGGTCAATTGCCGACAACCAGTCGGGAAGCGCCGTTCCCACCAGAAAATAGGGGCGATCGACAAACCGCACTCCATGCGTAAAGTAGTTCATCCAGGTGCCTCGACTATCGGGAGGAAGCGATGTCGGGATCCCATTCTTCCAGCGCGTACGCGGTGGCCTGTTCTTCGGTCATGGTGCGCCCCCCCTCATAATATCGGCGAAACGCTTCATCCCCCAGCGCCTGGTGCAGTTGCCGCAGCGCCTGATCGTATTCGTTCCGGAGCACGGGAGGGAGCGGAGTTCCCTGCCGATCGCGGATGCCGTCATGTGCGCCGTACAGTCGGGCCGCCCGATCCCACTGTTGCGCCGCCAGCGCCAACAGCGCGAAACAATACGGCCCGGCGAAAAAGCCAAAACCGACGAACCGATTGATCCGCAACAGCAGCTCCGCTTCGCGATAATGCGCGCGGGCCGCGGCCAGATCGCCGCGCGACTGATCGATCCGCCCGAGAAAATTGGAAATTTCCGCCACGGCGGCGGAATTGCCAGACTTGCGGAAGCCCTCCAGTGCTTCTCTCAGCATGGCTTCGGCTGAGGCCGCCTCTCCCGCGAGGGCCAACGTCTCTCCCAGGTTGCACCGAGTTCCGGCATACGTGTTGGGATAGTTCACCGACAGGGCCAGCGCTTCTTCCAGACACGCCCTGGCGGCGGCCAAATCCCCCACCAGATTCAGTGCGTTGCCATAATTGAACAGCGAGTGCCAGGTCTTGCTCTGGTCTCCCAGTTCGCGGCGAATCGTCAGGCTTTCTTCATAGCGGCGACAGGCGTTCTCGCAGTCGCCGCAGGCCAGCCGGGCGTTCCCCGCACCAATCAGCGCCAGAGCCCGCTCTTCGGTGCGGCCCAGATGTTCGGTGGCCGCCAGCGCCGCCGTCATTCGTTGATCGAACTCTCGGAAATGTCCGCGCGGGATCCAAAACGCGGACATTTCGTTGACCAGCCGCAGGGCCGCCTCAGCCCGCTCGGGAACGCCGACGGCAAAGTCGATCGCCGCACGAATGTTGTCGTGGTCGATTTCAAAGCGGTCGGCCCAAAGTCCCCCTTCGGCGCTGTTCAGCCGCTGGTGCGCATTTTGGACGAAGGCCAGGTAATGTTCCTGGTGGCGCTTGCGGAAGTGGTCGGCTTGCCCAAAGTCGTGGAGCTTGTCGTGGGCGTATTGCCGGACGGTTTCCAGCAGCCGATAGCGCGCGTGGCGCGATTCGGTGTCGGCCATCACCAGCGACTTGTCGACGAGACTGGTCAAGAGGTCCAGCACTTCAAAAACTTCGATCCCCTCGCCGGCGCAGATTTTTTCTGCCGCCTCCATCGTCCAGCCGCCGGCGAACACCCCCAGCCGGGCCAACAGCTTCCGTTCCGGCTCAGCCAGCAGATCGTAGCTCCAGTCGATCAGCGCGCGAATCGTCTGCTGGCGTCGCTGCGCGGTGCGGAGGCCCCCGCTGAGCACTCGCAGACAGTCATCCAGCCGACTGCGAAGGTCTTCCAGAGCCAGAGCGCGAACGCGCGGCGCGGCCAACTCGATCGCCAGCGGAATACCATCCAGGTGGCGACAGATGTCGATGATCACCCGCGTGTTCTGATGCGTGATCTGGAACGAGGGGGAGACCGCTTGCGCGCGTTGGACAAACAACGATACCGCTTCAAACTCCAGCGCCTGTTCCGCCGAGACGCCGTCGGCTTTTGCCGGCAGAGACAGCGTGGGCACGCGGAATTCCAATTCCCCCCCGATCGCCAGCCGCTCCCGGCTGCTGGCGAGAATCCGCACTTGGGGGCACTTCCGCAGGAGCCCCTCGGCGAGCGCGGCGCAGGCGGGAACGAGATGTTCGCAGTTGTCCAGAATGATCAGCATCTGCTGCGATTTGAGCCGTTCGTGCAGCGTCTGGACGATCGGCCGGGTGCCCTCTTCGCGAATGCCGATGACCGCGGCGACCGTTTGCGGCACGAGCGACTCGTCCGTCAGTGGGGCCAATTCAACGAACCAGACGCCATCGGGATAGCCCCCCAGCAGGTCCGCCCCCGCCTGGACCGACAAGCGGGATTTGCCCGCGCCGCCGGTCCCCAGCAGGGTCACCAGGCGGCTGGAGGAGAGCGAGCGCTTGAGGCGGGCCAGTACCTGTTCACGTCCGACGAAACTGGTCACCTGTTGCGGGAGGTTGTTGGGGATCGTGCTCAGCGAGCGGGGTGGCGGAAACGTGTCGGGGAGCGATTCGGCGACCACCTGATACAAGCGCTGCGGACGATCCAGATCGGGCAGTCGATGCGGCCCCAGGTCTCGCAGCGTGACCCCTGCGGGGAGCTCATCGCAGACCAATTCCTGTGTTGTTGCCGAAACCAAAATCTGTCCGGCATAACCAATTTCCAAAATCTGACGCGTCCGCGCGACCGTGGGCCCGGTCAGTTCACCGCGCTTGATGTCCGCCGCCCCGGTATGCAGCATCACCCGCAGCGGCCACATCGGAGACTCTCCGGGAACTTCCGACTTGAGCAGCGTCTGCAACCGCACTGCGGAGGCCAGTGCGAGCTGTGCCGTGGGAAAGGCGGCACACAGCGACCGCTCGTCGGTTTGGCAGAGGATCCCTCCGGTGGAGGCTACGGCGTCGCGGACCCTGGCCGACGTGAGGGGCGTCACGACCGTGGAGGAAACGGCCCCTCCGTCGCACCCGACTCCTCCTGTCGGGACATCGGCCAAGAGCAGCGTCATCGTTCCCGAAAAGACTTCTGTTCCTCCGACAGCGAGTGGCGGCGGGAGGGCGCACAACGCCCGGAAGACGTCGGCGGCAGAGACCGGCCGCGCCTGGGAATCGAACGCCAGACACTGCAGCACGATCTGCCGAACATCGTCAGGTAAAGCCGGATCGATTCGTGAGGCGGCGTCTTTGACCGTCCGCCGCACCTTGAGCAGTTCTTCGTAGGTCTCGGCCCGAAACACCCGTTTCCCAGTGAACAACTCGTGCAGCACCAGCCCCAGGGCATACAAATCGCTCCGCTCCGTCGCCCGCTGACCGAACAGTTGTTCCGGGGCCATGTAAGGGAGCGTCCCGACGGCGGTCCGCTGGGCGGACAACTGTTCGGAACACGCCGCCAATCCGAAATCGGTGATCACCAGCCGCCCTTGCCGATCGAGGAGGAGATTCGCCGGTTTGAGATCGCGGTGGATGACCGATTTGGCATGTGCGGCCATCAGACCGGCGGACATTTGCCGCGCCAGGTCCAGGGCTCGGGCGCGGGGAAACCCCCCCGCCCGGTGCAGCAATGTCGAAAGGTCTTCGCCGTCGACAAATTCCATCGAGAGGAACTGGAGTCCCTCGGCCTGTCCCAGATCGTGGACGCGGCAAACGTTGGCGTGGGTGACCCAGCGTGCCAGCTTGACTTCCTGAGAAATGCGGGCAATGGCCACTGCCTCGCCGCCGGCGGTGGGCATCAGGAATTTCAGCGCCACGGGCTGATCGAGCCTCAGATCGTCGGCCCGATACACCTCGCCCATGCCTCCCCTGCCCAGGAGGCTGACGATCCGATACCGCTCCAACAGGAGCGTGCCGGGAACGAACTTGCTCGCCGGGGGGGGCGCTGGGGAAACCGGCGCTTCGGGTTGCATCGTGGAGGCATTCGAGATGACCGTCACGTCAATGGACGGATCAACCCCTTCCGCAGAGGAGCGCGGGGAGGTATGCGCTTCAAGAGGCGGATCCTGATTGGTCTCGTCCCCTGGTCCCATAACTAATGCTATTTTGGAAAGGGCATGGCGTCAATCAGCGCATGCTGTCACAAGGATCATCCGCGCATCGGCGCACAACACACGGGGGAGGCATCCGGATTGAGGCGGGTGGCCGCCGGAGGGATCGATTCACGTCCCTTGAGTGTAAAGGCAATGCCGGGCTGGATCAATTGTCTTCCCCGCAATTTCTCGCGGCGCGCCGGCTTTCCCCAGATGGGAAGTCTCAGACGCGTCCAGGCAGACACGCGTTTTCGTCCGCCAGAAGACGCATCCCGATTCATTGGCCCGCATAGAACGCCACCGTTCGCTTCAGCCCCTCGTCAAACGGCACTTCGACTTCGTAGCCCAGCTCCGTCCGGGCGGGCGAGATGTCGGCCCAGGAATGGAGCACGTCCCCGACGCGCGGCGGGGCATAATGCGGGGAAAATGGCTTGTCCAATAGCGTGCAGATTTTGCGCAGCAGGTCATTCACGCTCAGGCTCTCGCCGCAGGCGACGTTGTACACCCGTCCTGAAACCGCTGGCGCTGCGGCCGCCGCGCGCAGATTGGCCGCTACCACGTTGTCAACGTAAATAAAGTCCCGTGACTGCGACCCGTCGCCATAGATCGTCGGCTGTTTCCCCGCCAGCAGGCTGGCGACGAACAGCGGAATCACCGCCGAGTAGGGGCTCTTGGGATCCTGACGCGGACCAAACACGTTGAAGTACCGCAGCCGCACGGTCTCCAGGCCGTAGGTGGCGGCGAACGACTCCATGTACAATTCCGCCGCGAGTTTGGCGGCAGCATAAGGGGAGAGCACCTCCGGCAGGTGTGTTTCCAACTTGGGCATGATGGGAGAATTGCCGTACGCGCTGCTGGACCCGGCATAGACGACGCGGCGAACGCCATTCTGCCGACAGGCGTCCAACAGTGTGACGGTTCCGGTGACGCACGCTTCGTGCGTCGCCAGGGGATCGGCGACGCTCATGGGAACTGAGGCCAGCGCCGCCTCATGGAAGACGACTTCAATCCCTTGAACCGCCCGACGACAGGTGGCGGAATCCTGCACCGGTCCTTCGACCAATTCGACCTTGTTGCCGTGCCCAATGAGATTCTGTCGCGAGCCCGTGGAAAGATTGTCCAGGACGCGAACAGTGTGCCCCTGCGACACAAGCCGTTCCACAATATGCGATCCAATGAACCCGGCTCCGCCGGTGACGAGATACTTGATCATGCTTCACGAATGCCTGTAGGAACGATGGATAACGAAAGTTCACAGGCCCGCGCAAAAACAACGAACTGGACAAATCCTCAAAAATAACAGGCAGAGACGGGTTCTCTGCCGGACATGGGGGTCAATTCACGACGTGCTCCCGAGAGCCGGTCACTTTTCCCGTGGCGTTGCGCGGGTCGACAATCAACCGTCCTTGGCGCACCACCAGGGACCAATCCACGGCAGTATGATCGGTGACAATCACGATGCAATCCTGGCTGGCCAGGTAGTCGGAGGTCAATTCCTGACTGGCCATGTGCAGTTCATGCTTGCGGACTTTGGGCAGGCGCGGAATGTGCGGGTCGTGGTACGACAGATCCGCCCCCAGTTCCAGCAGCCCTTCAATGATCTCGAACGCCGGGGACTCGCGGGAATCGTCCACGTCTTTTTTGTAAGCAATTCCAATGACCGCAATTTTTGCGCAGTTGACTGCTTTTCCGGCGCGGTTCAGGCTGCGGATCACTTGATCCACAACGTAATTGGGCATCCGGGAGTTGACCTCTCCGGCCAGTTCAATGAACCGCGTGTTGAGTCCATACCGACGGGCCAGCCAGGTCAGGTAGAACGGGTCGATCGGAATGCAGTGCCCCCCCAATCCCGGACCGGGATAAAACGCCTGAAATCCGAAGGGCTTGGTCTTGGCCGCGTCGATCACTTCCCAGATCGACAGATCCATGCGGTCAAACAGCACCTTCATTTCGTTGACCAGCGCGATATTCACCGCTCGATACGTGTTTTCCAGAATTTTGCACGCTTCCGCGACTTCCAATGAGGAGACCGGGACGACCTGAGCCGCCGCCTGCTCATACAATGCCACTGCGACCGCCAGCGATTGTGAGTCCATTCCCCCCACGACCTTGGGAATGGTCGACGTGGAGAAATTCGGATTGCCGGGATCTTCTCGCTCGGGACTATATCCGAGAAAGAAGTCCGCGCCGGCCCGCAAGCCGCTGCCGGCCTCCAAAATGGGCAGCAGGACTTCTCTGGTCGTGCCGGGATAGGTCGTGCTTTCCAGAACAATGAGTTGTCCGGGACGCAGGTGCGGAGCAATCGTCCGACCGGTCGATTCAATGTACGACAGGTCCGGTTCCCGATGCTGATCGAGAGGGGTGGGAACGCAGATCGACACCGTGTCAACCTCTTTGATCCGGGAGAAGTCGGTGGTGGGGAAAAACCGACCGTCACGAATCAACTCGGCGACGCGGGAATCGGGAATGTGGCCGATGTAGCTCGTTCCGGCGGCCAAGGCCTCCACTTTGCGGGCATCAATGTCGAATCCCGTGACGCGAAACCCCTTTTGGTGAAAGAGGTTGGCCAGCGGCAGGCCGACATATCCCAATCCGATGACCCCCACGCGGGCCTCTTTGAGGCGCAGGGCGTCCAGGAGGCGCTGGCCCCCCTCCGACGGCAGACTGGTGCGTGGTGGGGGGGATTTTGTCGGGGAATCGCTCGGCATTTCGCTCCTTTTCCCTGTCCGGACGGACGGGCAACTGTGATGTGTGTCACAGACGATTATAGCACTCCCCCGGTGGGGGTGAATCGCCACGCGACGAATTTGAACATTTCCAATTTATTTCACATTGCCGAATGGCTCGTCTGAGACCGTTTGGCTGATTGACCAGTCGCCCCGTCGGCACTGGTGGACGCCCTTGGCGGACGTCCCCTTCGCCGTTTGGGTGGGACTCGACTGAAACCGCGAAGGCCGCGCGGGGCGCGGTCAATGCTTGAAATGCCGCCGACCGGTGAACAGCATCGCCATTCCGTGCTCATTGCACGCGGCGATCACTTCCGCGTCATTGCGGCTGCCGCCCGGTTGGATCACCGCGGTGATCCCCGCCTTCGCGGCCAGATCGACCCCATCGCGGAAGGGGAAAAACGCATCCGAGGCGACGACCCCGCCGGAACTGCGCCCCTGTGATTTGTGCGACGCGATCATCACTGAGTCCACGCGGCTCATCTGGCCGGCCCCCACCCCCACGACCGCTCCCTGTCGCGCGAAGACAATCGCATTCGACTTGACGTGCCGGCAGATGCTCCAGCCAAACCGCAGATCTGCCAATTCCTCCGGGGAGGGGCTGCGGCTGGTCACGACCTTCCATGCCTCCTGGGGATCGGCAGCCGTATCCCCCTCCTGCAACAACAACCCCCCCGAGACGCGGCGGTAGTCGTGCAACACTTGTCGGGGACCGCTCAGCCCCGCACACTCCATGACTCGCACGTTGGCTTTCCATTTCGGCCGGGTCGTGAGAGCGGCCAGCGCCTCAGGGAGGTAGCCGGGAGCAATGATCGCCTCGACGAATCGGTCCGGCAGACAGAGCGCTTCGGCGACCGCGAGATCGACCGGACGATTGAACCCCAGGACCGATCCGAAGGCGCTCACCGGATCGCCGGAATATGCCCGTTCGAATGCTTCGCCCAACGTTTGCCCGATTCCCGCGCCGCAGGGGTTGTTGTGCTTGATCACGACCGCCGCCGGCTGATCGAATTCACGAACCAATTGCAGCGCGGCGTCCAGGTCGAGCAGATTGTTGTAAGAGAGTTCCTTGCCGTGAAGCTGTCGGCTGGCGGCCAGACTGCCGGCTGGAGGATCGGCTTCGACATAAAAAGCCCCGGACTGGTGAGGATTCTCGCCGTATCGCAGTTCGCTACGGCGTGAAAACCGCAGGACGAGCGTGTCGGGATGCGCAGGGGGAAGGGAAGACGCCGCGGTCGGAGCCGCTCCGCCGTCGCAGGGGGCGACCAACTTTCCCATATAGTCGGCAATCGCCCGATCGTAGCGGGCGGTCATTTCAAATGCCGCGGCCGCCAGTTCCCGCCGCAATCCCGCAGAAAGGGGACCGGTCCGCAAGGCGGCTAACACCCGCGCGTATTGCGCGGGCTGGGTCACCACCGACAGATAGGCGTGATTCTTCGCGGCGGAACGAATCATGCTCGGACCGCCGATGTCGATTTTCTCGATCGCTTCGGGAACGGTCACCTGCGGCCGGGCGATCGTGGCTTCAAACGGGTAGAGGTTGCAGACCACCAGCTCAAACGGCAGGATGCCATGTTCGCGCATCGCGCGGGCGTCTTCCGGCAAATCGGGGCGTCCCAGCAATCCGCCATGCACTTTGGGATGCAGCGTTTTGACCCGGCCATCCAGCATTTCGGGAAAGCCGGTGTAATCGGTGATGTCGGTGACCGGCAAGCCCCGTTCCAGCAAAAACTTCCGCGTTCCGCCGGTGGAGACGATTTCAAACTCCAGGTCCACCAGACCCCGCAGGAATGGTTCCAACTCGGACTTGTCACTGACGCTGACGAGAGCGCGACGCACGGTCATGGCAAAATGCAAATATCAGGAGAGAACAACTGGGATGAGATGAACGGGCAGGAGCGCCGTGCTGATCACGGCTTTTCGAACAGCGCATTGACGAACGCTTCGGGATCGAACAATTCCAGATCGTCGACCTGCTCCCCCACGCCGACGTACTTGACCGGAAGGTTCATCTGTTGCCGAATCGCCAGGACGATCCCCCCTTTGGCGGTTCCGTCCAGTTTGGCCAGCACCAGTCCGGAACAGGAGACTGCCTGGGAAAAGTGTTGCGCCTGGCTGATTCCGTTTTGGCCCGTCGTGGCGTCGAGAACCAGCAGCACCTCGTGCGGGGCGCCGGGGATCTTGTCGCCAATCACCCGCTGAATCTTGGAAAGCTGCTTCATCAGATTTTGCTGTGTTTGGATGCGTCCCGCGGTGTCGACGACAACCACATCGGCGCCAATCTCCAATGCCCGTGCGCACCCGGCATAGGCGACGCTCGCCGGGTCCGAACCGCTCGGCTTGGTCACGATTTCACAACCCAGCCGCTGGCTCCAGAGGGTCAACTGTTCGACGGCGGCCGCGCGAAACGTGTCTCCCGCGGCCAGAACCACCCGCTTGCCATTCTTGATCAACAGATTCGTCAGTTTGGCGATCGAAGTGGTCTTGCCCACACCGTTGACGCCGGCGACCAGGATCACGGTGACGCCACTTTCCGCAAATCGAAGGGGAGACAACGGCGCCGTAATGTCCCAAAGGCTGTCGGCGTTCCCGGTGAGCAGGTTCTTGAGGCGGGCTCGGACAGTGGCCCAGATTTCGTCCAGGACGACAGTCCGCCCCAAGTGCATTTCGCGGAGGTCGGCGACAATCGCAGAGGCCGAAGCGACTCCCATGTCGGTGGCAATCAGCCGGGCGTAAAAATCGTCAATCTTCGCTTCCGTCAGGAGTTCTCCCGACTTGAACAGATCGCGGACGTCGGTCTGCAAAATCTCCTTGGTCTTCTGCAGTCCCCGCTTCAACTTGTCGAACAGCCCCATACCGGCAATCGCTCCTCACGCTCGTGACGCACAACCTGACTCGCACGGGCGATCATAGGCAGTCGCAGAAGGAGGGGCAAGCGGCGCCGTCCTGGCGTCTGGGGTCCGGCCGCGGGACCGCGGCGCCGCGGAGTTGTCGCGCTGCGCGGGACTGTTTACCATGACGGCTGTACGATCCGATTGAATGTCCCACCTTTCCGGACTGGTTTGCGCCATCTCCGGGCTGCTTCCAGGAGTCTGCGATGTCTCAGCCACGCTATCACACGGTCCTCTTGTTTGGAGCGCCCGGTGCCGGCAAAGGTACACAGGGACGGATCATCGGGGCAATTCCTGGGTTCTTTCACCTCTCCTGCGGCGAAGTCTTTCGGTCGCTCGACATGAATTCCGCGGAAGGAAAGGAGATTTATCGATACAGTTCGCAGGGAATCCTGGTTCCCGACGAGACGACGATCCGCGTCTGGAAACGGCACTTGGACGCGCTGACCGTCTTGTCGGTTTACAAACCGCACGAAGACCTGCTGATTCTGGACGGCATTCCCCGCAATCGGCGGCAGGCGGAATTGCTGGAAACGCATATCAATGTGCTCAAAGTCGTCTACCTGCGCTGTTCCGACACCGAAGCGATGATCTACCGCATCCGTCGCCGCGCCATTCGTGAAAATCGCGTCGACGACGCCCAGGAAGACATCATCCGCAAGCGTTTCGAGGTCTACGAGCAGGAGACCAAACCGGTCCTCGACTATTATCCTTCGCGACTGATCGCGGAAGTGGACGCCATCGGCTCTCCCGCCGAGGTGTTGCTCAAAACGCTGCAATGCGTCGTGCCAGTGCAAAACTCGCACTTTCGACACGAGGAGCAATGAGCATCGTCCCGTAGCGCCGCAGGGTGGTACCAGCTCGCCAATCAAGAGATCGCCTACGTTGCCAAACCTGCACGCTGACTGAATCGGCCCCGCGAGCGCAGGCCCACCGTCATCGACTTTACGGTAAGGCCTGGATGGCTGCTCTGCCCAGGGGTGTCCTTCGCGATCCTCAGCGACTGTCGAAAACAGGATTCGGGACTCACGTCCCCTCCTCCGCTGCCGCCACCAGGGCGGCCAGAATATCCATCGTCGAAATAATTCCTCGCAGGCGCCCCTGAGCGTCGACGACGGTCAGGCGGTGCCAATGTCCATCGCACATCAACCGCGACAACTCGACCAGAGAGGTCTCTTCGACCGCCGAAATCAGCCGCCGGGACATCCAGGTGCCGACCAGTTCGTTGGCGCCCGCCGCCTGGCTGGTATCGCCGGTGTTGAACAGCGCGCGAATCTCGGCCCATTCATCGTCGCGCGTTTGGGGGCGCGGACTTGCCGACGAATTCCCCACACGGGCCGCGACGGCAGGTATAATGTCGGACATGGAGAGCAGGCCCACGGCAACTCCCTCGTCATTGACCACCGGAGCGCCGGAGATGTGCAAATCGCCGAAGAGATTCACTGCATGCTGGATCGTGTCCGTTTCGCGGAGGACAACCAGCCGCTCCGTCATGATGTCACGGGCCGTCAAGGTTCCGAGCCGTCCAGAAAGCGCCATCGTCAATCCATGAGTTGAGGTTCAGCAAGAGGATTCTGCCGCATTGAATTCTAGACACCCACGCGGCCACCGGAAAGCCTGCTTCCGGAACCGGCATACCCTCGTCGGCGAAGTCTGCCGCAAGCCAACCGTTTCCATCATCCGGCACAAGCCGGGAGCCATTCCATGTCAAACGACATTCCATCGTTTCCCGCAGACGAGTCCCGCTGGCGTCCCAAAAAAGTGAGGCGTCTCGGCCCGTTTTCGATCACGGAGTGGCTGGTGATCGCTGCAATTGGGGTGGTGTTGATCGCACTGTGTTTCCCGGCGACACAGTCCGCAGGGGGTGGCGGAGCCAGGCGAGGCATATGCAGGCAAAACCTCCATCAGATCGGACTGGCTCTGTTCGAGTATCACGATGACTACGGCAGCTTTCCCCCGGCGTACGTCGCCGACGAACATGGCCAGCTCAGTCACAGTTGGCGGGTGCTCATCCTACCGTACCTTGGGCAGGAAGAACTCTACAACGCCTATCGGCTCGACGAATCTTGGGACAGCCCACACAACCAATCGATCGCGGCGAAAGGAGCTGAGTATTATCGGTGTCCCAGCGACGGTCAGTTAACGGGATCTCCCGCCACCCAGATGACCAGCTATGTGGCGGTCATCGGCGCAGAGACCGCGTGGCCAGGGAGCCAGACGACGACACAAGCCGACTTTACCGACGGTATGGCATCAACGTTGCTCATCGTGGAGACGTCGGATTCGGGAATCCACTGGATGGAACCGCGCGATCTGCATTTCGACCGCTTGCCCGGCAAGATCAATCCTCAGCCTGGACCGGGAATCTCCTCCAGGCACGTCGGCGGCGCCTATGCCTTGCGCGGGGATGGCGCCGCGTGGTTCTTTTCGGAATCGTTGTCGGCAAAGTCCATTCGAGCGCTGTTGACCATCGGCGGAGGCGAGCCAGCGGTCGATTTGGATCATTGAGGACCGCGGCTTCCGAGATCTCTCGTTGCGACAATCAAATTTGGGGCGACAAGATTGTGATGGATTGCTCACGCGGAGACGCGGAGGCGCGGAGAGGATTGGGCCGTGGTCGGCCAAACCATTCCACTCGGATCGCTGTCGATGGGTTGCCGTCTCAGCTCCATCGTACCCAACGTCACCTCCTTCGCCGCGACCTCCGCGTCTGCGCGTGAGGCATTTTCGTGCAACTGCGGCCAGCTGGGAATTGAACAGAAGCACTTGGCGCGGCCGATGATCGCAACCAAAAGGGATTTGACCACGGATAACACGGATGGGCACGGATCATCACCTGTGACTCGATCCTCTGATCATCCGTGTCATCGGTGTTTCTATGGTTCTGTCTAACTCTCTCGCAACTTGAGAATCTTCTCGCCATAAAAAGATTCTGCTGGATTGCGGTGCAGAGAAGTTCGGGCCGCGGTCCTCCGAATGAATCTCCGCCAATCGATTGCCTTTCGTGTTGTTCGTGTATTTCGTGGTTGATTCTTCCTCTGACAAGCGCGCGTTACTTTGGTCAGGACGGTTTTCAAAAAATGAACCACGAAATGCACGAAAAAAGACACGTCTGGCGGAGTCCAGTTTCGAAGGTCCGATGTCGCCACAGCGTTCGCTTTGATTCCAGTGGCAATGTGCTCCGATCGCGACGTTTCGGACGGGGGGGGAAGGCAGTACAATCTGTGACAGAACAATGGCGGAGTTGTGGGGTATCAGCGATCCTGCGCGGGAGGGCGATTCGCCTTTCGATAGATCGTCGGCGCCCTCCGGTCAATTTCTTGCATTTTGGTGGCGGTCCCATGCCGCTGGCTTCAAGCCGCCGTGAGTGCGTGTTATCTTGTACAGGCGGAACCAGGAGGATCCGTTCACGGGTGTTTTCCAATTCACACCGCTCGTTCCATTCACCAGAGAACACATGGACCTGGCCATTCCACGAGTCGACGGACACTCCCCTCCCGAGGCGAAGGTTGCGCTGTTCCGACGATTGTTTCGCGGGCGTGACGACGTCTTCGCGCGGCGGTTCGAAAATCGTCGCACGGGAAAGTCGGGGTACGCTCCGGTCTGCGCGCACGAATGGATGCCGGGAATCTGCGAAAAGCCGCGGATCAAATGTGCCGCGTGCAGCCATCAGCGCTTCGTGCCGGTGACCGATGACGCCGTGCGGTGGCATCTGCTGGGAACGGACGACGCCGGGCGCGAGTTTGTCATGGGAGTCTATCCGATGCTCCGTGACGAGACGTGCCATTTTCTGGCGGTGGATCTGGACAACCAGACGTGGCGGGACGACTCACGGGCCATCTTGCAGACCTGTCGCGAGCTGGGACTGCCAGCGGTGTGGGAACGATCCCGCAGCGGCAATGGAGCGCACCTATGGTTGTTTTTTGCGACACCGCTCCCGGCGACGCTGGCGCGCAAACTTGGCGCGACCCTGCTGACGGAAACGATGGATCGGCAGCCGGAGATCGGACTGGATTCCTACGACCGGTTGTTTCCCAATCAGGACACGCTCCCGCAAGGGGGGTTTGGGAACCTGATTGCGCTTCCCTTGCAAAAGGGGGCACGCACACAGGGCAACAGCGTCTTTTTGGATGACCAAGGCGAGCCGTACGCCGACCAGTGGTCGCTGCTGTCGTCGATCGAGCCGCTTGAACGGCAATCCGTCGAGGCGATCGTCTCCCGCGCGGCGAAACGGGGCAGGGTGGTCGGAGTCCGTTTTCCGACGATGGAAGACGACCCGGTGGCAGCGGCCTTCGGGCCGACCGATGCGCTCTCAGCGACCAACCCCAGCCTGTTTGACGCCAGCGAAAGGGAGGCCACCCCCACGCGCCGACTGCCTGCCACGCCACTCCCTGGTCCGCTTCCCGAACGCTTGGAGCTGATCCTGGGAAATCAGATCTACATCGCCAAAGAGGAACTGACACCCGCGCTCTGGAATCGGCTGATCCGCATCGCCGCGTTTCAGAACCCGGAGTTCTATCGAGCGCAGGCCATGCGCCTGCCGACCTACGGCAAGCCGCGCATCATTTCCTGCGCCGAAGTCCATCCGGCGCACCTGGCGCTTCCCAGAGGCTGTCTGGACGAGGTCCAGGCGTTGCTGAAGGAGTGGCGAATCACGTCCGTCCTGCGGGATGAGCGGCATGGTGGGGAACCGCTGCCGGTTGCCTTTCACGGAGAATTGCTTCCCGACCAGGAGGCCGCGGCGAAGTCGCTGCTGGCACACGACACGGGAGTGTTGGCCGCCACGACCGCGTTCGGAAAGACCGTCATTGCCGCCTGGCTCATCGGAGAGCGGAAAGTGAACACACTGGTGCTGGTCCATCGCCGTCAACTGATGGACCAATGGGTGGAGCGGCTGGCGACATTTCTGGATGTACCGGCCAAGTCGATCGGGCGGCTGGGTGGTGGTCGCCGCGGGCTGACGAAACAGTTGGACGTGGCGCTCATTCAAAGCCTGACCCGGAAGGGAGAGGTTTTGGACCTGGTCGGCGACTATGGACAACTCATCGTCGATGAGTGCCACCATCTGTCTGCGGTGAGCTTCGAACAGGTCGTCCGCCAGGCGAAGGCCCGATACGTCACCGGATTGTCCGCCACGGTGACCCGCAAGGATGGCCATCATCCGATCATCTCGATGCAGTGCGGACCGATTCGCCATCGGGTCGATCCCCGCTCGCAGGCGGCGCTCCGCCCCTTCTCGCACGCGGTTCTGGTGCGTCCCACCGGTTTTCGTTCCCTGGCGGTCGCCGGCGACGACAAACGGGTGCAGTTTCAGCAACTGTATGACGAATTGATGCGCGATCCGCAGCGCAATCGGCTGATTTGCGAGGAAGTGCAGCAAGCCGTCGCTGCGGGACGATCGCCCCTCGTCCTAACCGAGCGGAACGAGCATTTGGATGTTCTGGCCGCCGCGCTGGAAGGACGCGTCGGGCACCTGGTGATTTTGCGCGGCGGAATGCGGAAAAAGGAGGTCGCAGCGGCGGCCGCGCGGCTGGTGGAGATTCCGGAAGGAGAGTCGCGCGTGCTGATCGCCACCGGGCGGTACGTGGGTGAGGGATTCGACGACGCGCGGCTGGACACGCTGTTCCTGACGCTGCCGGTGTCTTGGCATGGAACAGTCGCGCAGTACGTCGGCCGCCTGCACCGTCGGCACCAGGCCAAGCGCGAGGTCATCGTGTACGACTATGCCGACCTCGACGTGCCGATGCTTTCGCGAATGTTCGATCGCCGCTGCCGCGGTTACGAGGCGGTGGGCTATGTGATTCAGCTACCGGCCAGCGCCGTGCCGGGATGGCCCCCGGAAGTTCCACTGCCGATTGATCCGCGCTGGAAAACGACCTACGCCGCGAGCGTCCAGCGGCTGATACGGGATGGGGTCGACGTTCCGCTGGCGGGACTGTTTCAGCAGGCTGCGCAGGATCCGGCTCTTGCCGGGGAAGGGGTCGGCCGCGCGCGGAGCGCGACGGAGGCGTTTTTGTATCGCCGACTCGAAACGCTGGAGGCGACCAGGGGGCGATTTCGCCTCAATACCCATTTGCCGATCCCGTTTGATGGTCACGGAGGGATGGAGATCGACCTGCTGTGTGCTGGGGCGCGATTGGCGATCGAACTCGACGGAGCCCAGCACCTCGATGGCGGAGAGCCCTATCGCCGCGATCGTCGCAAGGACGCCCTGTTGCAGGAGCACGGGCATTTTGTCCTCCGCTTTCTGGCGGCGGATGTCAGCCAGCGGCTGGACGCCGTTCTGGACGCGATTCTTCGGGCGCTGGATCACCTGGGTCGGATCCATCCCCACGGGCTTTCTTGACATGTGCGTACCCCTTGCTGATCTGCTCCCAGCGACGGCGAGACAAGATGGCACACAAATGCGCAGCGAACAGAGCGCGGCCGATGGCCGCAACAGGCAAGGAATCGAACAGAAGGACACAGCGCGACCGGAAGCCGCAATCAAAAGGGAACCATCGGACAGGCGCGTACAGAGGATCTCAGGTAGACCACATCCGGGCGAGCCGGATGGGGTCTTCCGGCGATCGTCTGCGCCTTCCGGTCAATCTCTTCCAGTTTGGTTGCGGCTCTCTGTCGCGCTGGGTCCTTCTGTTCAATTCGCCCGTTTGATTGCGGCTAATGTCCGTGCCGTGCCGTCCTGTACAACTCTTTCTTTTCGGTTGTGGCCGGAAGCCGCGCAGTGTCCGCGGCGTGCTCCAGTTCAGCGTCTTGCTGGTGGCAGCAGATGGCCGCGCCAGGGAGGCCGGCATTATGATTCGGCCGTCCGTTCAACGCGGCCCGTTTGGGCGGGCAAGTGTCGGGGCTTCTTCCCGCGAATCTCCGGGGGGCGTCTGAAAGCGGCCGGTCATTTGATTGGCGACCATGTTCTGAAAGCGGTGGACGGGCTCTTCGAAGTGGTAACACATCCGGCCCCCCCCATAGGCGCTCGATTGCAGGCCGCGCTGCACGTTTTCTACGAGGCGAATGTCCTGATCGTTGACGAAGATCCAAAACTTCAGGATGCGATCGGTGATGGCGTCGAAGTCCGGGATGGACTTGGCCGAGGGATGGACCAGCATGTCGAGGTGCTCGATGGTGACGCCGGCGCTGGCCGGCCGAAAGAGGAGCGTCAACAGGTGGTGCGGGAACATCCACAAGGCGATGTTCGGAAAAAGCAGGACGAAGTAGGCGCTTTGCGACTCGGTGTCATCCAGGCCGGGGAGTTCCGGGAGATCGAACGAGACGGTCTTCGGATCGTTCGTGAGAGGGATTGTTCCCATACCGGTGTACATTCCCGGCCCCTGGTAGCGATAGTGGTTGTTGAATCCGGAGACATTGCACAGTTCCGGATGGCCCCACGGGAGGTGGTAATATTCGATGAAGTTCTCGGCGATCAGCTTCCAATTGGCCTGGATCTGGTACGTCCGGCGGCGGACCAGTTCCATTTCGTGGAGCGGATGGCGGCAAAAGCGTTGCGGCAGATCGCCGATCCACTCGTCGAACGGAATCGGCTGCGGCGACAAGTTCACGCACAACAACCCCCCCCAGGTTCGCACGTGGACCGGGAGCAGAGGATAGTCCTCCTGCTGGAATTCGGCGGCCACTCCCGGCGTCATCTGATAGACGTTTTGCACGTCCGCCGGAACATCCAGCCCCTGAAAATAGGGGGTTCCCAGCAGCTTGCCATCCAGGCCGTAGCCCCAGCCGTGATAGGGACAGCGGATGACCTTGCAGTTGGTGTTCTCGGCGATCAGTCGTGAGCCGCGGTGACGACAGACGTTGTGAAAGGCGCGCAGCTCGCTGTCCCGATTGCGAACGACAAAGATCGATTGCCCGGCAACTTCGGCGACCAGCGTATCCCCCGGCCGCGGAATTTCGGTGACATAACCGACGGCGACCCAGCTTTGCGACCAGACACGGTCTTGCTCGAGTCGATAGAACTCGTCGCTCCGATAGGCGTCCGGAATGAGGGTGACCGCCTGTTCCACTCCCCGGCGGAGCGGAGCATAGGTGGCGGGATCGGTGAAATCGGGATGCGGGTTCATGGCGTCAGTCGTTCCGCCGAGGGAAGTCTGAATTGGAAATTGAGGGCTGCCGATGCGGTTTCGGTCACAGTTCGCGTCCGAGTTTGTGTCCTTCCAAAATGGCATGCTGCAGCGAGCGGGGCGCGAACGCGTCGCCGACCAGTTCCACGGCCACCTGGCGAGCCTTGAGCGGCGCGCTCAACTCATCCAGCGACACCCCTCCATAAGCGTAAACGAAGCTGTCATAGGGGCCCACTTCGTGCAGATCGCCCGACCAGATGTTTTTGGCGGTCAGGCAGCCATCCTTCAGAGACTGCGCTTCGAGGTGGTTGAAAATCTGCGCCCGTTTGCGGAACAATCGCCGCAACAGCGGCGGGCGCGTCGTGGCTCCCAGAAAATTGCCGATCGTCTCCTGGCTGGTGATCAGATCGACTTCTTTTCCCTGATCGAGGAGGAACTCGGCGATCGTCGGCCCCTGGTGGCCGTATTCCTCGTCGATCACCAGCACGACGCGCCCCAGTTCGAGCGCCGTTCCCTGGAGAACGCTCCAGCCGGAGACCACCTGGTGCTGGTCCATTCCGGGCAGGTTCGGCCGTCGCGCCGTTGCGCCGGTCGCCAGCACCACAACGTCGGGCTGTTCGGCGAGAATCAATTCGAGTGTCGCTGGCGTGTTCAAACGAAGGTCAACTCCCAGTTTTCGGCACTGCAGACTCGACCAGCGGGTGGCGCCATCGAAGTCCTGACGGCCTGGCGCGCGATTGGCGATCAGCGTCTGTCCGCCGAGCTGGTCCGACTTCTCGAACAGCACAACGCGGTGCCCCCTGGCCGCTGCGACACGGGCCGTTTCCAGTCCGGCGGCCCCCCCACCGACGACGACCACTGTCCGCTTGGAGGTGGCGGGAGGCAGGTCGGACCAGTCGCGCTCGCGGCCAATCACTGGGTTCTGGACGCAGGTGACTCCCCGACCGGTGTAAATGCGATCGATGCACCCTTCGTTGTAACCCATGCACTGGCGGATGTCCTCCAGGCGTCCGGCTTGCGCCTTGTTGGGAAAATGAGGATCGGCAATGAGCGCGCGATTCATGATGCACAGATCGGCCTGCCCCTGGGCGATGATCTGATCGGCCTGCACCGGATCGACTACGCGACCCGTGATGATCACCGGAACGTCCACAACCTGACGGATGCTGGCTGACAGGGGGGCATAAACCCCCAGCGGAAACGCCATGTTCGGAACCGCGATCGCTTCTCCCACGAACGTCTCCGCCGAACCGCCGATGACATTGAAGTAGTCGATCAGTTGCCGCTCGCTCAGCCGACCGCAGATCTCCTGCATTTCGGCGTTCCCCAGTCCATGCTCGACAAAATCGTCTCCCGTGACGCGAATGCCGACGATGAAGTTCCGACCGACGCGCTCCCGAACCGTTTCCAGCACCCGCACCCCGAATCGCAGGCGGTTGGTCAGGTCTCCGCCGTAATCGTCCGACCGCTGATTGACGTTTCTCGACCAGAACTGGTCGATCAGATGCCCGTGGCTGGCCATCACTTCGCAACCGTCAAATCCCCCGGCCTGGAGCCGTCCGGCGGCGGCGGCAAAGGCCTCCACGAACTCGTCGATCTGCGACAGTTCGATCGAATGCGGATTCTCACGGTGGTTCGGTTCGCGCGTGTCGCTGGGGCCGTACAGCCGATTCCACAGATCGATGCTGCGCCCGCGGCGGCCGCGATGCGTGATCTGGCAGACGACCGGCACCTGATACTGATGCATCGTCCGGCTGAATTCCGCCAGGTAGGGAATCACGCGATCGTCGAACACCTCGACCCCGTTCCAGTCGCGCGCCGTGCTCGAAGGGTGAACGCTCGCCGAGCCGAAACACATCATGAACCCGACTCCGCCGCGGGCCTTCTCCTCGTAATAGCGCCGCTCTCTCTCCCCCGGCATGCCATTCTCGGCCAAAGCGTCGGCGTGCGCACTGCAACAGATGCGGTTTTTCACCGTCAGGTGACCGACTTGCAGCGGCGTGAACAAATAAGCGAACTCAGACACTGCGAGCACTCCGGGGGTTGCTGGAATTTGTGGATTCACCAACCGGTCGCGGACCGCGCTTTCGGTTTGTCCCGCCGGTCACTCTGCGCGGCCGTCGGAGGATCGCCGCCGACAGGGCGCCACCCGCACTCTCGACCAGTCGGCGCGGCTGGCGGCGCCGGCGGGTTGGCGGGTCACCGGACTGCCTGGGTCGGCGCAGGATCGCGGGATCGAGCGGCGATGGCACGTCCGGGCGGCGCTCGGGTCTCACCGAGTCTTCTGCCGCGCGACGCGGAACTTCCGCCGCTTCCGGCCAAACGTCAGAAGGCCGATCTGACCGGCGAATGAACCCGTAGTGTGCCAGGTATCGGACCAGGTGCTCGGCACAGATTGTCGGATCGGCGCAAATCGGTTTTCCACCCGTCGGGGCGCGTGCGGCAGCCACGCCGAAGGCGGCGTCCATGCGCTGTTCGAGTGCCGCCTCCCCTGAGCTCTCTGTCCGGCGTGTCCTCGGGCGGACCGGCCCCCAGGCGATTGGCGCTGGAAAAACGCTGGCCTGATTGGGTTTTCGATTAGAGACTTCTCCCGCAGTTCTCAACGAGTCTTCCTCGGCAATCTGTCGCCGGGCCTGTCTCCGACGGTGCCAAGAGATGTACGCCGGGCGCTCCGCCAGGGGGGACATGACCAGAACCATCGGCCCCAATACCTGCAGCAAGTCGCTCGCTCCGCGACCTGCGTCTCGAACCACTGTCCGGGGACCGTCGCTCCCTCCGGAACATTTCAAGACATCGAACAGCAGCGAGGCGGAATAGGTCTCACTGAGCCGCGCGGCAAACTCGTCGCCGCGCGCTTCCAGCCAACCGGCACCGATCCAGGCTGTGGCAAACGGACCGATTTCGCCCAATTCGCCGAGGATTCTCACGTCGCAGCGCGCCGCCACGGCATACTCCCGCGCCAGGACATCCCCCGGCGGGTAATACACTGTGGGCGCAGTGCCAAAGGAACCGGCGGCATAGAGCGCGGCGCGATCGGCCAGCGGCAGCACGCGCTGGCCGCCGTTCGTCCATTGACTGGCGATGAAGGCAATTGTGCGCGACATGGCTTACAGTCCCTCCGCCTGAACGACAAGTTCCGCCAGATCGCGGACCCGCATCGCCGGTGAGCCGAGCGCATCCAGTCCGTTCCGCAACATCACTTTGCAGAATGGGCAGCCGGTCACGACGGTCTGGGCTCCCGTGGACAGCGACTCCTGGGCGCGTAAGTTCTCGACGCGCGTCGTGCCGGGGACATCGACCCACATCGTTCCCCCCCCCGCCCCGCAGCAGAAAGACTCCGCACGATTCCGCGGCATGTCCACCACGGGCAAGGGTTGCACCTGGCTCAGGATGTCGCGCGGCGGCTCCGTCACGCCGTTCCCCCGCCCCAGGTAACACGGATCGTGCCAGGTCATCCGTTCCGCGGCGAGTCGAGCGGAGCTGAGTTTGCCTTGTGCCATCTGCTCTGCCAGAAACTCCGTGTGGTGCTGGACGGTCCATCGGGGCCGTTCTGAGGCGTTGGCGACATCGGGATACTCGTTGCGGAACGTGTTCCAGCAATGCGGGCAATGCGTCAGGATTTTTCGGACGCCATGACGGGCGAAGGTCGCCAGGTTCTGTTCGGCCTGGTCGCGAAACAACCCTTCTTCCCCGAGTCGCCGGGCCGGATCGCCGGTGCAGCGCTCCCGGCAACCCAACACCCGAAAGTTCACCTGCAAATGGTTCAACACCTTGATCATCGATTGCGCGACCGACTGTCCCTCAGGATCGAAGCTCCCGGCGCACCCCACCCAATACAGGAGCTCGATTGGCTCGTCCTCGTCCGCGATCGGCGTTTCCAATCCGTGCGACCAGTTCATGCGCTCGGAGTTCGCCCGGCCAAAGGGATTCGCCCCTTGGGCGACGCTATCGAACAGCCGTTCCGCCGATTCCGGAACCACTCCAGCTTCGACCCGGCCGCGCCGCAATTCGACAATCTTGCCGAAGATGTCAATCCCCACCGGACAGACCGCATTGCAAGCGGCACAGGTCGTACAGGACCACAGCGACTCGTCGGGAACCCATTCGGCCATCGATTTGGCTGCGTTCGTAGCCGAATCCCGACTCGTCGATTGATCGAAGGGAGGACTGTCAGTCCCGATCGCCGCGCGAATTCCCAGGACGACGCTCCGCGGTTGCAACGGCTTTCCCGCGGCGGTCGCGGGACAAACCTCAACGCATCGTCCGCAAGTGGTGCAGGCGTCCGCCTGGATGAGATCAACACGGGCGAAATCGATCCAGCGCTGCGCTCCCGGACTTTCGCTGGGAACAAGCGGCGGCAGCGTACTCCACGACCGAGCGGTTTTCAACGCCCAACTCGCCGGGCCATAGAACATGTGGGAAAAAAACTGCCACGGCAACAACACAAAGAAGGCAATGCAGCAGGCGGCATGGCCGATCCACAGCCCGCGATGCCACTGCAATGCCGTTTCATTCGCCAGTCCGATCCCGCGAAAGAGAAGCGCCAGGCCATACCCTACGACGCTCCACCGCTCAAAGTCGGGAAGGTCGCGTGCGATCCTGGCCCCTTCCAGGAGAAATCCGCTGATGCCGATCGCCAACAGCAACCAGGTCAGCGACGCGACCCACCATTCACGCAGGATGGGAGCACGCTCGACCACATGCCGCCGCCACAGAAACATCGCCAACCCGGCCAAAAACGCTACTCCCCCCAGGTCGACGACGAGCGACGCCCCCTGATAAAACCAGCCGTAGAAAAAATGCAGCGGCGTATCATGTTCCAGAAACACCAGGCAGGTGCCACCGAAGAGAATCACGAAGCCGTAGACCACGAGCAAATGGGCGATTCCGGCAAACCGATCCCGGCGAATGGCCTCTTGAAAGAGAATCGCGGCGCCCCAGGCGCGCCAGTCGAACGACCACGCCGCCGCTCCCTCGAGGCGGCGTCCCTGCTGCCGACGCTGTCGCCGCCTCCAAAAACTCCAGGCGGCGATTCCGCAGGCGGCGGCCGCCAGCGCGTAAAATCCCAGGGCCGCCCAGCGCGGCACATTGCCGAGGATTTCTCGCGTCACGTGTTCCGAACCAAACATCGATCACCTGGTCAGGCTGGCTCGGGACTGGGATCGATTTGCGACAGCGCCTCGTGCAGCGTGGGTCGCCAATCGGCGACCAATCCGAGGTGGGCGATCTCAAAAATGGGCGCCGCCGGATCGGTGTTGATCGCGATGATGTGCTGGCTCTCCGCCATCCCTTCGCGGTGATGACTCGCCCCACTGATGCCGCACGCCAGATACAACTCGGGTTTGACTCTCTTGCCAGTCTGCCCGACCTGGCGTTCGCGCTCGATCCAGCCCAGGTCAACCGCCATGCGACTGGCGGCAACCCCCGCCCCCAAGTGCGTGGCAACGGCGCGCAGAAACTCAAACCCCTCCCGCCCTCCCAGGCCGCGGCCGCCGGCGACCAAACGGGGAAGATGCACGATGTCCGTGCTGGCAGGGTCCGCCGACCACCTTTCGATCAAGGTCACCGTTTCCGGCTGTGGCTCGACGGCGAGGTGGTGGATCGGTCCCGATCGGTCCGGAATCTCCTGCCGCGGCTGTCCGACGCCGGGCCGCAGCGTGACGATGGCCGACTCCTGGTCCGCCAGTATGATTTGCCGCGCCTGGCGACCATCGCCACTGAGGGCTGTGATTTCGATTCCACCGCGCCGCGCGGTCACCGACAAGACGGGGGAGGCCAGGGTCGCGCCGCAACGGACTGCCAGCCGAGCGGCGAGGGGCCGGTCGTCTCCCGCAGCCGAAGCCAACACCACGCGCGGACGCAACTCGTTCCACCAGGTTTGCGCCGCGGCGAGCCGATGGTTCGCTCCACGAATTCCGCCGCATGTCGCATGGACCTGATCGGCACCCAGGGCGATCAGATGCCGAAGATGGGCCGGATCCTCCGAAAAGGTCCATGCCGCCACGCAACCACCCAAGGGGCGCGCCAGCTCCACCGCGTCACCCAGGAGTTCGGCGGCATGAGTCGCATCGTCCGGAATCAGGATGCCAATGATCGGACCGGCCGTCATGGTTCGGTCTCCGAGCTGGGACAGGGGGCGGGTACGGCCTCCGTCGCTGTTGCCGCCATCGGATAGAGGAGACCGTAAACCATAAATCCGGCCAGCATACCGGGGAGCACTTCGTAAATTGATGACGAGAGCTCCAGTTGATACCGCCACACCAGCGCGGTTCCCAGGCCGCAAATCATCATGGCGGCGCCGATGAAGTTGTTGAGCGGCCCGCGCAGGGCCTGGACCGCCAGGAGCGGTCCCAGGGATGCCGCCAGGCAAGACCAGGACAGAACTACCAGCTCAAACACGCTGGCCGGGCCGAACAGTGCCGTCGCGACGACCGCCAGCGACATCGCCACCATCCCCAGTTTGGCGCCGCCATACGAGCGCCCCCAACTCGGAATCAGATCTTGCGTCAGGGCGGCAGACGAACAGATGATCTGCGTGTCGGCCGTCGACAGGGTGGCGGCAAACACTCCCCCCAGCATGACCCCCACCAGCCCCCCCGGCAAGAGCTCGCTGGCCAGTTGCGGAAGCGCCATCTCCGGATCGGCCCCGGCAACCAGAGCCTCGTTCAACCAGGCGCGGCAGCACAGACCGACAAGAATGCACGCCGCCGAGAAAATCCAATACCAGACAAAATAGACGCGGCGCGCCCGGTACATTTGATCGCTGGATTGAATCGTCATGGCGATGGTCATGAGGTGCGGCTGACCGATCGCCCCGGCCCCGGCGGCGATCCAACTGAGCATGTACGCGGGAAATCCGAAGCGAAGATTCTGCGGACGCCAGTCGACGTATTTCGGATCCAGCGCAGCGAGTTTCGACCACAGCGCCTCCGGCCCGCCGATTCTTAGGACCGCCACAGTCAGCAGCAGCAGCACCGAGCTGATCATCAGGAACGATTGGGCCGTGTTGACCCAGATCGAGGCCCGCAGTCCTCCTCCCAGGCAGTACAGCAGCAACAGTCCAAACCCCACCCCGATCCCCAGCGCTCGCGGCCAGCCGAGCAGCGCTTCCAGCGCCTTACCCCCCGCGGTGAACTGAGCGGCCGCGTACGTCGCCAGAAAGACGATCGTCAGGAGCGCGGCCCCTTTGCGAACGATGGGAAACGACTGGGACATCCCGGCGGAAAGAAAACCGGGGACACTCTGCGCCTGCAACTCTCCGGATCGCTCCCGGAGCCGTCGCAGAACCACCAGCCAGGCGACATAGTCGCCGACGATCCAACCCACCATCAGCCACATCGCCGAAAGCCCATCGGTCACCGTGACGCCGATCAAGCCGATGAACATGAAACCGCTGCTATTCGTTGCGGCGGCGGCAAACCCCACAAGCCAGGGATGGACTTCCCGTCCCGCCATGAGGTAGTCCCCGGTGGTGCTCCGCGCGCGAAAATTTGCGCTCAATCCCACCAGAAGGAATGACAGGAGGACAAGACTGAAACTCAGGACAATCGGCCACTGCATGCCGGTGGACTCACTGGGTGCGAACGATCGGAAACCAACATCTTATCGACTCGAGAAGGAACTTCCCCCCCAGGCAGCGACTGCCTCGGGCCGCTGTGTGGAGGCCACGGTCAGAGCCCATTCCGTGGCTCTGAAACGAGCCATTGTTTTTGAAAGAACGGTCGGCCGTTGCGATGCACGGTCAGGTCGATCACGATGTGGAACGCATCGCGCGTGGCCCGGATCGAGCTTTCGCCGACGACGTCATACGTTCCGTCCTGCCGCTCGATGGAGTACCTGTGGTAGCCGACGATGCTGGCCTGCGCGGGATTGGTTCTGGACGCTGTGCAACGAAAGCGGCTTTCGCTCGACAGCGTTCCCGCCCCCTCCTCGAGGACCGTCTTGCCTCCCCGCCGATTCAGGATGGAGACGTCCCCGGTGATCTGATCGATCTCGATCGTTTGCGTGGGAGGCTCGCTGAACGAGACGCCAAACTTCTTGAGCGCCGGGGGCGGCCCAAACTCGGGGGCCGGTTTCCGGGAGGGGGCCACCACCGGGAGTTGAATGCGCGACCGCAGTTTCCCCTGATAATGGACGCGATGCCGGGCTGGTTCGGGAGTCGGCCACAGGTTCGGAAAATCGGAAC
Source organism: Planctomycetales bacterium (assembly GCA_046152955.1). Lineage (GTDB taxonomy): Bacteria > Planctomycetota > Planctomycetia > Planctomycetales > Planctomycetaceae > SIAF01. Next base: position 6,176 of record JBJXGA010000469.1, on the reverse strand, counting down.
CGCTGATCGAAATCCGCAGGCGATGCCCCTTGGCCAAGACCCATCCGGTCGGCTGCATCGGGATGTCCAGTTCATAGACCGTGCCCGGAACCATTGCCTGCGGTTCTTGCAGCGAATCGCGGCGAGTCCCGTTGAGCGAGCCGTCGGTGATTAAGGTCGATGGTCCCTCCGGTGACACGTCTGATAGTTTGACGACGAAGGTCGCCACTTTGGCCGACGACTCGGCGAACAGCACGACCTTGGGCCACCCCAACAGCAGCGTCTCCTGCGTCAATGGCTCGGAGGTGAAGTTCAGCGAATGCGCTTCATCCGCCCGCTGATCGTCAGCCAGATAATACGAAATCCCGCCGGCCGACCAGAAACCATTTTGGATCCCGACTGCCGGTTCGTAGTCGAACGGCAAAGAAGTTCCCGGCAGCGCTGCGGGATCTTCAGACACCAGGCGTCCTCCAGTCGCCAGGTACATCGTCTGCGGGCGAGTGCCGAAGGGGGCGAACTCGTCCTCAGCTCGCCACGTTCCGGGGGTGGTTTCCAGCGTGCGGTTGGGGGGTGCGTAAGCCTGCATGTAAACGGCGACCGAAGGGCCGGGAAGCGGATCGGGAATCGGCTTGAGGGTCGCTCCGAAGAATCTCGCCATCTCGTCGAAATGATTGATCCGCGGACCGGGAGTCGAAGCATGCGGACGGGTATGGACCCACGGACCAACCAGCAGTTTCTTGGGACACTTCAATTCGTCGTACATCCGCCACATCGCGTTGACGTAGCCGTCGCGCCAGCCGGCAATGAGAAACGTCGGGCACTCGATCCGGTCGTAGCCGGGGCGCAGCGACGCCTTCCGCCAATACTCGTCGCGGGTCTGGTGGTGCATCCATTTCGTGAGATACGGTTCATTGTGTTCCAGACGCGATTTCCATTGCTCGGCCCAATCCGGTCCCGCCAATTCCGGGAGGGGGGGAAGCGCGTTCATGGCGACCATATTGCCCCCGTAGGTTCCCACGTCGTAGTACATCCGCATGCTGCCCCCTGGGGTGTAGTGGCAGTCGTCGGTGTAGCGATCATCCGTAGCGTACATCGGGGCGATGGCTTTGAGGTGCGGCGGCCGATTCATCGCCACCTGGACCGCCGTGAACCCGCCATAGGAACTGCCGAACATCCCGACGCAGCCATTGGAATAGGATTGCCGCGCAAGCCACTCCACGGCGTCGTAGCCATCCTCCTGCTCCTGTGCGACGTACTCATCGGTATTGATCCCCTGCGAGCCACCGGTGCCGCGCACATCCAGCCGAACGCAAATGAATCCCCGTTCCGCCAGATACCAGTGCGAATCATGCCCGGACCAGCTCACATCGTCTTTTCGATACGGGTGATACTCGACGAGGATCGGGAACGGCTGGTCCGCCGGGCGATCGGGCCGCGTCAGGTCGGCAGACAGGTTTTTGCCGTCGCGCATCGGGATGCGGACGTTGCGATCCATCCGGACATTGTACTGAGGGGTCATCTCTGCTCCGTTGGAAGTCGCCGCAGCATGTGCCGCGACCAAAGCCGACACAACCAGCCCGGTTCGGGCACACGACTCCAGACGCATCGGCAACCTCCGGCAACTGGTTCGGGAACGACTCCAATCCGCGAAAACGCTGGGACGATGGAATCGTAGGGGAGATCGGCCTGGGAAACAACGCATGGGATGACCGACTCGAGGTCCAGGGCTGAGGTGCTTCAGCACTGCAGGGCGGGTCATCGGGCCCGACGCAGCCGGGCCGGGACTCCGTTGGCAATCGCGAACCAGGATCCCGGTTTGCGCGCATTCGAATCAGCGCGCGTCAGGCCGCGCGCCGCAGCGCATCGTGTGGGATTCTCTGCCGCACCCGGTAGGACTTGACCGCGCGAATCACCTGCTCCTGTTCGGAGTCGGTCAATTCGAAGAACAGCGGCAGGCGAGTCAGACGGTCGCTGACCGCTTCCGCAACCGGATACTCGCCGCGACGTCCCCCGTATTTCCGACCCATTGGCGACAGGTGCAGCGGCTGATAATGAAACACGCTGCTCACACCACGCGATTTCGCGTGCTCAATCAACCCCTGACGGTCCTCCAGCGATGGCAGGATCAGGTAGAACAGATGCGCGGGATGCTCGCAGGCGGGAGGGACGCCGGGCAACAACACCTGTTCGTCGATCGCCCAGTCGGCCAGTTCCACCGCATAGCGGTTCCAGATCGCCCGCCGTCGCTGGTGTATCTGTTCGATTCGTTCCAGTTGGGCGTACAACAGCGCCGCCAAAATGTCTGAGGGAAGATAGCTCGAACCGTGATCGACCCAGGTGTATTTGTCGACCTGTCCGCGAAAGAACGCGCTCCGGTTGGTTCCCTTGGAGCGGATGATTTCGGCGCGCTCGATGAACGCGGGATCGTTGATGAGCAACGCCCCCCCTTCGCCGCAACTGACGTTTTTAGTCTCGTGGAAGCTCTGGGCCGACAGCGCGCCAATGCTCCCCAGCCAGCGGCCATCGTATTTTCCGAACAACCCGTGCGCGTTGTCTTCGATCAGCGTCAATCCGCGACGCTGACAGAGCTCCTCCAGCCGCAGCATCTCGCAGGCCACCCCTCCATAATGCACCGGGACAATCGCCCGCGTCCAAGGCGTGACCAGCCGCTCGACGTAGCGCTCGTCAATGTTGAGGGTGTCCGAGCGAATGTCGGCGAACACGGGGGTCGCGCCGTGCAGGACAAACGCGCTCACCGTCGACACGAACGTGAACGCCGGAACGATCACCTCATCCCCCGGCTCCAGGTCCAGGAGCAATGCCCCCATTTCCAGAGCGTGCGTGCAGGAGGAGGTGAGCAGAGCCTTGCGAACGCCAAACGTCTGTTCCAGCCAGGCATGGCAGCGGCGCGTGTACGGGCCATCGCCCGACAGATGCCCGCTGGCCAGTGCCTCGGACACATAGTCCAAGGCGGCGGGAGGCACGAAGGCCCGATTGAACGGGATCATGGGGAACCCATCCTGGAGTCGGACGGCTGCCGCCCATTTGTTTCGATCGTTCGGGGCTGGCGCATGTCCGATCGGCCGCTCGAATGCGGGCCCGCAGGACGATGGCCCCGCACATCGATCGGCGCGGGATGGCGAGTACTATCTTTAATGCGGTCGGATGCAGCCCCGGCCACCAGTTTCAGCAAGGTCGCCTCCAGCCGCTCGCAGCAGACGTTCCAGTCCAGCGGACGCATCGACTCGCGGCACTGGGCCGACAGTCGGGCCAGTCGGGCCCGATCCGACAGCAGGTCTGAGATTTGACGGGCCAGATCCACCGGGTCATGTGGGCGCGAGAGCAAACCGTTGTGATCGGGAATGATCTGGTCGAGGTGTCCACCGCTGGCAGCAGCGACCAGCGGCGTTCCCGATGCCATGGCTTCCAGGTTGGTTGTGCAGAACGCTTCGCTGGCTGACGGATTGATGAACAGATCGGCCCGCGCGTACCACCCTTTGAGCGCGTCGCCGTATGTTTCGCCGGGGAACGAGACGGAAGCTCCAAAGCGTGTGGCACGTTTCCGGATCTGCCGCTCTTGTGGTCCGCTGCCGATGATCACCAGATGCGCGGCAGGAACTTCTTGGCGCACCAGATCGAAGGCGTCGAGGAGCTCGAGCACGCTCTTCTCGGGAACGAGTCGCCCGACAAACAACAACGTGGGGCGCGGATCGTTGGGGATCGGGTCAAACCGGCGATTGGCCGGGGAGAACTCCGTGTTGTCCACGCCATGAAACGGGAGCTTTTGGCAGTGGCGTACCCCCACCGCCCGGCTGCGCTCCAGGAAATCGGTCGAGGGGGCCAAATTGAGGTCGTAGGCGCCAGTCACCCGTTGAACGATGCTAACCACGATAGGACGTACCAACCGCATCGCCAGTGAACCGAAATACGTCGCGCCGTATTTCACCCAGGCGGTCTCCAGCAGCGTGACGGTGGGAATCCTTGCGCGACGGGCGTAGTCCGCTCCGATGAGTCGCCGATATCCACCCCCAAAGGGAGAGACCAGTCCGACGAGACTGGGGATGTCTTCGATCAGGATCAGGTCGGGGCGAAACCGATCCAGGGAGTGGTCCACGTTCCAATGTCGATGACTGCGCGGTACGGGATAGGTCCGGCACATCGGATGCGGCATCGCGGGATAGGGGGCATCCTGAAAGCCGTCGAACGCGGAGAGTTCCTCCCAGCCGGGCATCTCGCGCTGTCGCACGTCTTCAGGAAACCGATCGTCGGCCTGGGGACGCAAGAGCTGCACCTGGTGCCCGCGGCCAAGCAGCCACCGCGCGCGCCGATGGACGGCAAAAGAGACTCCGTTGAGAAAGGGGAAGTAACTGGAGGCCAGGTACGAGATGCGCATGCCGAGGTGCCCCTGAACCTGTCAACGCGTGTGCCCCAAAACGCAAAATCGAATGGTTCTCAGCCTGAAACGGACGCGTTCATCCGGGTCCTCACAGAGTCCTTCTGAACCGACTTTTGGGAATGTATCGACCATTCCGAAGGAAACCTTGAACACCGGGTTGGGGTGTCAGAGGGCAGGCCGGGAATCCTCAAACTGGCAGCCCTCCCAACTTCCCTGCCGATTCCAGTCGTCGGCAGCCGCGGAGTGGCCTTGATAATGCGCTTCGTCGAACAGACAACGATGAAACCGCAAGCGGATGGTGGGCCGGCGCCAGCCGCTTCAATTGCGTTTTGTCTTCTGGGTCACGAGGACGGTCCGGTTGGCGTACTCGCGCTGTTTCGGCTGGCTTTCTCACTCTACGGTCCGGCGCCCGTCGTCTGGGGCCGGCTGCTGCGGATTTCTCGAGCGCTGCGACAAGCGGCGGCGGCGGAACGCCACATGGCCGCCAGTTCGGGCTGTCCCAATTCTTCGCAGATTTCCGCCAATTCATCGCGAATCGCCGCGTTCCGCGGATCGTCGATCGCCTGCACGCTCAGCTCGGTTCGGCGTTCAGAAAGCCGTTTGGCTGCCTCCCACTGCTCCATTTCTGCCGCGTAGGCGTCCTCACGCCCCTGCTGGCGAAGCACACGCGCCAGTCGATAGTGCGCTTCGGCGTCAAACTGATTGCCGGCCAATAACCGCTCGAGCTGCCGCTGGGCCCCGCGCAAGTCGCGTTGCGTGGCGAGTATGTCTGCATCCAGCAGCAGCAGCGACCGCAGATCGGGGTCCAGCGACCGGGCCTGTTCGAGCGCTGCCAGCGCCTCTGCGTTCCGGCCGCCAACCCACAGCGCCTGGGCTCGCAAGACGAGCGACGTGGCGTCCGGGGTCGCCTCCTCCAGGAGCTCCAAGGCGCGTTCATCCTGGTGTTGCGCCAGGAGCGCTTCAGCAAGTTCCCGCACCACCTCTTCGCGAACTTCCGGCGGCGGATCGAGTTCCAGCGTTCGCTCATACGACTGAACGGCCTGCTGGTCCATCTCGAAATCGTGGTACATTAATCCCATCAATCGGTGCGGACGATAGTCGCCAGGATCCAATTCGATGACCCGGTGCAACTGGGCCAGCGCGGCGTTGTTGGCTCCCAGGTCATAATAAATTGCGGCCAATTGCCGAATCGCGGTCACGTTGCGTGGAGACTCCGCCAGCAATTCCTGCAGAATGGACTCCGACTCCGCCAGCCGTCCGAGCGCGTACAGCGCCTCGGCGGTATGCAAGCGCACCTTTTCGCGAAGGGGTTCGTCGTCCCCCGCTACGGCAAATCTGGAAAGCGCCGCTTCCGGATTGCGCCCCCGCAGCAGCAGTAGTCCTTCCAGCAGGGCCACGTGCCGTTTGAAGGCGGGCTGGCGATCCAGAGCGCGGAGCGACCCCTTGATTGTGCGCACATCGCCGCGCTCAATGGCCGCCAGGGCGTTATCAAACGCCTGTTCGGGAGAAATCGAGTGCCCAAACACGACCCAAATCAACCCCAGAAGCAGAGCTCCCGCGGCCACAAGAGACAGGGAAACGACGCGACGCCGTGACATGCAGAGTGCCGCTCAATGAGCCCGGCCGACGCATTGGCGCGTCTCCAGTTGTGAGAATGACATCACCCTTCGCTCCCTGGATGAGCGGCGCTTGAACCGAGTCTTCGTCAGGCCACACCGGATTGGCCTGTCATCCTCTGGCCTGATTCCTGCGGCGAAACCCCCGGCCCAAGCGACGAACGCATTGAAAAGCCGTCGCCGCC
>JBJXGA010000450.1:0-7552 GCA_046152955.1 Planctomycetales bacterium | reverse complement strand
GAGATCCGCGACAGTTTTCAGTCGGCGGTCGGGAAGTGGATCGACGAGGTTCATACCGGGGCGCAGTCACGCGACATCGACCACGTGACGCTGACGACCGATCAGCCTTTGGATGTGGCCTTGCTCGATTACTGCCACAGGCGTGCCGCCCACTGTTAATACAACTTCGTGGCGTACGCTTCGTCAATCAGCGCCTGCAACGAGGCGACGGTGTGCCCCGCCACTTGCGTCTGATCCATCAGCATTTCCGCCAAACAGGGAAGCGGGGACGAATCCTGCGGCACTGGGGCTTCCCAGAGCCGCGAGCGAATGAGCGCCTTGGCACACTGCAAAAAGCACTCTTCCACTTCCAGGCCGATCCCCAGGCTGGGACGCTTCCCTTGGACGGCACACGGGGCCAGCAGCGATTCTTCACCGGTGATGCAGGCACGACCATTGACCCGCAGCGTGTCCCCCCGCCCAGGGACCAGGAACAGCAGCGCGGCGCGGCCGGTCTCCAGAATGTTTCGCAAACTGTCCGCCCGGCGATTTCCGGGGCGCTCGGGAATCACCAGGTGCCGCGCGTCCAGGACGTGGACGAGTCCCTGGGGATCGCCACGCGGACTGACGTCGCAGGAGCCATCGCGGGCAAACGTGCCGATCACCAGAAACGGCGATGCGGCGATGAACGCCCGCATATGACCATCCAGTTCGGTGAGTTGTTTCTTCAGAGACAATTCTGTCGGCGCGCCCAGGAGGTCTCTGAGCTCTTCCACAGTGTCGATGGTTTGGCCAAACATTGGGATGGAACGGGAGCGGAGGGTTGGAGCAGGACTAAAACAACTCGCGGATCGGTTCCCCGTGCGGGACGATCCCGATCGGGCGCTGGCTGCGGTCCAGCAGCGTCTCGCGATGGTCGATTCCCAACACGCGATAGACGGTCGCCAGCAAATCCCCTGGCCCCAGGGGTCGATCGTGGGGACGGCCCCCATCAGGAGTCGTCGCTCCGACGATCTGCCCTCCCTGGATTCCGCCGCCGCACAGCACCGCCGACATCGCTCCCGGCCAGTGCCCGCGTCCCGCCCCCGCGTCGATCCGCGGCGCGCGGCCAAACTCGCCATAGGCGGCAACCAGGACGTCCTGCAACCGGCCGCGAGTGGCAAGATCTTCAATCAGCGCCGTGACCGCCTGGTCATAGTGAGGGAGCCGCTTCCGCAAGTTCTTTTCAATGGTGTAATGGTCGTCCCACCAGTCAACATCCTTCTCATACAGGTTGACCACGACATAGGTGGCCCCCGCCTCGACGAGTCGGCGGGCCAAGAGCGCCCCCTGTCCGTAGGCATGTCGGCCATAGGCCGCGCGGACCGCTTCGGGCTCGCGCGCCAGGTCAAACGCGGCGCGGGCCTGCGCTCCAACAGTCAGCTCTAACGCCTGCCGCTGCGTTTCCTCGACCTCTCGATACGGTTCGATCGCGGCCACTCCCTGCGCCAGCCGATCCAGAGACTGGCGGAGCGCCTGGCGGTCGTCAAGCCGCGGCAACGTGACCTCCATGGGAAGTTGAAAATCCGGAGGGCGATAGTTTCCCAGGCTCGGATCTCCACCGGCATTGAGCGCCAGGTAGCGCTGCCCCAGGTACGCCGCCCCTTCGTAGAACCCCATGTGGGTCCGGTAGTCTTCCGGGATACAGACATAGGGGGGCATACCCGGCTGGTTGGGGCCGCGCACTTTGGAGATCACCGCCCCTTGCGAGGGATGAGTCTGTCCCTTCTGCCGGGCATTGAGGAGCGGATACCCGGTCTGAATCCAATGGGTGGCGTCGTCGTGAACGCTCAAATCGTGCGAAATCGACCGAATCACCGCCAGCCGATCGGCGATGGCCACGTGCCTGGGGAGCAATTCACAGACCGACAAGCCAGGGAGCGTGGTGGCGATCGACTGAAACGGCCCGCGGACCTCCGCCGGTGCCTCGGGCTTCATGTCATACATGTCGAGGTGACTGGGCCCCCCCGCCATGAAGAAATGGATGACCCCCTTGCCGTTACCGCGAGCGTTCTCCGCCGCCAGCCTCCCAGCGCCGGTCTCCGCCGACGCCATCAGGCCCGCCAGTCCAAAACTGGCCTTCAGAAAGCCGCGTCTTCCCTGCAAACGAACGAGCAGCGAAGGGGTCAGAGGATTGTCGCAGAGCCAGGACATGGCGGATGGCCTCGGAAGTCAACGAGCCTGAAAGTCACACGACAAAAATCAGCCGAATGCACTCAGCGCAGCAGTCGCATCCTATCACGCGGGAGGGCATCGATCAATTCGGGTTGATAGCCACTGGCGGACGCTGCCGGCGTCTGCAAGTGAAGGCTGGCAGTCGGCCGCTCATGCCTCGCCCCTCATCCCCCGCCCCCCGCCCCCCAAAACCGGCATCGACACTCTGGCCTTGGGCCGATACGATCCCGCCCCTTATGGAAACTTCGCTCCATCGACAATTGAAAGAATTCTATTGCGGAAACGCGGCGGCCCACGAGGTCCGCGTGGGAGAGTTCCGCATCGATGCCATCGTCGAGGGACAACTGATTGAAATCCAGCAGGCGGCCCTGGGCGCGCTGAAGCGCAAGGTGCCGGAACTCTTGCAGCAGCACGAGGTGGTCGTCGTCAAGCCGCTGGCGGCACACAAGACGATTGTGAGGCGCGATCGGGCTGGCGGCCCGATGATCAGCCGCCGCGTCAGCCCGCGGCACGAGACGCTGCTGGATCTGTTCCAGGAATTGGTGAGTTTTGTCGACGTCTTTCCCCACCCGCGGCTGACCGTCGAGGTGTTGCTGACGGAGCAGGAGGAAGAGCGCATCAAGATTCGCCGCCGAAAGCGGTGGGCCAAGGACTATCGCATCGCCGACCGGCGGCTGGTGGGAGTCTTCAGCCGACACGTCTTGAGAACGGCCGCCGATTTGCAGGGACTACTTCCTGGCGATACGCCAGAGACGTTCACGACGGCCGATGTCGCCCGATTGGCGCGAATCCCGCGTTGGCTGGCGCAGAAGATGCTCTACTGCCTGCGACAGACCGGAGGAGTCGTTGCGTGCGGAAAGCAAGGGCGGTCATCCGCGTACCGGCGGACTCAATTGACACGCGACGCGGCGTGAGGGGCCCGTCGCTGCGTGCATGCGGTCGTCGATGGTCGCGGCGACTCCCGCGGATTGAATTGAAGCGCCGCCTCAGCGCGCCGCCTGCGAGGCGGCGACCGCCAGTTCATCGCAGCGTTCGTTCTCCGGATGGCCGCTGTGCCCCCGAACGACGGTGAACCGCACCTGATGCTGCGACAGGAGTTCGTCCAGCCGGCGCCACTGATCGTCGTTCTTAAGGGGCTTGTACTGCTTCCCCTCGCGGCGACGCCAACCGTTGTTCTTCCAGCCGGGGAGCCAATCGCGGCAGCCCCGCGCCACGTACTCGCTATCGGTCACCACTTCGACTTCGGAGCGGAATTTGAGAGCTTCCAGTCCGGAGATGACTCCTTGCAACTCCATCCGGTTGTTGGTGGTTTGCGACTCTCCTCCCGAGAGTTCCACCACCTTGCCGCTGGCGGGATGCTTGAGGATGCAGGCCCAGCCCCCTGGACCGGGGTTGCCAGAGCAGGCGCCATCGGAGAACAGTCTCACGAACGGGAGCGACTCCACACTCGATTCGGAGGGCATGGCGGCGATTAACGTTCCCGAAACACGATCCGGCCGCGCTTGGGATCATACGGCGAAACTTCAACCGTCACGCGATCGCCGGGAACGATGCGGATGAAATTCTTGCGGATTCGCCCGGCGACATGCGCCATGACTTCATGACCTACGTCCAGCTTGACGACGAACTGAGTGTTCGCCAGCGCCTTGGACACGACGCCGTCCATGGGAATACCTTCTTCTTTCGGCATACGGCTCCTGTGGGGAAGTTCCGGGGTTGGGGTCAATCACGCGAACAGGCAATTGTGACAGGTTTTGCCGGACAACTCAAGGGGTGACCGCCAGTACCCTCCCAGCGGGTACACCCAACGGTTCAGGAGAACGGTCGGGCCAGGTTCGGAAGCCACGCCGTGGCCGACGCAGCCTGCGTCGGCGTGCGTCAACTTACTTTCCATCGTGGCCAACGTAGGAGTCGTGGATCATTGCATTCTCAGTCTGCTGGCGGAACAATTCCGAAATCGATTCGCCTCAATCTCGCAACAATTCTTGTACATTCCAGCCCCGCTCTCTCCCTCATCGAATCGTTCCATGCCGCGCTGCTACCTGGCCCTGGGGGGCAATCTGGGAGATGTCTCGGCGGCGTTCGATGCCTCCCTGGGGCAACTCGATCGAGCGGGCTGTCCGGTGCTATGTGTCAGTACAAGTCACCGCACGCTGGCAGTCGGAACTCAAGCGGGGGGGGACTTTCTGAACGCCGCCGCCGCCATCGACACGGCCTTGGCCCCGCTGGAACTGCTGGACTGCTTGCAGGCGATTGAAACCAGCCTGGGGCGCCGGCGCGACGTCCATTGGGGACCGCGCCCGATCGATCTGGACCTCATCCTGTATGGCGACGAAGTGATCGAAACGCCGCGGCTAATTGTCCCGCATCCCGCCTGCTGGTACCGCCGATTCGTACTCGATCCCCTGGCAGAGATCGCAGCCGACGTTATGCATCCACTCCGGAAACAGACCATCGGTGCCCTGCGAGCGCGGCTCCTGGTGCGGCCATTACTGATTGCCGTGTCAGGCATTTCAATTTCCGACTGGACCAACCTGGAGACGACGCTCCGCCAAGAGTATCCACAAGTGGAGCTTAAACAATGGTCCGCACAACTCGCAACGCGCGAGTCCGGACGCGCGCCAGCGATAGTAATCCATTTCGGCAATCCCCGGCAGATGCTCCCAGGAAACGAACCCATTTTTGCTTCTGCCGAAGTGCCGATCCCCGATTCACTCCGACTCGATGCGGCCCATGCCATACCAGAGGAGTTCCTCCGCAATGTGCTGCGCGCTGCACTGGGGTAATAGACGCTCGCCGAGCCGTGGACGCGCGGTCACACGCGATTCTCCGCAAATCGCGCCAACTTGGCTTGAAATCCCGGGCGCTGCAGGACTTCGCCGTTGACGACGTTTTCGGGGATCATTCCCTGGGCGGCGCGGAGGATACCTTCAACGGTGGCGCGGCCGGTGGCGCGCCAGACGTCGCGGGTGGAGGCGTTCCAGTGGGGGGTGAGGATCACGTTGTCGAGAGTGATCAGGGGGCTGTCCTGGGGGAGTGGCTCGACCTCGAATACGTCGAGGGCGGCACCGGCGATCCGGCGGGTGCGCAAGGCTTCGACCAGCGCCTGTTCGTCCACCAGTTCGCCTCGCGCGATGTTGATGAAATATGCCTGCGGTTTCATCAGGTCGAATTGCGCGGCGCCGATCAGGTGATGATTTTCCGGGCGCGGACGGGCGTGGACGCTCACATAATCGGATTCGCGCAGCAACCGATCCAGAGTGGTCAATGTCACTCCCAGCGCCTCCGCCTGAGACCGGTCAGCGTGTGGAGAATAGGCCAGAATCCGCATTTGAAATGGTGCCACGAGCCGCGCCAATTCGCGGCCGCTGTGTCCCAGCCCGATGATCCCCAACGTCCGACCGAGGATTTCCTCCCCCAGTTCAGCCGCCTGCTGGTCCCACCGCGCGGCGCGGGTGATTTTCTCCTGAGGCAAGAGTCGTTTGGCAAGCGCCAGCATGAACAACAGCGCCGTCGAGGCGGTTGGGTGGTTGAGAGCCTGGGGCGCGTTGTACAACGCCACGTCGCAATCGGTGCAGGCGGCGACGTCGACTTTGTCGTACCCGGCGCCGGACCGGCCAATCACTACCAGCGAATCGGCGGCACTCTCCAGGGCAGACCGCTTCATCCAGGGACGCAACAGGATCAGGCCGTCGATCCCCATTCCCTCGTCGTCTCGCAAATGTCGCGGCTCGATCTGCAGGGAATAAAACCGCCGCCAGTAGTCTGCATCGCCCGGCTGCGGTCCCTGATCGCCCAAAAAGTGATGCCGGACATGGCTTGCGGCGCGGAGGTCTCCGAGAGGGAGCCCGCCGTAGGCATCCTCCCCCTGCTCATTGAGAAAGTCTCCACTGATCGCTACCAGAAACGTTCGCACGCTGCTCTCCACTGAGGTCGTTGTGTTCATGGCCCGGAGCGCCACGGGACGGATTGTAACGGACCGGGGGGTGGGGTGGAACTTGAGCATGAAGTAGGGGAAATAAGGGTGGGACTGGTCTGCGCAAGCGTCTGGAATGGCATGCAGGTGATTCGCGGTTGCGCTTTGGTCTCGGGGATCAGACGACGGTCCGGTTGGCCCTTTTGCGTTTTCTCGGCTGGCTTGTTCCGCCTTACAATTCTTCATTTCGCGGCGCGCGGATCCTTCTCAATTACCCTTCGACGCCCTACAGTGCTGGCCCGATGCAGTTGGTTCGAGATAGGAGACATGACGTGACAAAACAATCGACGGCGCTGGTCACTGGTGGAAGCGGGTTCATTGGAACGTGGGTGTTGCGCGAGTTGATCGCACAAGGGGTGCGTCCGGTCGCCTGCGACTTGCAACCGAACCCCGAGCGCTGGCGACGAATCCTCGGCCCGGACGCATCGCAGATCACGTTCGTTCCGGTGAGCCTGCCGGACCGCGGGCCGCTGGAACGGGCGTGCGACGAACATGATGTCACCCATTTGATCCACCTGGCGGCACTTCTGACTCCCGCCTGCCACGACGATCCCTGGAACGGCTGCCAGGTGAATGTGTTGGGGAGCCTGGCGCTGTTCGAACTGGCGCGGGCTCGTGCCGACCGGATTCAGGGGTTCTCCTATGCCAGCTCCTACGCGGTTTACGGCCCCGAAGCCGACGACTCCCCGGCGGTTGGAGGCGCTGCGGAAAACCGTCCGCCGACGTTTTATGGGGCCTTCAAGAAAGCGGCTGACCTGATCGCCGAACAGTATTGGCGACACTTTCAGATCGCTTCCGTAGGGATTCGCCCCCACGTGGTCTATGGTCCGGAGCGCAACCAGGGACTCACTGCCGGTCCCTCGCTGGCGGCACGGGCCGCCGCATTGGGGGAAGCGTGTTGCATCGGGTACACCGGTCGGGTGGGGTACGATTATGTTGAAGATGTGGCGCGGGCCTTCGTGCGCACCGCACTCGAAACGCCTCGCGGCTCGCACCTCGTTGACTTGCCCAGCCAGTCGGCGACGACGGAAGAATTCGTGCAGGTGATCGACCGAGTCGTTCCCGGAGCGGCACGGCAGATTACGGTTGCCGGTCCCGTGATTCCGCCCAACGTCCCCCCTCAGCCGAATTTCATCGATCGGCTGTTTCCTGATTGGCGTGCGACAACGCTGGAGGAGGGAGTTCGTAGGACGATTGCGTTTTACAGCGGCGGGCAAGATGGAGTGGTTGGGATCTGAGACCTGAGACCTGAGACCTGAGACCTGAGACCTGAGACCTGAGACCTGAGACCTGAGACCTGAGACCTGAGACCTGAGACCTGAGACCTGAGACCTGAGACCTGAAGGATGAAGGATGAAGGATGAAGGATGAAGGATGAAGGAT
>JBJXGA010000430.1:0-3346 GCA_046152955.1 Planctomycetales bacterium | reverse complement strand
TCTATAATCCGGCCCAATTCCGTCCACCCCTCTCGCGGTCATCTTCCTCTCGTCACCGCGTGAATGCAAGTGGTCTTAAAACAGACGCTTGCGACCAATCGTCACATCCCCATCGCATCCCACGTGTTGCCCGTACCACGCAGTTCGGGAGCGCCCGATCAGGGCGCGAACAAGCAGTTGCGTCCGCAACGCCACCTGGCGCGTTGTTTGTGGACGCTGCTGGCGATGATCCTCTGCGCGCACGGATTGGCGTACGGCCAGACCGCGCGTTCCAGCGAGCGCTCTCACGAAGCGATTCAAATCACCTCCACGTTTGCTCAAGCCTGGTCTCAAGAAGGGGAAGGGATTTACCTGCTGCGCGGGAAATGCCAGATCGTGCAGGGAGACACGACGATGCGCGCCGAACGGGCGGTCGTGTGGCGCAAGGGAGACGCTTCCGGAGCCGCGGGGCGCGAGCGACTGGTGGTCTATCTGGAAGAATCAGTCCGGGTCGATGAACCGGGAAGCACACTGGCAGAGCAGTCGCTGCTGTTGAACTTGGCGACCGAAGGGGGGACGACCCTGCAGCCGACGCGGCCAACCGTGAGCCAGCCGGCTCCCCAGGATCCGACGTTTGTCCGCGCGCTGGCGCGTCGCGGACAAGCCAAATCGGGGGCGATCCGCCGCACACAATTTGCCTCGGAGCGCCCCGTCGAGTCCTCGGCCAACGGACCCGAACTGCGGAGCGTGCAGCTTCCCGGACCGACGGGAGGACTGCGTCGCCTGCAAGTCTTTCCTCGCAACGGCGGACGCTGGAACCTCGAAAGTTCCCCATCTCCCAACACCACTCCCCCCGAGCAGGTCATCATCCTCACCAATGGGGTCAACCTGCTGGTGGATGGGATCGATCAACCGGTGGGGGACCAGCCAATCGGCACGATCGACATGTCGGCCGACCGGATCGTGATCTGGACCGATGCCGCGAGCACATCGAACTTTAGTGGCGGCAAGGCGATCCAGGGGCGCGAGCTGCCGCTGCAAGTCTATCTTGAAGGCAACATCGTCATCCTCCAGGGAGACAACAAGCTCCTCGCCAGCCAGGCGTTCTACGACATTCGCGAGCAGCGGGCGCTGTTGGTCAACGCCGACTTGCGAGCCAAAGTCGCCGGCTCCGACGCCCAGGTGCGCGTCCGGGCGCAGCAAATTCGGCAAATCGCCACCGACACCTACCAGGCACAGCAGGCATGGATCACCACCAGCACATTCGGCAAACCAGGGTATCGGCTCCAAGCGTCCGACATTTTCATCGAACCGCGATACGACAATCCGTATCCCTTCACCAAACCTCCCCGCATTGATCCCGAGACTGGCCAGGAGGAGCCGCAGAAAACGCTGTGGGCCACGACGCTCAACAACGGCTTCTTTGTGGAAGACGTCCCGCTGTTCTATTTTCCCTACCTCAGCGTACCCGCGGAAGACCCCAATATCCCGTTGCGGAACATCAACTTCCAGAACGACCAGATCTTCGGGTTCCAGGTCCGCACCACCTGGGATGCGTTCAAACTGCTTGGAATGGACCGCCCGGACGGAGTTCGCTGGGATCTGAATGTCGATTACCTCACCAAGCGCGGACCGCAATTCGGCTCCGCCGGGAGTTACAGCGGCGCCGATCGGTTTGGCCTGGATGGACCGTATCAGGGGTCCGGGTACGTTTCGTACATCTACGACACCGGGCTCGATAACCTGGGCAACGACCGTCTGACCCTGATCCCGGCGCAGGACTCCCGCGGCGGTCTGCTCGTCCGCGATCGCCAGAGTTTCGCCAATGGGCTGACCTGGAACGGCGAAGCGGCCTTCCTCAGCGATCGCAACTGGCTTGAAGAATACCGCGAGGTGGAATTCGACAACCACAAGGACTACGAAACCCTGGGCTACCTCAAGCAGCAGCAGGACAATTGGGCCTGGTCGGCCCTGGTTCGGCCGCGGCTGTACAACTACTACAACGAAACCGAATGGCTCCCGCGCGGCGACTTGTTCGTCCTGGGGGAGCCGCTTCTGGGAGGGAGGCTCACCTGGAGCACGCACACCTACGCCGGCTACGCCAACCAGCGAATCGCTGACGTTCCCACCGACCCCAACGACAAATACAGCGTCCTCCCCTTCGAGTCGAACGCCGCCGGGCTGGTGGCGTCGACGCGGCACGAGCTCGACATGCCGTTGCTCCTGGGGCCGCTCAATCTGGTTCCCTATGCCCTGGGAGAAGCGGCGTACTGGGGAGATACGGCGACCCCCGATTCGCTGTATGTCCCGGAGTCGACCGATCGCGGTTCCCTTTCGCGTTTGTGGGGCAGCCTGGGGGTTCGCGGGAGCATCGAGTTTTCCCGCGTCTTTTCCGACGTCCACAGCGATCTGTTCAATCTGAACGGCCTGGCACACAAGATGGTGTTCGACGCCGACTATTCCTATTCGCAATCCACGCAGCCGCTCAGCAGCGTGGTCCCGCAGTACAACGAAATCGACGACAACGCCCAGGAGCAGTTCCGCCGCCGGTTGTTTTACAACACCTTCAACCAGGACGTTCCGGCGACGTTTGAGCCGCGGTTCTTCGCTCTCCGCGAAGGGGTGGCCCAGAACGTCACCGCACCGTATCACGAAATCGTGGACGACTTTCAGGCGCTGCGTCTGGGATGGCGGCATCGCTGGCAGACCAAGGTCGGGCCGGTCAACGCGCAGCGCATCAAGAACTGGATGACCCTCGACCTGGAGTCGACGTACTTTCCCGACGCCCAGCGGGACAACTTCGGCGAAGACTTTGGTCTGTACAGCGCCCGCTACAATTGGTATTTCGGGGACCGCACGACGTTCACCGCCAGCACCCTGTTTGACACCTTCGACAACAACGAAACGATCTGGAACATGGGGTTGATCAGCCAGCGCAGCGCCCGCGGCAGCGCGTACCTGGGGCTGCGAAATATCGAAGGGGGACCGCTCCTGTCCAGAATCCTCACCGCCAGTTACAGCTACGTCCTCAGCCCCAAGTGGATCTCGACCGCCAGCACCGCTTATGACCTGGGAGAAAAACAGAATCGCGGACAATCACTGACGTTCACCCGCGTCGGCGCCGACTTCCTGGTCCACTTCGGCGTCAACGTCGACACGACGCGCGACAACTACGGATTCGGCATTTCGATCGAACCTCGCTTCGCCCCCGGCGCCGGAACCTTCGGCTCCGGCGGCTACGGCACCCAGCTCGGCTCGCTGTTGCAAGGGGCGGGGAGGTAGAGAGGAGAGGGTAGATAGTGGATCGTAGATAGGGGATAGGGAATAGGCGCTAGAAGATTGGCTTTCAGGACTCAGGTTTCAGGAC
>JBJXGA010000406.1:0-57721 GCA_046152955.1 Planctomycetales bacterium | reverse complement strand
AGCGTTTTCATTGCTCATGTCGCGCGAAACGAAATCCGCGTTTGACATCGCGTCGGAACCGCTTTCAGTCCGCGATCGATATGGGCACGGGATCAACGCGACGACGATGCTCATGGCACGGCGGTTGGTTGAGGCGGGAGTTCCCTACATCACCGTCTTCTGGAAAGGGGACAAGGAACTCGACACGCTGTGCAAGAGCGGCGGCGGGTGGGACACACACGGCAACAACTTCAACTGCCTGCGGGACCGGCTGCTCCCCGAATTCGATCGCCCGTTTGCCGCGCTCTTGGACGATCTGTCGCAACGGGGTCTGCTCGACGAAACGCTGGTGATCGTGTCGAGCGAAATGGGACGCAAACCCAAGATCGGCGATCCACGTTCCGGAGGTCCCGACGGCGCCGGCCGCGACCATTGGACCGCCTGCATGTCGACCCTGTTGGCCGGCGGAGGAATCCGCGGGGGGCAGACGTACGGCACGAGCGACCGGTACGCCGAATTCCCGGCCGACAACCCCGTCTCCGCCGAAGACATCGCCCACACGGTCTTCCACGCCATGGGGATCGACGACCTGTCGGCCTACGACCGGGAGAACCGCCCGTTCGACCTGATGCCCGATGGGCGTCCGCTGACGGAGTTGTTCTGACAAGAAGGCCCAATCGGGGCGCGATTCCTTGACCGGCGCTCCGTCATTGCCCCCCGGCATGGCGCGTCACTTGGATGTCTCTGGACAGGGCGCCGTGGGTGCGGGAGAATAGCTGTCACCTTCCGAGGAATGCACGAACGCTCTCGGGACTTCATCGACCAGTGCCACATGCTGATTGACCGCATCCAATTCGAAAACTTTCGGGTCTTACGCTCCGCAACTCTTCCGCTGGGGCCGTTGACGCTCATCGTTGGTCCAAACGGGAGCGGGAAGACGACGGCGCTGAAGGCGCTGAAAGCAGTCGGAGTGCGTGGTGACTTGGTTCATTCTGCGGTCGCGAGTTCCGGGTCCACACGCGACACGAATGTCACGGTGACGGTATTCTGGGGAGATCCGCACTCAGATTGCCGTACCGTTTCCGCTTGGCATTTCAATACACGAAATGATGTTTCGCACCTGGATTCGATGAATCGCGGTGTCGGAGGCGAGCCAGGAGTCGCATTCAACACTTTCCTTCAGCGAATCCGAATTTTCTCGCTCGATTCCGAAGCGATTTGTCGTTCAGTTCCGCTAACACCTGACATCCAACTCGATTCAACAGGCTATGGCTTGGCGGGCGTACTCGACCGACTTCGAGACAAAACGCCCGAGCGCTTTGAAGCGCTCAATGAAGAATTGCAGCGCTGGTTTTGGGAGTACGATCGGGTGCTATTCGACGTTCCGGATTCCGGCCAGCGCGCATTCTCGCTCCGGACAGTCACGGGACGCAGCATTCCGGCACTGCACCTCTCACAGGGAACGCTGCTGGCACTCGCCATTCTCACGCTCACCCACCTCCCTGATCCGCCGCCGCTGGTGGCCTTCGAAGAACCGGACCGCGGCATCCATCCGCGGCTGCTCCGGGAAATCCAGGATGCGCTCTATCGACTGGCATACCCGCAGAACTACGGCGACGACCGCGCCCCGGTTCAAGTCATCGCCACCACTCATTCGCCTTACTTTCTCGATCTCTTCAAGGAACACCCGGAAGAGATCGTGATCGCGCAGCGGCGTGACGGCGAGGCGACGTTTGAGCGCCTAGCCGATCTCCCCGATATTGAACAGATCCTGGAAGGGGCCTCTCTGGGAGAGATTTGGTACAGCGGGATTCTGGGGGGCGTCCCGGTGGGGCCGTAGATGAAGGTCGCGATCCTGAGTGAATCACCGGCGGACGAAGCCGCGGTGAAGGTGCTTCTGGAAGCCCTGCTGCAAACTTCTGTGGAAGCCATTCCCCGCCGGGCACGCGCTGGTGGTTGGAATTCGGTGTTGGCGGCGATTCCTCCAACCTTGAAAGAGTTGCACTATCGGCAAACTGCAGCAGCACTTGTGATCGTGTTGGATTCGGACGACTCGCTCGTCCATCAGGAGGGGCACGAGCAGGCCGGTGTCACCGCTCCCTCGAACTGCCGGTTGTGTCAAACTCAGGCATCGATACGAAAGATCATCGAGACTCTTTCGCCCATTCCAGGAACCATTCCTCTAAAAACTGCGGTGGCCGTCGCTGTCCCAGCCATCGAAGCCTGGTATCGATGCGGACTCAATCCAGCCTGTACCGAAGCCGGTTGGGTGATGCGACAACAACAGCGACAATCGTTGTACAGCGAGATTCGAAAACTGAAAACCGAGGTCTATGGCACCGACCGTCCTGGACTTCAACTGGAAACCGAACGCGCGATTGAAAATGCCAGACGCCTCTCCGCTTCGATCACAGTTCTGGAGCAGTCGTTTCCGATATCGTTCGGCCGTTTTGCCGCTGTGATTCGGAGTTGGCGAATTTGATTTTGGGCCTGGCATTGGGCCGGAGGCCGATGATCAGGGACTCCCGCCAACCCGCGACTGGGCCACACAGGAGTCCCTATGCGCGGTCCAGGGAAATAGCCGCACGTGTTTTCAGGCTGATCGCCACCCGGCACTTTGAGCACTGAGCCATCAACGCGCTCAGGAATTCTTGGTCAATCCTTGGTCCGCCGCGCACCAAACCTCTCTCGAAACTCACTCAAAACTCCTCGCAACCGCTCGTCCAGAACGGCCAGCGTCTGTGACTCGATCTCACTCGGCACTCCGCCGAAGTAGGCTTCCGCGATTCCCCCGGCAATGCAGGCCATCGTATCGGCGTCCCCTCCCAGTGAGATGGCGTTGCGGACAGCATCCTCGAACGTGTTCGCCTCCAAAAAGGCAATGATCGATTGCGGGACTGACCCCTGGCAGGAGACGTCGAAACAATAACCCCGCCGGATGTCATCCAGGCGGTCGGACAGGTTGTATCCGAATTCTCGCTCGATGTAGGCCTGGATATCGGACTTGGTCGATCCCGACCGCGCCAGGAAGACCGCCGCGGCTGTGGCCTGAGAGCCCCGAACCCCCTCGGGATGGTTGTGCGTTACCTCGGCGCTCTCTCGCGACTGGATCAAAACGTCCTCCAGCGAATCGCAGGCCCACCCGATCGGACTCACCCGCATGGCCGAACCATTGCCCCAACTGTTGTAAGGGTCGCGGCAACGGCCGCCGGCCCAAAGGATGAAGTTCCCGCCGTATCCGGCATGGGGGTAGGCGTGGAAATAATCGTGGTACAGATCGACGTAGCTCCCGCCGCGCAGCATCCGTTCGGCGACGGCAACGGTCAAGACCGTATCGTCAGTGAACAGGCACCCCTCAACGAACAGAGAAAAGTCCGTCGTCTTGGTGGCGGCCCACTCGTGGACCGATCCGATGACGTCTCCCGCGATGGCCCCCAGCCTTGGTCCACCTCCTGCAGCCGAGTTCGTTTCCGGCAATCGTCTCTGTCGATCTCAGGCCGGCATCAGTCCGGCGACGTGACAGGCCGACAATCCACAGATTGCCTGTATGAGCATACCATGTTGTTAGTAGCGGAAAAAGAAGTTCGGCGCCTGCGAAAGATTCGCAAGGAGCCAACAATTGTGCTATCCTCAATGAATCGGAATTCGCGAGCTCAAGCAGCATGAGGTCATCCGACCAAATCCGCCTCGACCTTCTCGCCGCGTTGGTACAACTCAGCCGAATCCGTCCCGAATGGCGCTTGGGCCAGACGTTGGCAAACCTGGCGATGTCGGCTGGCCGCTTGGACCCAAACGGGGTTTGGGACCTGGAAGATGAGGATGCATTGAGGGGGGCAAAGGCGCTGGTTGAACAGTACGTGGAACACGTTTGCCGACGGGGTTTACTGCGAAGCGTGCGATCGCTGGGCCAATGCGCCTCGCAACAGCGTGCATCTGCAAGTCGACACCGAAGAATTCGTCCGCCGACTTGAGGTGGGCGATTTTGCATCCCTGCGTGCGGCCACCCCAGCTCCAGACGACTCAAGAAGGTTCCTGCGGCTGCGCCTCGCGAATTGCGCGACGTGTACGGAAACAAATGCGCTCAGTGTCGAGCGCGTCAAGATCGTCGTCGGAAGCGACGGGAAACACGCCGAGACAACAAAACTCCTCCTGGATCGACTGCTCCTCTCTGAAGACGAAGCGCGTCCGATCCGTGAGTTGTCATGCGAGATGCAGGTCGCAAGATGGAATCGCAATGGTGCCCTCGGCGCAGATCGCGATTCTGAGTCAGCCTCGGACTGACGAGGCCGCGGTGAAGATTGCTTCCAAAGAACACGCTTCGAAGTCTCCCAACGGTGGGCTTTCATTCACTCTAACGCACATCGGTGGCTCGGCAGGAGCCTCGCCCTCCCGGTCTGCTGTTCCCACCCAACGGCGCGCTGCCGCGGCACTTCGTACCGCGAAGCGGTTGTAGACAAATAGCCTGGGGTCGCGATAGCGCACCCCAGGTCGAGTGTCCACGCAGTGGATTACCGCGAAGCGGTTGCACACGCGAGAGGGCTCGCGGGATGCGGATGTGCCACCGATTCGGTGCAAACCGGCGCGACGATCGGCAACCTAAGGGTGAACTAGCGCTCTGTGTGTGCCACCGCTTCGCGGTAGGGATTTTTGTCGGCGGCTGACCTGGGGTGCGCTCCGCGACCCCAGGCCATTGTGTGAAACCGCTTCGCGGTAGCTTCCATCGAGGCGAGCTCGAATGGAGAGTTGGGCGATTTGGAGTTTCCAGCGATAGCTGCCAGGCATTGCTCTGCTGAGACAAGCTCAAGGGTGGCGAGAGTGCCCATGATGCGATATCGTTCTCTGCCACGGGTGCCTGGGTCAGAGCGATCGAAGAGAGCGAACCGTCACCTGCATCACGAGCGTGGCACATCGCCACCAGGTTGCCGACACGTTTGCGAGCGATGGCCCTGTCTAGCGCGATCAAGGCGCTTAAGACATCAGACGTTGCCGCCACTCTGGCGTCGGCCTCCGCAGGTCACGCAGTTGACCGTGCTCGAAAACCGCGATCAGACGATACGGGACGCTCAGGTCGCTATTGTCGAAGATCAGGACATGTGGCAGTCGCGAGATCGCCTCCCTCAGATTTGCCAGCGTGCGTGCGAACCGTGAACGTAGCTTGTCGAGCGGAACGTCATCCCCTCCCTGAGATGAGCATGGAAAAACGTCGTCTTACCCGCCCCATTCGGTCCGGCAATCGCCACCACGATGGGCCGCTGATCAAACAGGGAGAAGCCCATGGTCCGTCATTCGGCAGGTCGGAACTCTCGATCGACGAACCGTCCGATTGTCCGTCGGCCATCTTGCTCCACACGAACCAACATTCCCGGCGCGCCAGGTGCCGGTTCGTAATGCGGAAACGGGCGAGAATTCAAATAGTCGGCGACTCGACGGCGGCCCGCAGACGAATCCGCCTCGCTCAGGCACTCGGACAAGGGAGGCACAGAACCTGACCGCCTGAGAGCTAATACACGCGATCCTTCCAACAACGGCTCGATTGCTCGGCCGAGTTGCGCCCAAAACTCGATCTGCCCGGCGATCGACCGCTCAGCAGTCTTTGCCGTCAATCGCGCATCAAGTACCAAGTCATCGGAGAGTTTTACAGGTTGACTCATGCTCATGACGGTAGCGTTTCGCTACCGTCGTGTCGATCTCCAAACCTGGTTTTCCAAATGGAAATGGAACAAGCGATGAAAGCGGCATCAATTCTATGGGCAACTTCGAACGGAGAGCCATGCGGTCCGGAGTTTCTGGTGTAAGTAGCGGCCAGCCATCGCTCTGGAGATCAGGCAGACGAGGGACAACGCTTGCGCGACCGACTTCTTTTCATACCGTTGTCGCGTCCCGCAGCTCTGGGCGGCACACTGCCGGCCTGCTGGCCGCGCGCTGGCAACAGCGGCAAGGCTCCCACGGCGTCGGCGACGAGCTGCAAGACATCGAACTGCTGATCGAGGGTCGGCCACTCGATCGTCTGACCGAAACCCATGACTTCGACTTGTCTCAAATCGCTCTGCGAGGCTCCATACAATTCGGGGAGCAGTCGCAACGGAATGCACACGTGGCAATCGTTGTTCAGTTCGATCATCACTCCCCGTATCCACCACACGGGCCAGACCGGCCAGCTTACGCTGGGCCGTTCGCCGCTCACCATGATACACAAATCCATCCCACACCCATTCCGCAATCGGCACACCTGACCCACTTGGCCCACCAGCCCATGACAGCATCGCGATACATCCGCAAACCCAAGCGATTGCACAGGTTGCGGCAATCCCCTAGCGTTCAGACCAGATGACCCACCACATGACCCACCAGATGGCCCACCAGATGGTCACCCAGTTGGCACACCCCCCAGAGAGCGGCGTGCCGTCAGCCCACTGGTCTCGTCGCCAACCAATCTGCACAGGCGCGCCCAAGCCCATTCCCCCCGTAGCTTGCGTCGGCGTCCAGGCAACTCCCCCCTTGCCTTGGGCCGGATCGCGCCGCCAAGCAGGTGTTAGAGCCGGTGCCGGAGTGGTGCGCGGCTGGAGTCCAGCGTTCCCGGAGTTCTGAGAAATTCGGCGACTTGGCGCTCGCCACTGCCTTGACACAGACATGTATACTGATGTGCAATTTACGTGGTTGCGGCCAGCCAGGAATCTGCGAGACAATGAAGGCAATTCTCAGCGACATCCACGCCAATCTGGAAGCGCTGCGGGCCGTTCTGGAAGAGATTGACCGTCTCAATGTCTCCGTCATCTACAACCTCGGCGACACGACTATCTACGGGCCGAACCCGATCGAGTGCATTGACCTGGCGATGAGAATGGACGTCGTGCTTTTGGGCTGCTTCGATTTGGCCGTGTTGATTGATCCTTTTGCATTTCCTCCAGCGGCCGAAAAATCCGTTTACTGGACACGAGAACTCCTGGAGTCGGCGGACAGCGTCATGGGGGCCGGACCAAGTCGCAGGCAATTCCTGGCCAGCCTCAAGCCGAGCCATCAAGACGCGGACGCTCTCTATGTTCATGGCTCCCCTGCTCGACCACTGCATGAGTACGTGTTTGGGGAAGACGTGCATAACCCGAAGAAGATGGCCCGAAATAGCGAGCACTTCCAGCAACTCTGCTTCCATGGACACACTCACATCCCCGGACTAATTGTGGAAAATGGGCCCGAGGACTGGCAATTTCTGAAGCCCTCCGACTGCGTCAGCATGTTCACGTTGGACGGACGGAGAGTGATGTGCAATGTCGGTTCCGTCGGACAGCCACGGGATGGGGATTGGCGCGCCGGATTCGTCCTCTTCGATGGGGCCACGATTCGGTTCCACAGAGTCGAGTATGATATCGACAGGACGGTCAGGAAGATTTTTGGCGACCCCGGATTGGACGATTTCTTTGGCGGGCGTTTGCGCGACGGATGGTGATCTGAGAGGTTTGTCGGCAGCCGTGCGCCGAAACGCGACGCTGGCTGCGTTTCCCTGGGAATCCTGATGTTCTTCGCTACCGCAACGGGCGACGCCCGGATGCTCGTTCACGAGGACAGCCTGGCGGTTTGTCACGCCCGCGCCGGCAAGCCCCAACCTGTGCGAATCGTCGAAACCGACACCACCGCGGCGATCGAATGGGACCGCACCTTCCAGATCGAAGGAGGAAAATTCATCAGAGGGGACAAAGGCTCGGACCGAACCACCACGAATACGCGTCACGTGCGCCGATCAGGTGCTGGTCTTGGCATGCACTCGCGTCTCCACCTGCGGTAGACTGAGCACATGATGAATCAATTGCCTACAGGGACGCCCGATCCCGGCCGGTCTTCGACCTGGCTTGTGCGGCGATTATGGCTCGGCCTGGCAGTCGCGGCTCCGAGTCAAAACCCGCCAGGCCAGTTGTAGCTCCCGCAGCCCGACCCAACAGCCGCCATCGGATTGCAGAATTCCGCAGTTCGTTCGCCGTCCTCGAGATCAGGGCGACTCGATGTTCCCTGACATTTTCCATTCGCACCTACCAGTTGCCTACCACAGCCGTTGGACTGGGTAGGCGTCAATTACCGTGTCACCACTGATGACTGGGATGCCTTCAACTTCTCCGCCCGGAGCCAGAGTGTGGATCAGATCCTGCAACCGATCCTGGGCTTCCTGCATCGTCACTGTGGTCATGATTTTGCCTTGTTTTTGCCGCCCCCAACGGACACTTCACCGTATCGTATCATCGAAATGGAGACGGGAAAAGCGGAATCCGCCCTGGGTTTCCGTCAGACGGCTCACACATCCGAATCGGATTCTCTTCGACTCTTCGACGTCGTCGGAGGATACTCGGATACGTCCGGCGTTGGACTCGATCACCGTTTCACAAAGGCCCGCAGTTGCAGCCGTTTGAAGGCTGTCGCCCGGATTTCAAAGGGCCAAATCTTGGAATGCGTGATATTCTGTGGGAAAGATTGCGTCCTTTTTGGGGTGCGCCGACGCAGGCTGCGTCGGCCACGGGGGGCGGATGGCTCGACCTTTTCCGCTTGCTTGACGCGGCGCAGCCGAACTGCCTATCATATCGACCATCGTGGATGGATCGGCTCGTCTGAGTCGTTCCGGAAGCGACCTGCCTGAATCATCTGCCGGAGGATCGGGGATGGCCCCGTTGCTTTGGCAGCCTGCCTGGAGTCGGCCGCAGCACTGGCATTCACTGGCCCAAGTTGCGGTACACGGATTGCTGAATCCCGCGGTTGGATTACGTTGTATCGATTTTGTATCCATTGATTTGATGGTTGATGGTGGCGCCGTCACAGGATGACCCCGCGCCGCTGTTTCACGGTTTCTCTGACACTTGAAAAGGTTACGACGCGCCATGCAGAACGCCCCTCGCAAGATCACCGGCACCTGGAACGACGATCCGGCCCATTTCCGTCCGGTGTCACGCCGCAATTTTCTGACTGTCGGCGCCCTGGCCGGTCTGGGGAGCTTGACCCTTCCCGAGTTGCTCCGCTTGCGCGAAGCGCGGGCCGAACAGAAGAACTATGCGCACTTTGAAGGCACGGCCAAGTCGGTCATCCACATCTTTCTCCCCGGCGGCATGGCGCATCAGGAGTCGTTCGATCCCAAACCGTACGCCCCGATCGAATACCGCGGCGAAATGGGACAGGTCCAAACGAAAATTCCCGGCGAACTCTTTGGGGACACGCTCCCCAAGACGGCTGGACTGGCCGATCGCCTGACGGTCATCCGGTCGATGACGCACGGGGAAGCGGCGCACGAACGCGGCACGCACAACATGTTCACGGGATATCGCCCCAGCCCGGCGCTGCAGTTTCCCAGCATCGGCAGCGTGATCAGCCATGAATATGGTCCGCGGAACAATCTCCCCCCGTATGTTTGCGTTCCGAGCATGCCCAACGTCTACGCGGGAACGGGCTACCTCAGTTCGGCGTTCTCCCCCTTCAGCCTGGGTAGCGACCCGGCGGCCGGCGGTTTCAAAGTACAGGACTTGGGACTCCCCGGCGGGATCGACGATTCGCGGTTTGCGACTCGCAAGAACATGCTGGCCGCGGTCAACGATCACTTCGTCAAGAAGGAGAAGGCGGACGGCCTGACGGCGATGGACACGTTCTACGACCGCGCCTACAGCCTGATCAGCTCGCAGCAGGCACGGGAAGCGTTCAATATTGAAGCCGAACCGCCTGCCATTCGGGACGAGTACGGTCGCAACACCGCCGGCGCCCGGATGCTGCTGGCCCGTCGTCTGGTCGCCGCCGGAGTCCGGCTGGTCAACCTGACGTACGGCGGCTGGGACATGCACAATTCGATCGTCGCCGGATTCCGTGGCCAGATGCCGGCCTTCGATCAGGCGTTCGCCGCGCTGATCACCGACCTGGAGCGGACCGGCTTGCTCAAAGAGACGCTGGTGATGGTGTCGTCAGAGTTTGGTCGCACGCCGAAGATTAACGGCACGGCCGGCCGGGACCACTGGCCCAAGGTGTTCAGCGTCGTACTGGCAGGTGGCGGGATCAAGGGGGGGAGCGTGTTTGGCTTGTCCAACTCCACCGCCTCGGAACCGGAAGACAATCCGATCGAACCGCCGGATCTGTTCTATACGGTCTACAACTGCCTGGGGATCGTCGCCGACAAGGAGCTGATGGCTCCGGGCGATCGTCCGATTGAAATCATCGACGGCGGCAAGGTCCGGAAGGAATTGCTCGCCTGAACAGCCCAGTTCTCTCCGGGCGTTGCACATAATCAGGTCCAAATTGACCGTTGAGCCGGACGGTTCCTCGGCGGATTTCTCAGTGAGTTGCTTCATGATCGCTTCGGTCAGGTTCCGTTTGGTGGTGGTGTCGCTGGCGGCGGTCTCCCTGTACGGCTGGTTGTCCGGCGGGGTACAGGCCGCTTCTCCGTCGCTGGGCGGATTGTCGCCGCGCGGGGCCCAGCGCGGCACCGAGATCGAAGTCGTCCTCTCGGGCGGCCAGTTGGAAGATGCCCAGGAGATCCTGTTTTACGAAACGGGGATTGAAGTCACGAAGTTCGAAGGCGTGAACCCCACGACGGTCAAAGCGACCTTGAAGATCGCCCCCGAATGCCAACTGGGAAGTCACCGCTTGCGGGTGCGGACGGCGACCGGGATTTCCGATTTGCGTCCCTTCTTCGTCGGCGCCCTGCCGGAGGTGGCCGAAAAGGAACCCAACAGCGATTTCGCTTCGCCGCAACCGATTCCGATGAACGTGACGGTCAGCGGGACGGCGGATAATGAAGACGTCGATTACTACGTCATCGAGGCGAAGAAGGGGGATCGCATCACCGCCGAGGTCGAAGGGATCCGCCTGGGAATCACCCTGTTCGACGTCTACGTGGCGATCATGAGCGCGGCCCGCTTCGAGCTCTCCGCCAGCGACGACAACGCCCTGGTATTCCAGGATGGAATCGCCTCGATCATCGCGCCGGAGGATGGCAAGTACATCATTCAGGTGCGGGAGAGTTCCTACGCGGGAAACGGCGCCTGCCTGTACCGCGTCCATGTCGGTTCCTTCCCGCGCCCTTTGGCGGTCCTTCCCGCGGGGGGGCGGCCCGGCGAGACCCTGGCTGTCAAATTCCTGGGGGATGTGGCGGGTGAGCGGGTGGAAAACGTCACTCTACCGGCGGAATTGCTGCCGCGCTTTGGATTGTTTGCCAGGGATGAACGGGGGATTGCTCCCTCGCACAATCCGTTTCGCCTCTCGGACCTCCCCAACGTGCTGGAAGCGGAGCCGAATGAAACTCACGACAACGCCGCCAAGTTTACGGCTCCCGGCGCACTCAACGGCGTCATCGGG
Source organism: Planctomycetales bacterium (assembly GCA_046152955.1). Classification (GTDB taxonomy): domain Bacteria; phylum Planctomycetota; class Planctomycetia; order Planctomycetales; family Planctomycetaceae; genus SIAF01. The sequence goes on along the minus strand of JBJXGA010000406.1, from coordinate 46,429 downwards.
GCTGCCGGAGACCAGGACAATTTTCGGTTCACGGCCCGCAAGGGAGAGGTTTACGACATCCGCGTCCATGCCCGGAGCATTCGCTCTCCACTGGATCCGGTGCTGACGATTTTTGCGGCCGGCGGGGGGGCCGTGGCGGGAAATGACGACTCGGGCGGTCCCGACAGCTACGTCCGATTCGGCGTCCCTAACGACGGGGACTACGTGATCAACATTCGCGACCACTTGGGGAACGGCGGCGTGGCGTATGGATACCGCGTGGAGCTGACCCCTGTGAAGCCGGCGCTGGTGCTTTCCACCAACGAGTTCGTGCAGTACGTGCAGCCCACGGTGTCGATCCCCAAAGGGAATCGCTTTCCGCTGGTGCTGTCCGCTTCGCGGTTCGATTTCGGCGGACCGCTGTCGTTGCGGGGAGAGAATCTTCCCGAGGGAGTGACGATCGAAACTCCCGGCATGCCCGCCAATTCGACCGTCATGCCGGTGATTTTTCATGCCACTCCCGAAGCGGCCGTCAGCGGCAAGCTGGCGGACCTCATCGGCTCGCTCACCGATCCGGCGCAGCCCAATTTGAAGATTGAAGGGCGCGTGGAACAGCCGGTCGTCCTCGTCCGCGGCCAGAACCAGATCCCATTTTGGACCGAGGCGACCAACCGTTTGCCGGTGGCGGTCACCAACGAAGCGCCATTTGACATCAGCATCGTCGAGCCCCAGGTGCCGCTGGTGCGCGGGGGACAAATGGACCTCAAAGTGGTCGCCAAACGCAAAGAGGGATTCAAAGCGGCGATCAAGATCGACATGCTGTGGCTCCCTCCCGGAATCGGCGCCAGCGGGTCGATCGCGATCGCCGAGGGGCAGACCGAGGCGCTGATCCCCATGAACGCCGCGGGGAATGCCGAACTCAACACGTTCAAGATCGCCGTTCGGGGAGAGTCGAACGCCGGCGCGGGGAACTTCATGGTTTCGACCCCCTTCGCCAATTTGCGCGTCGCGGAGATGTACATGACGCTGGCCTTTGAGCAGGCCGCCGTGGAACAGGGGAAGGAAACCGAGTTGGTGGTCCACTTCGCCAAGCAATACGACTTTCCCGGCGCGGCCAAGGTCGAGTTGATCGGCCTTCCCAACAAGGCGGTCACCACCCCTCAGGAAGCGACCAAAGAGACCAAAGACATCATTTTCAAGATCGCCACCGACGCGACAACTCCGGCGGGCAATCATCAAAACCTGTTCTGCCGGGTCGTCGTGATGGAAAACAACGAGCCGGTGATCCACAACATCGGGACCGGCAAACTGCGGGTCGATGTGCCGCTGCCGCCGAAAAAAGATGAGCCTCCGCCGATGCCGGTCGCCGCCAAGCCGGCCGAACCAGCGCCGGTCGAGGTCAAACGGCTTTCCCGCCTGGAGCAATTGCGGTTGGAGCAGCAAGAAAAGGAAAAGGCGAAGAAAAAATAGGGAGGCCGCGAATGAACGCGGATGAACGCCAATTGATGTTGATGGGGGCCGCAGATACATGGAAACGAGTCGTTCTCGGCTTCTAACCCATTTGCGTTTATTTGCGTCCATTTGCGGCTGCTAAACTTTTCAAAGGGGTTTTTTGTGACACGCGGCTATTTCCAGCGAGCCAGAGTCGAATGGAAACGAGTCGTTCTCGGCTTCTAACCCATTTGCGTTTATTTGTGTCCATTTGCGGCTGCAAATCTTTTCAAAGGCGTCTTATGACACGCGGCTATTTCCTTTTGGTAGCGCTCATCGCGGCCCAGTTCGTCACCGTGCCCATTAGGGCCGACGAGGCTTCGGTCAAAGAGTTGCGAGTGTTTCCCCCGCAGATCACGCTGGAGACGGCCAAAGATCGGCAGCTCCTGGTGGTGCAGGCGGTCTTCTCGGATGGCCTGACGCGCGACGTAGCCAGCCGCGCGACCTGGACGTTCGCCAATCCGGCCCTCGTCCGGCGCGAGGGGAACACCCTCTGGCCGGCCGCGGATGGCCAGACGGAATTGAAGATTGAGTTCGGGGGTCAGAGCGCGACGCTGTCGGTGACGATCGAAAAAGCGGTCGAACAGCGGCCGGTGAGTTTCAAACTCGACATCATGCCGATTTTCATGAAGGCCGGCTGCAACAGCGGCAGTTGCCACGGCGCGGCGCGGGGCAAAGATGGCTTTCGATTGTCACTCTTTGGATACGACGCCGACGGCGACCACTTTCGATTGACCCGTGAGCTGTCGGGACGCCGTGTCGATCTGGCGGTTCCCGCGGCGAGCCTCTGCGTCGAAAAGTCGATCGGGGCGGTGCCGCACACCGGAGGCAAGCGGTTCGAGGCCGACAGCGAACTGTGTCAGATGCTCACCGGCTGGGTCGCCGCTGGGGTTCCCGCCGATCCGGCCACCATCCCCACCTGCACCAGCCTGGAGATTTATCCCAAACAGGCGGTCCTGGATGGCGAAGGCGAAACGCAGCAGACAACCGTCATCGCCACGTATTCCGACGGCACCGATCGCGATGTCACGTCACTGGCGCTGTTCCTGTCCAACAATGACAATTCGGCGTCGATCAACGATGCCGGCCTGGTGACTGCCGGTCAACGGGGCGAAGCCTACGTCATGGCGCGGTTCGCCACCCACACCGTCGGGTCGCAGTACATCGTGCTCCCCAAGGGACTGCAATTCACTTTCCCCCAGGAAACGCCGGTCAACTACGTCGACGAGCTGGTCAACGAAAAGCTCAAAAAGCTGCGCATCGCCCCCTCGGGGATTTGCTCCGATGAGGTGTTTCTGCGACGGGTGTATCTCGACCTGACCGGGACGCTTCCCACGATCGAAGAGTATCAGCGGTTCATTGCCAGCGGCGATGCCGACAAGCGCGACCGGCTGATCGACGAACTGCTGGGGCGCAAGGAATTCACCGAGTTGTGGGTCGGCTACTGGGCCGAGTGGTTGATGGTCCGCTCGTCCAACGTGATCAGCTACAAGGCGATGTTGCTGTACTACAACTGGCTGGCGGAGCAGATCGGCAACAACGTGCCGCTCGATAAGATGACCCAGAATCTGCTGGGGGCCAATGGCGGCACGTTCAAAACGCCGCAGACCAACTACTACCAGAACGAAACCGACACGCTCAAAGTGGCCGAGAACGTGGCGCAGGTCTTCATGGGGATGCGGATCCAGTGCGCCCAGTGCCACAATCATCCGTTTGATCGCTGGACGCAGGACGACTATTACAGCTTTGCCGCCTTCTTTTCGCAGGTGGGGCGCAAGGGGAGCGAAGACTACCGCGAAACGATCGTGTTCAATTCCGGCGGGGGCGAGGTCGCGCATCCGGTCGGGGGACGCGTGATGGCTCCCAAGTTTCTCGGAGGAGAAGTTCCCAACGTGGCGGGCAAGGACCGCCGCATCGTCATGGCGCAGTGGCTCGCCTCGCCGCAAAATCCCTACTTCGCCAAGAACTTCGCCAATCGGGTCTGGGCGCACTTTTTTGGACCGGGAATCATCGATCCGGTGGACGACGTGCGGATCAGCAATCCGGCGTCAAACCCCGAGTTGCTCGACGAATTGGCCAAGCGCTTCACCGCCACCAACTATGACTTCAAGCAACTGGTCCGCGACATCTGCCGGTCGCATACCTACCAGCGGGCCACCGACCGGAACGATACCAACCGCCAGGATGAAAAGAACTTCGCCCACGCCAATCTGCGGCGGATCAAGGGTGAGTCGCTGTTGGACTGCATCACGATTGTGACCGGCACCAAAGATAAGTTCCCCGGATTGCCGCTGGGAGCGCGAGCCGTGCAGATCGCCGACGGCAATACCTCGACGTACTTCCTGACCACGTTTGGCCGAGCGACGCGTGAAACCGTCTGTTCCTGTGAAGTGAAAATGGAACCGACCCTCTCGCAGGCGCTGCACCTGCTCAATGGAGAGACGGTCAACGGCAAGATCCAGGCGGGGGGACTGATCGACAAATGGCTCAACGAGAAGGTGGAACCGCTGGCGATCGTCGAGCGATTGTACATCGCCTGCCTCAGCCGCAAACCGACTCCCGAAGAGGGAGTGAATTTTCAGGCGCTGTTTCCCGCCGGGGCGACCGATGTGAAGACGAATCTCGTGGACGTGTTCTGGGCCTTGCTCAACAGCCGCGAGTTCATTTTCAACCACTGATTTCAGTTGACTGGCTTTAAGCAATGAGACTTCCGATGGTGACAAGCGTGCGACGACTTACTGTCTGTCTGGCGATTCTGGTGGCTGTCCCCGGCGCTGGGGCGCGTGCCGAGGAGGCCCCGCCGGCCGAAAAAATCAATTTTCAGGACCACGTTCTCCCGATCTTCCGCGCCAAATGCGGGACATGCCATGGCGCCGGGCAGGCGAAGGGGGGGCTGGTGCTGGAGAGCTTCTCCGCGACGATCCAGGGGGGCGCTTCTGGAGTGGTGGTTGAAGCGGGGGACTTGGATGCCAGCCGCCTGTGGGCGCTGGTGACGCACAAAGAGCAACCGGCGATGCCTCCCAAAGAGCCGAAGCTCCCCGACGAGACGCTGGCGATCATTAAGAAATGGATCGAGGGGGGGGCTCTGGAGACCAAGGAGAGCCAGCCCAAAATCAAAAAGAAGGCCACGCTGACACTGAGCACAACCGACATTTCGGGAGACAAACCGGCCGGTCCTCCCCCGATGCCCGAGAATCTCTCGACTGAGCCGCTCGTGGTTTCGCCGAGGGGGAATGCCGTGACCGCCCTGGCGGCCAGTCCCTGGGCCCCTCTGGCGGCAGTCTCCGGGCATCGGCAGGTGTTGCTCTACAATCTGGACGACCAGACGCTGGCCGGAGTGCTTCCGTTTCCGGAGGGGACGGTGCATGTTCTGCGCTTCAGCCGCAATGGATCGTTGCTATTGGCGGGAGGGGGGCGCGGCGGTCAGTCGGGGCGGGTGGTCGTGTTTGACGTGAAAACCGGCAGCCGCGTGTTTGAGATCGGCGCCGAGCCCGAGGTCATTCTGGCGGCGGACATCAGCCCCAATCATGGTCAGATTGCCTTGGGCGGCCCCAAGAAAATGGTCCGCGTCTACTCGACCGCCGATGGCGAGCAGATGTTTGAAATGAAGAAGCACACCGATTGGATCACCGCCGTGGAATTCAGCCCCGACGGCGTGTTGCTGGCCACCGGCGATCGCAGCAACGGCCTGGTCGTCTGGGAAGCCAATACCGGGCGCGAGTTCTACGTCCTCAATGGGCATGGCGCCGCGGTTACCGGTGTGAGCTGGCGCGTCGATTCCAACATTCTAGCCAGTGCCAGCGAAGACACGACGCTCCGGTTGTGGGAGATGAACAACGGCTCGCAGGTGAAAGCCTGGGGCGCCCACGGCGGAGGTGCCGCCTCGGTCTGGTTCCTGCGCGACGGCCGCCTCGCCTCGCATGGCCGCGATCGGGTTCCTAAGTTGTTTGATCAGAATGGCGCCCAGGTTCTCGCGTTCGCCGCGGCGCCGGATCTGGGGATGAAAGTCGCCTATTCCGAGACCAACAACCTCGTCCTGGCCGGCGATTGGACCGGCGCCGTCCGGCTGTTTGACGGTAAGGATGGAGCCGACAAGGGGACACTGGTCACCAATCCCGCGGCGCTCGCAGCGCGGCTCGAGATGGCAACCCAGGCACAGGGGGCGGCGAAGGGGGCTGCCGATCAAGCCGCGGCCCAATTGGCGGCGCTTCAAAAAGCTCAGGCCGATAAGAAGGCCGCCGCCGAAGCGGCCGCCAAGGTCTCCGCAGATGCGCAGACCGCATTGACCGCCGCTCAGACCGCCAAAGCGGATGCCGACAAACTGTTGGCCGCCAAGGTCGAGGCGCTCAAGGGGGCTGAAGTTGCCCTCGCCAATGCGACCGCCGCGGTGGAGAAGGCGACAAAAGACAAGGACGCGGCAGAAAAAGCGGACGATAAGAAGGACGTTCCCGCTGCGATTGCTGCCCTGCAGGCGGCCGAGAAAACTCTGGTGGATGCGAAAAAAACGACGGAAACGCTGGCAACTGAGAAAGTTGCCGCCGAGAAAGCGGTCGCCGAGGGGGCTGAGAAGCTGAAGCTAGCGGGGGACGCCGCAACCGCGGCCAAAGCCGCCGCCGACAAAGCCGCCGCGGAAGCGGTCCCCACGCCCGAGATGACCAAGGCGATGGAACAGGCCGCCGCCGCTGCCAAAGCCGCCGCCGACCTGGCGGTACTCAAACACGCAGTTGTCGCCAAGCTGACCGCCGAGAAGAATCGCCCCGCCCCCAATGCGGTGGCGATCCCGGCGAAATAGGGCGTCGCTCTCGCGGCACAACCCCGTTTGGTCGGCTACGACCGCCGACAAATCCCCTTGCAGCGGTTTCCTCAACCTCCTACGTTGGAAGGGTTGATGGCTTGTCCCTTGCTCCATTTTCCAGGCGTCCCGTGACCGCGGAACCGCTTTTGCATGTCGTCCTGCATCAGCCCGATATCCCTCAGAACACGGGGAATATCGGCCGCACATGCGTGGCGATCGGCGCCAAGCTGTGGCTTGTCCGGCCCCTGGGATTCCATTTGGACGAGCGGCATCTGCGGCGGGCTGGCATGGACTACTGGCAGTTCGTCGATTGGGAAGCGGTGGAAAATTGGACCGCTCTCAAGGCCCGGCTCCCCGATCGCTCGTTTTGGTTCCTGACCAAGACGGCGCGGCGACTCGTCTGGGAGGCGAATTTCGAACCGGGGGCAGTCCTCGTGTTTGGAAGCGAATCGCGCGGACTTCCTCCCCAGATCCTTCAGGAACAGCCCAGCCGCAATCTCAAGTTTCCCATGTTGGCCCAGGTCCGGAGTTTGAATCTGGCCAGCACCGCGACCGCCGTCATGTACGAGGCGGTGCGACAATTCGGCGGCTTGGGCGCCGCTCCTGCCGACACGGGCTTGAGTGCCAGCGTTTGAGGCAAGTTATCAGCCCAAAAAAAAGGCTCACGGCGACCGCCGGGAAAGATTCCCGGGCAGGAGGCCGTGAGCTGATGCAAAACACTGACGACACGCTGCGCTGGTGATTAGCGCTATCGGCGCGGCATGATCAGCGTGGTCCGCGAAGCGCTCACCGGACGAACAGTTTGTACCCGCTCGCGCGACGCCGTCGGATAGACTGCCTCGGAGTCGGTCCGCGAAACGTAGCTTTGCGGGGCGCGATAGCCCACCACCGGGAAGAGCATGCCGGGACGGACGCCGTTGAGCAGGTTGTACCGCCGGGTCGTCGTGGGGGTGGGCGCAGGGGTGATCGGAGTCCCCGACTCGTAGGAGCCTTCTTGTGTGGGATATCCGTACACGGGGGCACCGTAGGCCGGGACGCCGCAGGAATCGCACGCTGGCACGACGACCACCTGCGTCACGCAAGGATCACAGCAGCGACGCCGACAACACACCGGGCGACATGTCTCACAGCGAGGCGCGCAGCACGTCACCGGACGACACGACACCACCGGCGCGCACGTGTCACAACTTCGCCGACACCGTGCGCACGCCTCTGCCGATGCGTCAAATCCGGCCATGACGATCAGAGTGACGACGGCTCCGCAAAACAACTTCCACTTGCTGCTCATGTTGCACCTTTTCTTTCTTGATAAAAGACAAACCGACTTGAGATCGACGATCAACCGGGCTGGATTTTTTCACAGCACTGGCTGGAGTCATTCCGTTCCATCCGAAAGGGCCTGATTTAATCCCCTTGCCCTACCGGACAAATTCCCGCAGGCTTCCTATTTTGAATTCAGGAGCCGCGCCGTGTCAAGGATCAGCCACCCACCAACCCCGCCAAACTCGGCGCCGACGATCCACCCACAGAGAGCTGCCTGTCGTTCGAGGTTGCCATCCGCCGCCTGACGTGACACACTGAACGCCAAGGAGGCTTGGGTTTGACCTGCACCGGGGATTCGGACGCATGAGCGTCGTCGTCAAGTGTCACTGTGGCTGGGAAGGGGCCTTGCAGGGGACCAGCGCGTATGAACCGCTACGGTGCGGCGGATGCAACACCGTCCTGTTTGTCCCTGTCTCGACCCCGGCAGGCGCTGCGACCCTGCCGGAAGGGGGCCAGCGACAGCCCCTGCATCCAACAGTCATTCTGCCCCCCGCGGCATCGCCGAATGCACCCACCCCGCGCCACACTCTGGTGCAGGAATACCTGGGACTGGTGCGCGCGGTCGCGGTCTGGATCGGGCACTTTCTGCTCCCCATCGGCGCGTACCTGGTCGCCGCGTTCAAGTTTTATTGGGAACATCGCCGCGCGATTCGGGCCGGGGGCTGGCTATGGCTTACCGGGAAGTTGCCCGCGCTGGAGCGTCCCGACGACATTCGCCGCGAATTGCGGCTCCTGCTGATCGAGCAATCCGGAATGCACCCGGTGGAGGGGGTCTGGCATGTCGAGTTGCCGGAGCGCTGCGTGGCGTGCGGCGTCGAGACGCCGGGAGTCTGGCAGTATGAACCCCGTTCCGCCATCGATCCCTACCCGTTGTGGTTGGGACCGGTCGGGGGGGGTGCTGGCGGGACTACTGCTGGGGTGGTGGTACAGCAGCTTGCTGTGGATCATCGTCTCGCCGGCGGTCGGAGTTGTGGTGGGGTATGCGCTGCGGCGCAGCGAGCTGTTCGTGTTGCGGCTGCGGCGCTGTCCGAGACATGCCGACGCGCGCACCCTTCCCGGCTTGTCCCTGTTTCACGGGGAACTGATCCTGCGGGTGGGACACCGCGACGTCAAGCTGGCGTTTCTCCATCGTGAACACGCCTTCCGCGATCCGGACGAATCTGCCCCCCGCCCCTGGTCAGAGCCACCTCAGCGGCCCCAGTTGGCTGAATCGGTTGCTGAGTCCGCGGCGATCATCCCCGAAGGAGAGGCCCACCGGTTCGCCGCGGCGGAGGACGGGGAGTCGGCATCGACCTCGGCCTCTACTCCGCTGGGATTGGCTCCCGCGCATGTCATTCCCGGTCCCGCCGCGGCTGATTCCGGCGCGGGACTCGAAACGGACGATGGCTACCGCGTTCAGACCCCTTCCATTTCCCGACCCGCCTGACGCACGGTATCCTGACGCACGGTATGACTTCCACAGAACCATTGATCCGTGTTCGCGACCTGTCGGTCCGGTTTCCGGGAGTGCTGGCGCTGGACCGCGTGTCGATGGAGATTCCACAAGGAGAATTGCATGCGATCGTGGGAGAGAACGGGGCCGGCAAGAGCACGCTGATGAAGGTTCTGGCGGGGGCCTGCTCCCGGTTTCAGGGACAGTTCCTCTTGCGCGGCGAGCCGCAACGCTTTCATTCCCCGCGCGACGCCGAACGGGCCGGCGTAAGCATCATCTACCAGGAGCTGAATCTGGTGGAGCAGCTTACGGTGGCGGACAACATCTTCTTGGGTCGCGAGCGGCGCAGCCGGTGGGGGCTGCTCGATCAGCGGAGCATGAACCAGGCGGCTGCCGCCCTGCTGGAGGAACTCGAATGCCGCGTGGCGCCGACGCAGCGCGTGGGGACGCTGCGCGTCGGGGATCAGCAGCTCGTGGAGATTGCCAAGGCCCTTTCCCGGCAATCGGAAATCCTGATCATGGATGAGCCGACCAGCGCCTTGTCGGAGACTGAGGTGGAACGGCTGATGCGGATCATCGCCCGGCTGAAAGCCCGCCAGGTGACGGTGTTGTACATTTCGCACAAGATGGACGAGGTGTTTCGGCTGGCCGAGCGAATCACGGTGTTGCGCGACGGGCGCGTGGTGGCGACCGTCGATCCGGCCGGATCGTCGCCGCAGGCGGTTGCGCACCTGATGGTCGGGCGCGAGATCGAAAGCGCCAGCCAGTTTCCCCCGCGTTCCGCCGGACGGCCGCTGCTGGAAGCCCGCGGATTGTCGCTCCCCTGGCCGGGGCGCGCCGGGCGGGATCGGCTTCGCGACGTCTCGCTGACCGTCCACGCGGGCGAGGTGCTGGGGATCGCCGGCCTGCTCGGCGCCGGACGTACCGAACTCCTGGAATGCCTCTCCGGTGCGAGCCGCATTCCTCATCGAGGCGAAGTGCGAATCGACGGCGAGCAGGTCAAGTTGCGGCATCCCGCGCAAGGGCTGGCTGCCGGGGTGGCGTTCGTCACCGAAGACCGCAAGCGACTGGGGTTGTTCGATCGCCTGAACGTGCGGCAGAATATCACCCTTTGCCAACTGGAGGAACTGGCGCGCCTGGGGGTGATTTCGTCGGCCGCTGAGCGGCGGATGGCGACGGGAATTGTGGAGCGGTTGCGCGTGAAGACGCCGGGTATCGACACGCCGGTCACCAGTCTCTCCGGCGGCAATCAGCAGAAGTGCCTCATTGGCCGGGGGCTGCTGACGAAGCCCAAAGTGTTGCTGCTGGATGATCCAACGCGCGGCATCGACGTGGGGGCCAAGGCGGAACTGTACCGGCTGATCGACGGCCTGTGCCGCGACGGTCTGGCGGTGATCCTGACCTCTAGCGAACTCCCCGAACTGCTGACGCTGTCGGATCGGATTCTGGTTCTGTGCGAAGGGAGAGTCACCGGGCACTTCCACCGCAGCGAAGCGACCGAGCAACGGATCATGGAAGCGGCGACCGCCCGAGGCGGGACGTTGTCGGCTCCGACACAGGGGCCCGAGGATTGCGTCCCGGCGATCCCTGTCATGAACGAAACACACCGTCTTCAAGAGAAAGCCGACGCTTCATGAATCGACTTCTGACGCTGTTCCTGTTCGCCACAATTCCCGCCACACTGCTCTGCGCGGCCGACAAGACGCAAATCCAGGACGGCCGGTTTCCGATCGTTTCCAATCTGCGCGCCGGCGTCGCCAAGGTGGACATTACGCCGGACGTCACCGGCGGATTCCTGATTTCCGGTCATACCCGGACCGTCCACGAAGTCCGTGATCCGTTGCGGGCCGGCGTCTTGCTGTTGGACAACGGAGAGACAAAGGCCGCCATTGTGTCGATGGATACGGTCGCCGCCTGGGATGACATGGTCCGGTTGGCGCGCGAACGGATCGAACAAGAAACTGGCGTACCGGCGGCGAATATCCTGATTGCGACGTCTCACAACCACTCCGGCCCGGGGTTTGAAGCGGACTCGGCATGGGGGAGCGAACTCATCGACAAGTTGGGAACTGCCGCCAGACAGGCGGCTGATTCGCTGCGGGCAGTGACGATTGGGTACGGCGAAGATCAGATCAACTTCGGCATCAATCGGCGCAAAGTGATCGACGGCCGAGCCGTATTCCGGCTCAATCCCGACGGCCCGAATGATCCGCGAGTGAAGGTGCTGCGATTCGACGACGGTGAGTCGTTGACGCCGATGGCGGTCATTATGCATGCCGTGTGTCATCCCTGTTTTTTCACCTGGGGGGACAAAGGCACGCCGCCGTATCCCAACGGCTATCCGAAGATGAGCGCGGACTTTCCCGGCGAGGCGCAGTCGTTTGTGGAGATGTGCTACGGCAAACAGACCAGCGCCCTGTTTCTACAAGGCTGTGCCGGAGACATCCGGCCGAACCTCCCGGGGCATCCCTATCGCTGCGCCGATGAAGCCGATATCCAATGGGCCGGCCGCGATCTGGGGAGTGCCGTCGTGCGATCTCTGGCGGCGAACGTGACGCGGGAACAATTGAAACGCCGTCCCGACTACTACGCAATCCGCGTCGCCAATTCGATAGTCTCCCTGCCCGGAAAAGAGCAACGGATTTCCACGGAGTTGCAGGCGATCAAGATCGGACCGTACCTGTTGCTGACGATGCCGGGTGAACCAATGGTGGAAATCGGTTTTAAGCTCGAAAAGGCGATTGCCGACCGAGCGATTCCGATCATCGTCGGCTACGCGAACGGAAACGTAGGTTACATTGCCACGGCTCAGGCTCATCAGGAGGGAGGCTACGAACCCAATACGTCGAGGCTGTTGCCGGAAGCGGAAGAGATCATCGTCGAAGAACTCTGCCGGTTGACCGACCGTGTGGTCGGAGACGTGTTCGAGACGTTTTCCAAACATCCGAAAGATGTTCAGCAGCGGGAAGAGCAGGAGAAAACGCGGCTGAAAAAGGGATCCGAGGGCAAACGCTGAGAGAACGATCCGCCAGTGTTCGGGGTGGCCGCGGCTTGTACCGACGCAGTTTGCGTTGGATTCGGACGCTGGCAGCGTCCTCCCCGACATGATTGCACTTCACCAAGTGCAGTCTATTCCGCCGGGAGGGGATGAGTGCCGAACTCGTCGTCCCGTGTCTCGATCAGCATTCGCAGGCGGCTGGAGAGTTCCTCCGAATAGCGATTGCACCACGCTGTGTCGATCAGCCCGACTCCCAGCAGATCCAGTAAGTGAACCTGGTCTTTCCGGCGAAATGACGTCAGCTTCATGCGGACGATTGCTTCAAGCGACACCACCCGAAACTCAGGGAGTTTTTCGATCTCGGCCAGATCGGGGGCCGCCGCCGGGTCTTCCGGACGCACCTTTTCGTTGGCGAAGTTGACGTGGACCGCTTCGCGAAACTTGGCGCCGGCGCCGTCCAGAAACATGTCGATTCCGGCGGCCTGACGGCGAACAAACCCCACCCCTTCCAGTGCCGCCGTTGCCGCCGGCAGGTCGCTCCGCTCCAGCAACAAATCCACGTCGCTCGTATTGCGAACCGCGGTCGGATCAACGCGCGCGACCCCAGCCGCCACGGCGTTCCCGCCGATCACGGCGTACGGAACCCCTGCCCTTTCAAGGGCCGCCGTCGCGCGCAACAGCCGTTCGCGAACAAGTTCCACCGCCAGCACCATCCGATCGAGGACGTAGTCATGCAGTTCGAGGTCGGGCATGTCGAAATCATAACCTCACCTGGGTAATCTTGCCAGAAGTATTTGGCTCAGACGGCAGGAGAACTGCCCAATTCAGCCATCCGGCGTGTCGATCACCAACTGCAATCGCTCGGCAAGTTCGGCAGGCAAGCGATGTCGCCAACTGGCGTCGATCAGTTCCATCTTGAACAGATCTCGCAGATGCACACGGTCTTTGTCACGGAAAGAGGTCAGTTTCATCCGGACGAGAGCTTCCAGCGACACCACCCGAAACTCAGGCAATTGCTCGGTCTCGGCCAGATCGGGGGCCGCCGCGGCGTATTCCGGGCGCACCTTTTCGTTGGCGAAGATGACATGGACCGCTTCGCGAAACTTGGCGACAGCGCCATCCAGAAACATGTCGATTCCGGCGGCATGACGGCGAACAAACCCCACCCCTTCCAGTGCCGCCGTTGCCGCCGGCAGGTCGCTCCGCTCCAGCAACAAATCCACGTCGCTCGTATTGCGAACCGCTGTCGGGTCGACGCGCGCGACCCAAGCCGCCACGGCGTTCCCGCCGATCACGGCGTACGGAACCCCTGCCTTTTCCAGGGCCGCCGTTGCGCGCAATAGCCGTTCGCGAACGAGTTCCACCGCCAGCACCATCCGATCGAGGACGTAATCATGCAGTTGGAGGTTGGGCATGGGACGATTATAGCTTTGCTGTGTCGTTTTCTCCAGATGTCTGCTCTGGTTCCAGTCGGGTGGCGGGGTCTGAGCGATCGCCTGCCGGAACGCGGGTTGGCAGGCTGAACGTCGCATCGCTGAGGCGTTGCCGGAGCAGCGATCGAGCGAAGGCCCTTTCGTGTGGCACGACAGCGCTGGTTCTGCAAGTTGTGCCTGGCCACATGTGGCAAGACGGGGCCATCGCTGACAAGCGTGTCGGCGATCCGGCGGTCACGTGCCGCGCTCGTGGAGGCAACAACGGCTCGCTTGTGGCGACCGCGATGACCCCGGCCCCCGGTGCTACTCGTGGGCGACGCAACTTGCGTCGGACGCGGATGCTGGCAGCGTCCGCCACGGGAATCCTCAAACGCACACTGGATCGGAGAGCCTTGCGGCGGCCAGCGCCTCGCGCCCTTTCGCCGTCTCCGGCCCCGGCCCGGTGATCGTGAACCCCAAGTCCTCAATCATCCGGTAATCATCCTCCGGAGTCTGTCCCCTGGTGGTCAGGTAATCGCTGACGAACAACGAATTGGCCGCGTACAGTCCCTGCGGCTGAAGCCAGCGGAGTTGCAATTCGCGGCCGCCGGCAATCCGAATTTCACTGGCGGGATTCGTCATCCGGAACAGGCAGAGCACCTTCAGGCAGTAGCGGGGATTCAGGTCGTCGCGCTTTTCCAGCGGAGTGCCGTCGATGGGGTGCAGGAAATTGACCGGGATCGACTCCACCTGGAGATCGCGCAGCGCCAGGGCCATTTCGACTACGTCGGTCCGGCGCTCTCCCATCCCCACAATCCCTCCCGAACACAATTCCATCCCTGCCTCGCGGACAACGCGCAGCGTTTCCAGCCGATCCTCGTAGGTGTGGGTCGAGCAGATTTCCGGATAATAGCGCTGGCTGGTATTCAGATTGTGATTGATGCGATCCACCCCCGCCTCCGCCAGCGATTTCGCTTGCTCCGGCGTCAGCAATCCCAGGCAGCAGCAGACATTGAGCGGATAAGCCGCCTTGATCTTGCGCACCACCTCCACGACATGCTCGACCTCGCGGTCGGTCGGACCGCGGCCTGACGCCACGATGCAGTAGGTTCGGGATTTGTTTTCCGCAGCAATGCGAGCGTTCTCCAGGAGCGTCGCTTCGTCGTTCCAGCGGTATTTGGGAATCTCGGCATCGCTGACTTTGGATTGCGAGCAATAGCCGCAATCCTCCGGGCACAACCCGCTTTTGGCGTTTCGCAACGAATACAGTTGGACTTCGTTTCCCCAATAGTGATGCCGAACCCGGTAGGTGGCCGCCAGCAATGCCGGAAGTTCGATATCGGGGCATTCGAGCAACCGCAGAGCTTCCTGGACATTCAGCGACTCTCCCGCGAGCACGCGCGTCGCCAGCGCGTTCCAGTCAAAGGGAGTTGGAGCGGAGTTCGAACCGTTGGGTGATGAGGACAAAGCGTGGGGGCCTTCGTTTCTGGTGGGACGGAGACAACTGCAGACTTCTAGCCTGTCGCAGTGTATCGGATCAAGCGACGAGCGCCCAGTTGTCGGCCCGTTCGCCCGTACTGCGGGGCACACTTCAACAGTTTTCAAGCGCGGTCCAACGACAGTCTGACAGCCAACTCCCATCGCAAACCGGACGGATGCATCATTTCCGATCGGAGTCCCGACCGCCTTTCATTTGTCGGTTTGTCGGTCCAGAGGTTTGCTGGTAGGATAACTTTCTGGAACAGAAAGCCCAGAGACTCGTGGCACGTTGGATTCCTCTGACACGATTTTCATTGCGGGCGTTGTCTTGTCCGAGTTGATTGAAGTTAACCCCAGGGACCGGCATTGACCACCAATTCGGACCGTTGCCATGACCCATCCCCGTAGCGACCTGCTGGCAGTCGTGGCCGAGTTGTCGACGAGGTATCCAAATTGGCGACTGGGGCAGCTCGTCGCCAATCTGGCCGATTGGGCCGACCGTGAGCTTTGGGACGTCGAAGACGAACAACTCTTAGAGGCAGCGCTGCTGCATTTACAGCAATTGGACGATTCATCGCCGCCCAGCGCGTCAGTCGCTGAACCCGCCCATTCCTGATGGGCCGTTCTGGCCCTCTCGAAACCTGCAAGTGAGGATGGCTACGCGACCCATTCGAGCGCTTTTGGCAGCGCCCAGAATGGGTTCACCTCGCCTCCCGCACCGGGACCAGTTTTCTCACGCGGTGATTGATTGTGTCACTGAGGATCAGTGACCCGTCCGGACTGACGCCCACGCCGTGAGGCTGCCAGAGCGGGGCCTGCGTGGCGAGCACGCCGTCGCGCTCGAATTTGTGCTTCTGCGGGCCGACCCCTGCGACTGTGCGGATCGTCCCGCGCGAAATGTCATAGGCCCGGAGGATGTTGTTCTCTCCCTCCAGCAAGTACAGCATGCCATCGGCGGAGATTTTCATCCCCCGCGGACCATCCAGCGTCGCCAGCCGCGGATCCCCTCCATCCCCGGAATAGCCCCGCTCTCCCGTTCCTGCAATGTGCCGAATGATTCCGGTCTGAAGGTCCACCCGCCAGATGCGATGCAGGCGAAACGAGGCCAGCCACAAACCTCCTTTGTAAATCCCCAACCCCTGTGGCGCGGAGAGAGGTTCCTCCCGGGCGCGTCCCCCATCCTGGGGACTCCCTTCCTGGCCGTTTCCCACGACGGTCTCGATACTCCCCGTTTGAGCATCGATCCGGCGAACCCGATGATTGAGAATATCCCCGATGTAGATGTTGTCGTCGGCATCCAGCGCCATGCTGTGCGGATAGTGCATTCGGGCGTCGATCGCGGGACCGCCGTCGCCGCGGTCCCCCAGCGTGCCGTCACCGGCGATTGTGGAAATGATCCCCGTCTTGTGGTCCACCCGCCGCAGGATATGGTTGCGCATCTCGAGAACTAGCATCCTCCCGCGCGAGTCAAACCGCACCTCGTAAGGCTCAAACAGATCGGCACTTGTCGCAGGGCCACCATCCCCGGTGTACCCTTTTTTACCGGTTCCGGCGACGCTCGTGAGACGGCCACTGGTCACATCGAGTCGCAGGACGCGATGACTGCCAATGACGGTGATATACAATCCGCCGTCCGGCCCATATTCGACGCCAAAGGGAAGATCAACCGGCACGGTTCGAGCGTCGGGGGCCTCGGCGGGGGTGTCTCCCGGTTGGCCGTTGCCGGCGATGGTTTCGATGCGATATTCGATCGGCGGCGCTGTCGTCGGGCGCGTCGGAATCCGAAAGAACCACACCGTTCCCGATTCGGCTTCGGTGTACAGTTTGGCGGACTCCCGCACGTCGGTCAGCGTTCCGAGGATTTCACCGCCGCTGGTCAACTCCCGCGCTCCGCCGATCGAGTAGACGCGGAAGGGAAATACCCTGTCGGACACCGCGTGCTCGCGCCAGGTGGTCCCCTGGTCGTCGCTCACCAGGCAAGCCAGCCGACGGCGATTCTCAATCGTCGAAACGAAGTAGAGGGGCGAATCGGGATCGAAGCGGTCGGTGGCCAGCAGTCCGCTGTCGTTCGGCTCGGCGGGAGGGTGCTGCGCGAAGATCGGTTCGAGGTCGAGTTCCTTTTTTCCCGTGGCGCCGTCGTAGCGGAGATAGCGTTGCCTTTGCGGACTGGTCTTGGCCCAATAGACGAAATGCAGTTTCCCCTTTTTGAACAGCATGGCCGAGAGCCAGGAATGAACCTCCAGCTCATCGTCGCGTGACAGGCGCGTTGTCGGCCCGGTCTCGTCGCTGACGATCGGCGCTGCGAGCGGCTCCCCGTCGAGCGTCAACCATGTCTCTCCGCCGTCCGGGGATTTCATTGCCTGAATCGAGCGGTAGAGGTACTCGTTGAGCGCGTTGGTCGTCCAGGCGGCGTACAGCGTGCCGTCGTCCCCCAGCGTCAGATGCGGATATTGAGTGACCGCTTTCGGTCCCGGCACAAGGAGCACCGTCGACTTCAAGAGTTCCCCATTCGTCCCGACGACCTGAAACACCCCGCTGTGCGCGAAGAAGTAGATCCGCCCGCGCGGCTCATCGAGGAGTTGGCAGAACTTCCCCGCCGATCCCCCCGTCAGCGTCGTGGTGGCCGGCTCGAATTCGGGTGGGAGGAAACGCGAGAGGTAGGCATGGCCATCGGAGAAATCAGGACGGGTGAGGAACAGCCGACCGACTCGGTCCGTCTCCAGAACCGGGGGATTCGTCGCGCGCGTCTCGGTAAATCGTGGTGCAAAAGTGCGTCCTCCATCGGTACTCTGCATCAATCGCCACGTCTGCTTCGTGTACTCTGCATTCGCGGATTGCAGGTAGGTCAGGAAGATTCCATGCTGGTTGCTGACCACCTTCTGGTTGTGGCTTTGAAACGTGGCGTAGGCGATGGCCTTGTCGTCGACCGGCGTCAGCTCAATCGGCGCCAACGAACGGCCCGGCTCAGCCCCCCAGCCGCCAGCGCCCCAACCCGGCCCGACCAGAGCCGCCAGCGCGATCATCCGCAGGGTACTCAGGGTTCCTCGAACATGCAGGACTCGCATCACGCCACCTCCTGACTGGACAGCTCGCTTCGAAAAACACCGCCGCGGCGCGGGATCATACGGGACGCGGGGTTACTGTTCCAGTGGCACCGCGGCAGTCCTCCGGCGTGCGGTTGCCGTCGCATTTGTTCCTTTCCGGTGAATTGCATTCTATACCCCGTGGAGTGGTTTAGGCTCCGCATCCGATCGCCCACGGCGGAGAGCCGATTCAGAGGATCATCGCATCATGCGGCAGGTTTGATATTTTTCATGTCCGTGTCACTGTGGACTGGGGGTGTGGTATAATCCCGAGAGCCGCCACGGGCCCCTGGATTCCCAGGGAGCCCTCGGCAAACCGCGGCAGCCAGTCCCATTCTTCCACGACCAGCCGCTTCCATGAGCAGTCGAGGCGCATCCGCCGATTCGTCCGGTTCCGATCCGCGACAGGAGGGGACTCCCGAGGCGATCCACGCGCTGGTGGATCGGATTCACCAGGGGGATCGCCAGGCGCTGGCGGAGATGTTCGCCATGTTCCGGCCGCGGCTATGGCGGATGGCCAATTTTCGACTGCATCCCCGGCTGCAAGGGAGGGTGGACGCCGACGACGTCCTGCAGGACGCCTGGCTGATGGCGGTTGATCGGATCAGCTATTTTCTGCGGGATGCGTCGCATTCTCCCTTCATCTGGTTTCGGATGATCGTCAACCAGGCACTGGTGGAGCTGCACAGGCGACACCTGGGAGCGGAAAAACGAAGCGCCGCGCGCGACGTGCCGATCGACGGCGGCTGGGGTTCCGATGCCACGTCGTCGGCCCTCGCCTTTCACCTGTTGGGGCACCTGACCTCCCCCAGCAGCGCGGTGAACCGGGCCGACCTGGCCAAAGAACTTGACGCAGCCCTTCAGGGAATGAATGAAGTCGATCGCGAAGTGCTGGCGCTGCGGCACTTCGAAGAGCTGAGCAACGCGGAAACAGCGCGGGTGCTCAAGATGTCGGAGCAGGCGGCCAGCGGGCGCTATGTCCGAGCCTTGGGACGGCTCAAGAGAATCCTGGAAGTGCTGCCGGGGTTTGTCGATCAGACGTCGCGACGGGGATAGACCATGCCGCCCACCAGCGACGGTTCCGAGGCGTTCGAAGCCCGACCGCAGGGACTGCCGGTGCCCCGCGATGCCGATCATCTCCGCGGGCGCGAACCGCTGGAGGTGCTGGTGACCCGCTTTACCGAAGCGGTCCGGCGCGGCGAGCGCCCCTCGATTGAAGACTACGCGCGGCGCTACCACGAATGGGCCGAGCAGATTCACGAGCTGTTTCCGCTGATTGAATCGCTGGAACACTGGAAAGGGGAAAAAGAGGTGCAGTGCCTCCGCCAGAACTTGCCGGAAGAGTTTCCGGTCCGCCGGGTGGGGGATTATGAATTCGACCGCGAGTTGGGTCGGGGAGGGATGGGGATCGTCTTTGAGGCGGTCCAGCGGACGACGGGGGAGCGGTTCGCCGTCAAACTGCTCCCCTGGCGGTATGCCACCGACATGGATCAATGGCGCGAGCGGTTTCAGCGCGAAGCGGCGACGATCGCCCGTTTGCAGCACCCCAACATTGTCCGCGTGTACTCCTTCGGTTCGCACGAGGGGTACAGCTATTACGTCATGCAATTGGTCCAGGGGATCAGTCTGGATCGGATCGTCCGGAAGTTGCGCGAATCGGAGGAGCCAGTGGTCCTGGACGAGCTGTTGCGCGCGGGAGGCGGAAGCGGTGGGCAGGTTCTCGACCCCTCCGGCCGAGGGTCTGCGGCACCCTGCGTGCTGCGCGGCGACGCCTGGCGCGAATTGGCCTCCATCGGCCGCCAAGTGGCCCTGGCATTGGCGCACGCACACGAAAACGGCGTGCTGCACAACGACATCAAACCCGCCAACCTCCTGCTGCAGACCAATGGCGAGACGATTGTCACCGATTTCGGCATCGGCCGCCGCCACGACGAAGAGATTCGCCAGGACGAAACGCAACAGACCGGAACGTTGCGGTATATGGCCCCCGAGCGCATCCTGGGAAAAGGCGAAGTCCGCAGCGACGTCTACTCCCTGGGGGCGACGTTGTACGAATTGCTCACGCGGACCCCGGCCTTCGAAGCGAAGGAGCGCCGCGACTTGATCGAGCGGATCGTGCAGTCACAACTCAGGACGCCGCGCGATGTCCTTCCGAGCATTCCCCGCGACCTGGAAACGATCGTCCTGAACGCCATGGCGAGACAGCCGGGGGATCGCTACGCTTCGTGCGCGGCGATGGCGGACGATCTGTCGCGATTCCTCCAGGGGCAGGCAGTCCGCAGCACCCGGCCGAGCCGTTGGGGAGAGGCGCTGCGGCGACTGAGCCGATTCCATCAAAAGCCGCGAAAAACTCCTCCATTCCGTTGAGGCTGTGGGGGAGAATTCGTTTCTGGTGGCGGATAACCGTTGTCGAGTACAAGGCGACGGTGTTCCCGAATCGAATTCCCCCCCCGTACGGGAGAGAGTCTCATGCCTGCTCGACTTGCGCCACGTCCTGATCGTCCCATCCGCCGACGTCTATTCGGAATCGCCCTGGCTGGCGCTCTGTTGCCCCTGACGCTTCCAATCGTCGTGCAGGCTCAGCAAGGAGGAGGAGGCGGCGGCGCAGGAGGAGGGGGTGGAAGCGGTGGATGCAGCAGTCACGGAGGGGGAGGCGGAATGGGTGGCGGAGGCGAGGCGGCACTGGCGGGTCGAGGAGGTCGGGGTGGGGCGGGGCGCGGTGGCGCCGGAGGACCTGGTGGAGCAGGGAGGGCCGAACGGGCGGGCAATGCGCTGATGATGGTCCAAATGGCACAACAGGCCCAGCAATTCCAGGAACAGCGGCGCAGGCAGTGGCGAGGAATGCAAGCGCAGGCGCGCCAGCAACAGGCCGACACGGCGGCCGCTCAACAGGCAGCGCGCGTCGCCCACAAAAAACAACTCCAAGAACGCCGCCAGGAACGCCTGGCACAAGAAGCCAAAGCCGCGAAGAAGCCACGTCAACGCGAAGCGAAGCTGTGACCAGGGACTTTGCCGATCAAGCCGACTTGGGAAGCGGCACGAGTTTGGGATTTGGTATGCGGATTCCCACGACGCTCCCATAGCGCGTGACCAGGTGGCGATAGTTGAAATCCAGGAACTGGTACAGTTCGCGCGGGGGGCGTCTGGCCAGATACTCGTCCACCAGCTTTCCCATCGCTGCGTCGTAAGCCTTTTGGCTGTGGGAGTGGACATGATAATGCCCCTCCAGTCGGCGGATGTCCCCGTCAAAGCGCGGACTGATGTGGTACAGCTCGTGCATCACCGTGATCATTTTTTCGCGAAAGCTCTGATCCAGAAAGCGCGGCAGATAAAAGGTCAGGATGTAGAGCATCTCCTGATCCCCCGCGAACCAGCGCTGGATGGCATAGACCCGGCCACGACGGACCGTAGTCAGAGCGCCCCCTGCGAAGCGCAGCGGAGTGAGCTTGGCCTGCAATCCGAACGAGACCCGGCGGCGCGCCTGGGCAAACGTCACCGCCACCTCATCCATTCGCACGTGGGAAAACGCCTCCAGCCGCAGCGTCACATCGTGACACAACCGGCGCATGGCGGCCGTGAAATCAAACGGAGGCAGCGGCGACATGCAGCGAGAGCATCCTTTCTCGCGTCCAGTGACGGGTGATCAGCCAGGTGACGCACCTGGATTCCCAACCCATGGGGAATTCCAGGTGCGTAGGGTAATCTCCCAGCCAAAACGCCGGAAGAGCAATCTTTCGGCGCGGCCCGCAAGATGCGACTATCCAAAAACAAATGCGCGCATTACGCTAAAAGCCCGAGGCGTCAGTATGCCAAAGAAGATCAATCCTCGAAAGACGCACTCTCGCGCCAGGACGACCGATTTGCATCTCGCTTGCGAAGCGAAGCGCATCGCCCAGGTGCGGCAATTGCTTTTCAGTGGCGCATCAGTCAATGCTCGCGACGAACGTGGCTGCACGCCGCTTATGGTTGCCGCTCAGTCCGGAGCAAGTGTGGCGTTGCTGCAGTCACTTCTGAATTACAACGCGGATCTCAACTCGGTGGATAGCCTGGGACGTTCTGCAATGTACATAGGTGGCGCATCGCTCTCTCTGCCAGCCTTGAGATTGCTGATTTCAGCCGGAGCGGATTTGGACGCCGAAACCTACGAATCGGAAACGGCGCTTACGGCCGCCGTCGTCTGGCGTCGCAGAGGGGTTGTTGAACTGTTGTTACACAGTGGCGTTGATGTCAACCATCGCTGCCGGGACGGAGGATGCGCTCTGTACTACGCGGTTTACGGGAAATGGGCTTGGGGCGTTCGTCGATTGCTGCGGGCCGGCGCCGTTCGCGAAGGCGTTGTGGTCTACGGGATGTCGCTCGAAGAGTGGGCAATCAACGGGGGATCTCGTGACGTGATTCGGGCGATTCGGACCGATCCCGATATCTAACACGACAGCGCACGTTTGCGAAAAGCTTGGACGATGATGTAAATCTGCAACAAGCGAACGCAAAGCAACGTTCGGCAGGGAATTGACACCACACAGTATCTCTCTGCGACCTCTGCGATCTCCTGTTCAACTGCTCTCGGATAGGGGGTTGATTAGCAAAGTGCGCTGTAATGCTAACTGCGCAGGCGGCGCTAACGAGTGTTCGCGCTAGTCAGCGCAGCGAGTTGGACTAACCCGCAGATCAACCCTCAGACGTGCCTTCCGCGGCGGCGGGTTGCGGGGCGGCAGGAGCCTCGGCGGAACCGGCTGGCGCTGTGGGGGCCACGACGGGTATGGAGGCCGGGCGAGAACGCCGCTTTTTGGCGCGATCGTGGACGCCGACGAACTCGATGATTGCCTGCTGCCCGGCGTCTCCCAGCCGAAAACTGGCCAGACGGAGCACGCGGGTGTAACCCCCTTCGCGGAACTCAAACCGTTCGGCCAATTCATGGAACAGGATTTGAACCGCTAGCTTGTCGCGGAGCACCGAAAACGCCTTGCGGCGGGCGCGGACCGCCGGGGCGATCGCCTGATTCCACTTGCGATACGTCTCGGACTCGCGCCACGCCTTCCATTCGGGAGTATTCCGCTTGGCGGCGGTGGCGAACGGCGCCGCGGCCAGTTCGTGAACGCGGGCATGCCGCGCCAGCGTCACCAGCTTTTCGATGAAGGGGCGCAACTCCTTGGCCTTGGGCAGGGTCGTGACGATCCGACCCGGAACCTTGGGCTTCTCCTTCGATTCCTCGTCGATCCGCACGGTGCGGATGAAACTGGCGGCCATGTTGCTGAACATGGCTTTACGATGGGATGCATTGCGGCCGAGCGTGCGGCCCCTCATTCGATGTCGCATGGGTCTTTGCCCTGATGGCTGGCTGATCATAGCGGGGGGTGGAATGCCCCCCGCGTCTTATTCAAAACGTCGGGTCACTTGGCGCGCGAGGCGGAGGAAATCCGCATTCCCAAACGGAGGCTGATGGCCCCCAGGCGATCCTTAACTTCCTGCAGCGTCGTCTCGCCAAAATTCCGAACCTGCAACAATTGTTCTTCGGTGCGTCCCACCAGGTCGCGGACGGTGTTGATCCCTTCCGATTCCAGGCAGTTGGTGGCCCGCACGGAGAGGTTCAACTCCGCCAGGCTCCGCCCCAGTTTTTCTTCCAGTTCCAGATCGAGCGGAGAATATCCGGTCGCTTCGGTGATGCCGTGCAGGCCGCGGTCGGGAGGCAGTTCGGGGCCCGGTTCGCGGTAGGTGACGAACGGGCTCAGGTGCTTGCGGAGAATCTTCGCCGCCTCGACCAGAGCCATTTCGGGATGGATCGTCCCGTTGGTCCAGATTTCCATCGTCAGTTTGTCGTAGTTCGTCCGCTGGCCGACGCGGGTGTCCTCGATCTTGTAGCGGACGCGCGTCACCGGCGAATAAATGGCGTCGACCGGGATGACCCCGATCTCCGGATTGCGCTGATAGTGCTCGGTCGCCGGGACGTACCCGCGGCCATTTTCCACCGTCAGCTCCATCACAAACGGCACAGCGTCGGTCATGGTGGCGATCACCAGGTCGCGGCTGAGGACTTCCACCATCGAATCGGGGAGAATGTCCGCCCCGGTGACGACCCCCGCTTCTTTGCGTTCGATCCGCAATACGCGCTTGTCGGGACCGTGATTTTTCACCACCAGCGACTTGATGTTCAGCACAATGTCGGTGATGTCCTCGACGATTCCGGGAATCGTCGAGAACTCGTGCTGAATCCCCTGAATCTTGATCTGCGTGACGGCGCTCCCCTCCAGGCTGGACAACAAAATCCGCCTGAGGCTGTTGCCGATCGTCACTCCGAATCCGCGCTCAAACGGTTCGGCGACAAACTTGGCATACGTGCCGGTGGCGGTGTCCGGATCGGGAATCAGCCGACTGGGAAGCTCCAGTCCGCGCCAACGAATTCGCATCGCAACGTCTCCCAGAAAAGTGAATCGGCTATTTCGACAGCAATTCGATGATCAGCGCCGGTTGCACGGGAATCGAAACATCGTCGATTCCCGGCAGTCGCAAGACCTTCCCCTCGGGAGACTCTCCCGAGTCAACGCTCAAAAACTCGGGCACCCGTCCGGTGAACCCCTCCAGGCTTTGCCGCACGTAGCGGGTGCTCTTGGGACGCGACTTGACGGTGATCGTGTCTCCCGCATCCACCAGGTAGCTGGGAATATTCACTTTGCGGCCATTGACGCAAATGTGCCCGTGGCACACCAACTGCCGCGCCGCGCGCCGTGAACCGGCAAACCCCAGCCGATGCACGATGTTGTCCAACCGCCGCTCCAGCAGGCTCATCAGCGTGCTGCCGGTGTTGCCCTTCGACCGTCCGGCCAGATCCATGTACCGGCGAAACTGCCGCTCGAACACTCCGTAATATCGCTTCACCTTTTGCTTCTCGCGCAGGCGGGCGCCGTAGTCGCTGCTCTTGCGACGTTTGACGATGTGCATCCCCGGCTGCTGATCCCCGCGCCGCTCAATCGCGCACTTGGGGGAATCGCAACGGAGCGACTTGAGAAAAAGTTTGACCCCTTCCCTGCGGCACAATCTGCAAACCGGTCCCGTGTAGCGTCCCATGGTCGTTTGGTATCCGTGTCTCGACTCGATGAATCAAATAACTGTTGGCGATCCCGGCAGGTTCGCCCCGCCTCCAAGGCCATTGTCCGATGGTCCCCGGTCTTCCCGCGACCGCGGCACAATCGGCCGCGGTGCGATCTGCCCCGTCCGCTAGACGCGCCGCCGTTTGGGGGGGCGGCAACCGTTGTGCGGCAGCGGCGTCACGTCTTCGATCGCCCGGACCGTCAATCCGGCCGACTGCAATCCCGTGATGGCGCTCTCCCGTCCTGAACCGGGTCCCTTGACCCGCACCTCAATTTCTTTCACCCCGAACTTCGCCGCTTTTTCGGCGCAGGTTTCCGCGGCGCGCTGGGCGGCAAAGGGAGTGCTCTTGCGGCTCCCTTTGAACCCGGACGTCCCCGCCGTGGCCCAGCACAAGACGTCCCCATTGACATCGGTGATCGTGACCGTGGTGTTGTTGAACGTGGCCTTCACGTGGGCGATTGCCCGCGTGACGTTGCGACGCACTTTTTTGCGAACCGCCTTACTCACACGCAAACTCCTTGACCTTTAGAACCGCAGACTCGAAACCGCCCCACGCCAATCTGCCGCACCTGTTGAACCGGCGGCCAGCCTTCTCTCGATTGCCACGCGAGGAGCACCCCCAGGGAGGTATCGAACACTGGCCACCGCGCCGGCTCACCGCATTTCTTTGACACCCTTTTTGCCAGCCACCGTCTTGCGAACCCCTTTGCGGGTCCGCGCATTGGTGCGGGTTCGCTGGCCACGGACCGGCAAGCCGCGCCGATGACGCAACCCCCGGTAGCAGCCAATGTCCCGCAACCGCGAAATGTCCTGCTGCACCTTGCGGCGCAACTGCCCTTCAATCGTGAATTCTTTGTCGAGGTAATTGGCCACGCGGGCCAGATCGTCATCGCTCATTTCCTTGGCCGGCCGCTGCAAGTCGATCCCCAGCGCGCGGCAAATGCGAATCGCCGTCGTGCGACCGATCCCGTAGAGATACCCCAGCGAGATGTAGGTCGGCTTGTCACCTGGAATGTCAACGCCGGAAATACGCGGCATGCGGAAAACTCCGAAGAAAAAAAGGACTGCACATGGATGCCGGGTGCTTGCCGGCCGGAAAGGGGGTTCCCAACACGCTCCCCAGGGGGGGGCGTTGGCGTGGGAATCCGGCGGCCCGCCGCTTACCCCTGACGCTGCTTATGCCGCGGATTCGCCGAACAAATCACATACACCCGCCCCTTCCGACGGACGATTTTGCAACCTTCACAGATGCGTTTCACGCTGGATCGAATCTTCATGGCTCTTCACAAAAAAAACGGCCGGATCGCCGAACTGGTCGGACCCCGGATTATATGTCAATGGGACTGAAATTCACAAGCCAACGGCGAGGAGAATTCCCGATTTTCAGCGACTATTCCCCGCACAGCGTCAAAATCTCCGGCCCGGATTCGGTCAGGGCCACCGTATGTTCAAAATGGACGCTCGGTTTGCGATCCTTGGTCTCGACCGTCCAGTGGTCCTTCATCACCCGCACGTTCTTCGAGCCGGCGTTGACCATCGGCTCGATGGCCAGCACCAGCCCCGGCTCCAGCCGGAAATCATGCCGCTTGAGCTGCGCGCTCAAAAAATTGGGAACCTGCGGATCCTCATGCATTTCCCGACCGATGCCATGCCCGACGAACTGCTCCACCACGCTGAATCCGGCCTGCCGGACGTGCTTTTCCATGGCCACCGCCACCTCCGACCACCGCACCGCGCGCCCCGCCTCGCGGATCGCCAACAACAGGTTTTCTTCTCCAATCTTCATCAGCCGCTGCTTGGTGGCGTCGATCTGCCCCACGGCGTAAGACCAGGCCGAGTCGCCGCACCAGCCGTTCAATTTGCACCCGGTGTCAACCTTGACTATGTCTCCGGCTTCCAACCGCCGGTTTCCGGGGATGCCATGCACCACCTGTTCATTCACAGAAATACAGCACACCGACGGAAACGCCTTTCGTCCCGGGGTGGCATTGGGCACTCCCTTAAACAGCGGCGTGGCCCCCTCCTGGGCGAACAGCTTTTCCACCGCCAGGTCGATCTCGCCGGTCATCACTCCCGGCTCCACCATGCCGCGAATCAGTCGATGTGCTCGCCCCACCAACCGGCCCGCCTCGCGCATCATCTCGATTTCACGCGGACGCTTCAGAGAAATCACGCCATACGCTCCGTTCTCGCCCATCGTCGTCGGCCGCCCAGGGGCCGACTACGACTCCAGCAAGCCTCCGTAATTGCGCATGACCAGATGGCTGTCGATTTTCTGCACCAGGTCGAGTCCGACCGAAACGACGATGAGCAGCCCCGTTCCTCCGAAAAAGCTGGCGATCGCAAAGTCGATGTCGAGAAAGTTCTGAACCACCGTGGGGATCACCGCCACCAGGGCCAGGAACGCCGCCCCGACATACGTGATCCGGACCATCACCCGCTCCAGGTATTCGGCGGTCCGCCTTCCCGGACGATGCCCAGGGATGAAACTGCCGTAATCCTTAAGATTGTTGGCCATGTCCTTGGGATTGAAAGTGATCGCCGTCCAGAAGTAGCAGAAAAAGTAGATCAGGCTGATGTAGCACAGGTTGTAAATAAATCCGCGTTCGCTGCCATTGAACGCTCCCGCCAACTGACGTACAAGCCACCACTCTCCCAACGACGTGCTCCCCAGCCATTGAAACAGAAAATTGGGGAACATCAACAGACTGGAGGCGAAGATGATCGGCATCACACCCGCCTGATTGACCTTGAGCGGCAGGAACTGACGCTGTCCGCCAAACACCTTGCGCCCGCGAACGTGTTTGGCGCTTTGCGTCGGAATGCGACGTTGTCCCTGGGTGATGGCGATCACCACCCCGATCACCGCGATGAACAGGATCAGCAGAATCAGTGCTCCTTCGATCCCCCCCTGTCCGCCGATATGCACCCCTCCAGCAATGTATTTGGCGTACAGTTCCTGGATTGCTGAGGGAATCCGCGCCAGAATTCCCGCCATAATCAACAAGCTGATTCCGTTGCCGATCCCGTATTCATCAATCTGTTCGCCGATCCACATCAGGAAGATCGTGCCGGTGGTCATGGTCATGGCCGCGACAAACATCGACCACCAGCCGGAATAGTCCGAATAGAGGATTGATTGCTGCGATCCGCCTCCCATGCTGGCCAGATACTTGACCCACATCAGGCTCTGGAAGAAACACAGAAACACCGTCAGGTAACGCGTGTATTCATTGATCTTCTTGCGTCCCGCTTCCCCCTCTTTTTGCAGCTTTTCCAACGGCGGATACACGCTTCCCAGAAGCTGCAGGATGATCGACGCCGAAATGTACGGCATGATCCCCAATCCGAAAATCGTGCTGTTCCCGAAACTGGAGGCGGAAAACAACTCGACCATCTTGAGCGTGTTGGCCAGGGCCCCTTTTTGCTCGCGGATCGACTTGAAACTCTCCGCCATCACCCCCTGATCGATGTTGGGCAACGGAATGTAAAATCCGAGCCGATACACGAACAACAGGAACAGCGTCAGAAAGATTTTCTTCCGCAGTTCCGGGATGGTGAAAATGGTTTTGAATTTGGCGAACATAAGCTGGTCATCCTCTCAACGAACGAAAGGACAGGAGCATCCCTTCTCGCAGACCGCCGCTGCAACTGTCTGCCGCCAG
Organism: Planctomycetales bacterium; assembly: GCA_046152955.1. Taxonomy (GTDB): domain Bacteria; phylum Planctomycetota; class Planctomycetia; order Planctomycetales; family Planctomycetaceae; genus SIAF01. The sequence goes on along the minus strand of JBJXGA010000406.1, from coordinate 17,686 downwards.
TCCGGCCGCCGCCACCCCCACAACATCCACAGGGGCCGGTCGCGCCGTCCGGGCGGGGGAGAAACTATCAATTGAGTCGTTCGATGGCCCCACCCTGAGCCTCAATCTTGGCTGCCGCAGCGGCCGAAAAATCGTGCGCTTTCACCGTCAATCGCTTGGTCAGATCCCCATTGCCCAAAATCTTGATGCCGTCGTGCTTGCCCTTGACGAGCCCCGCCGAGACGAGCGCCGCCGGATCGACCGTCGCCCCCGCTTCGAACGCCTGCTCCAGCGACGCCAGATTGACGATCGCCAGCCGCGCCTCGAAGTATTTGTTGTTGAAGCCCCGCTTGGCGATGCGGCGCATCATCGGCATCTGGCCCCCCTCAAATCCCAATCGGAACGAAAACCCCGATCGGCTGGAATGCCCCTTATCGCCGCGACCGGCGGTCTTGCCATGCCCGGAACCGGGGCCGCGCCCCACCCGCTTGCGGTGTTTACGCTTCTTAATGCCGCGATGTACGTCGTTAATAATCATCAGAAAGTCACTCCGCGCAGCCGCGCCACCTGGTCGCGCGTCCGCAGTTTCGTCAAAGCGTCCATCGTGGCCCGCACGAGGTTCATCGGGTTGGTCGAGCCGCGCGACTTGGTCAGCACGTCATGCACCCCCGCCGATTCCAGCACCGCCCGCACAGTATTGCCGGCGATAACCCCCGTTCCGGGCATCGCCGGAATGAGCACCACCCGCGCCGCTCCGAACCGCCCTTCCACCGTGTGCGGAATCGTGGTGTCGGCCAGGGGAACATCCACCGAATTGCGGTTGGTCCCCTTGACGGCCTTTTCTACGGCCTGCGGAACCTCGGTGGCCTTGCCATATCCCCAGCCCACCCGTCCCCGCTTGTCGCCCAAGACCACCAGCGCAGTGAAGGTGAACCGGCGGCCCCCTTTGACCACGCAGGCGCAGCGGCGAATTTGAATCACCTTTTCGCCGCTGTCGTTCCGCCCCTCTTTATTTTCCGAAGCCACTAGCATTCCTCCCGGTTATGGGCCTTGCGCCCCACGGATGCGCACGTGCCACCCGTTCTTCATTCGCCGCCTGTCCGATCCAACGCATCGGTCGATCGCGCCACTCGTCACCCGACTGGCCCGATCGCTAAAACTCCAAGCCCCCTTCGCGGGCGGCATCCGCCAGAGCGGCAATCCGACCATGATAACGATAACGTCCGCGATCGAAGGCGACCAGCTTGATCCCCTTGTCGAGCGCCCGCTGCGCCAAAGTCTGCCCCACCTTGATCGCCGCCGCCTTGTTTCCGCCGTTCTCCCCGGTGGGGAGGATGTCCTTCTCGGCGGTGCTCGCGGCCACCAGCGAATGCCCCTGCTGATCGTCGATGATCTGGGCGTAAATGTGCTTGTTGCTGCGGAACACCGTCAGCCGGGGACGAACCGCCGACCCACGAATCCGTTTGCGAACCCGCCACGCCCGGTTTTGCCGCTGTTTGTTGATGCGATCTGCTGTTTTCATAATCCACAACCTCTGCCAAAATTCCGCCCCGCCCCCAAGCGTCGCCTCTGCGCCCCGCTCACCCGCCGCTCGCGAACGCCTTGCCCGCCTTGCGACGCACGTGCTCCCCTTCGTAGCGAATCCCTTTGCCCTTGTAGGGTTCGGGAGGCCGCACTTTGCGAATCACGGCGGCAAACTGTCCCACCGCCTGCTTGTCGGCGCTTTGCAGCGTGATGTGCGTGTTGTCGGGGAGCGTACACTTGACCCCTTTGGGAATCGGCAGCTTCACCGGATTGGCAAAGCCCACCTGCAGCGTGAGCAGCGTGCCGCTCACCGACGCCTGGTAGCCGACCCCGACGATTTCCAGTTTCTTTTCGAACGGCGCGACCACACCGGTCACGATGTTGTTGATCAGGCTGCGGGTCAGGCCGTGCAGCGCCTTATTGGCGCGCTCGTCGTCGGGACGGGCCACCACGATCTGGCGGGCCGCTTCGTCCACGCTGACCTGCATGGCGGGATGAAATTTGAGCGACAGTTCGCCTTGCGGCCCCTTCGCCGAAAACACCCCGTCGCTGACTTTGGCTGTCACTCCCGCGGGGAGCAACACCGGTTTTTTACCAATCCGAGACATGACGCTCAAACCTTGTTTCGCTGGGTCACTGGACCGAACACAACACTTCGCCGCCCAACCCTTTGGACTTTGCTTCGCGATTGCTCAGCACTCCCTGGCTGGTGGACAGGACGCTGATCCCCAGCCCCTGCAACACCACGGGAATGTCTTTCGCTTTGCGATACACCCGGCAGCCGGGCTTGCTGATCCGCTTAATTTCCTGAATCACCGGCTCCCCGTTGGGGCCGTACTTCAAATTGATCCGCAACACCCCGGCGGGCTGCTGCGGGATGACCTCGAAGTCCCACACGTACCCCTCGCGCTGCAGCACCTGGGCCACCCCCAGTTTCACCTGCGACACGGGAATGTCCACAAACGGCCGCTCAATCGCCACGGCGTTGCGAATCCGTGTCAACATATCGGCAATCGGATCGGTCATCATCGGTTCACCAACTCGCCTTCTTCACGCCGGGAATCAATCCATCCAGGGCCAGGTTGCGGAAACACAACCGGCACAACTTGAACTTGCGATACACGGCTCGGGGCCGACCGCACAATTGGCAGCGCCGCTCACTGCGGCAACTGAACTTGGGCGTGCGGTTCGCCTTCTCGATTTTTGCCTTACTGGCCATCTCGTCTTTACTCCCAGGCCGACCGGGCCGACCTCCCCCAGCGAAACAGTCTGTGTTCGATTACTCCGCACTCAGCGGCAATCCCATTTCCTTCAACAACAACCTCGCCGCGTCATCACTCGCCGTCGTCGTCACCAGCGTGATGTGCATCCCCTGCGTGTGCGTCACCTTGTCCGCGTCGATCTCCGGAAACACCAACTGCTCGCTGAGCCCCAGCGAGTAGTTGCCATGCCCGTCAAACGCCTTGGGGCTGAGCCCCCGAAAGTCGCGAACGCGGGGCAGCGCCAGTGAAATCAGCCGGTCCAGAAACTCATACATCCGCCGCCCGCGGAGCGTCACCTTGGCGCCGATCTCCATCCCCTGCCGCAGCCGGAAGGCGGAGACCGCTTTTTTGGCTTTGGTCACCAGCGGCTTCTGCCCGGTGATCGTCGCCAGATGTCCCACCGCCTCTTCCAGACGCTTGCGATCCTGCGAGGCAGTTCCCACCCCCATATTGACCACGATCTTCGCCAATCGCGGCAAGGCGTGCGGATTGCTTTCCCCCAGCGACTGCGCCAGTCGCGGTTGAACCTCTTTCCAGTATTTATCGGACAATCTGGCCATGACTCGACGTTACCTGCAACCGCGCCCGCCGGAGCGAACGCGACAAAAGAAAATTGGAATCAGGACTTCGCGGCGTACCGCTTCCGGGCGGGACTGATCAGGCCCAAGTTGGCCTGACACTTGCGACAATGGCGGATTTTCGCTCCGTCCGCCGTGTACTTGTAGCCCACCCGAACCCCGCGACCGCAACCGTTACAGTAGAGCAGCACATTCGAGATGTCAATCGGCATCTCCCGCGACAGACGTCCCCCCTGGGGACTCTTGGGGTGTCCGCGCTTGACGTGCTTGTAGACGCGATTGACCCCCTCGACGAGCACTTTTTTTCCCTCGTCGAGAACCTGCAACACCTTGCGGGGGGTCGCGCCGGCTTCGTCCCCGGCAATCACTTGCACCATATCGCCACGTTTGATTTTCATGCTCACACCACCTCGCTCGCCAGGCTGATGATCTTCATGAATCGCCGGTCGCGGAGTTCGCGAGCCACCGCGCCGAAGATTCGCGTTCCCTTGGGATTCAATTCGTTGTCGATCAGCACGATGGCGTTCTTGTCGAATCGGACGTAACTGCCATCCGCGCGCCGCGTCGCCTTCTTGCACCGCACGATGACGCCGCGGACGACATCCCCCGCCTTAACCGCTCCGCCGGGAATCGCCTTCTTAATGCTCACCACCACCACATCTCCCAGCCCTGCCGTGCGGCGACTGGTTCCCCCCAGCACCTTGATGCAATAAGCGACCTTGGCGCCGGTATTGTCGGCGACATCCATCAACGTCTGCATCTGAATCATGACTGCACCCTCGCTTCCTGATCTTCAGGCCCGATCGCCTGAGCCGTCGTCCCTAGTTCCCGCTTTGTTTTCCGCGTTTTGGCATCCGCCCCGAAGCAACCTGTCCGGGACCGACGCGAGCTCCTGCCTCCTCACACCGTCTCGACCGCCACGGCGGTGGATTTGGTGACGATGCGAATCAGTTCCCATCGCTTGAGTTTCGAGCGGGGCCGACTTTCGACGATCTCCACCAGATCCCCGGCATGGGACTGATTGTCTTCATCATGCACGTAGCAGATCGTCGTCGTTCGCAGCGTCTTCCCGTACTTGGGATGCCGGTACAAGCGCGGCACTTCCACCCGCCGCGTCTTCAACATTTTGTCGCGTGTGACCACGCCAATGGCTCGTCTACGCATCTGACTGTTGCCTCAATGAAATCCAGTGATTGTTCGCAGGAAACACGGCTGCCCCCTTAGGACTGGCCCCTTAGGACTGGGGAGTCCGCGCCCGGCTGCGTTCCAGAAGAATCGTTTTCAAACGGGCGATTTCGCGCCGGTTCTTGCGGAGGTTGCTCGGCGCGTCGAGCTTCTCCGTTGACGCCTGAAACTTCAATTTGAACAGGTTCTCTTGCGCCTCTTTGAGGGAGAACTGAAGCTGATCGTCGCTCATCTCCCGCAGCTCTTTTGCTTTAGACATCTGCTCCACCACCCCTCGCTGTCAAAACTGGCTCGCTCCCGCACCCGGAAGGCTGACCGTTTACTCTCTCCCCTGAACCTGTCCGACAGATTATTCTCCCGGACGCCGCCCGATCATCCGCACCCGGACCGGCAGCTTGTAGGCGATCCGCGCCAGGCATTCGCGAGCCGCTTCGGCCGTCAAGCCCGCCACTTCAAACATGACCGTCCCCTCTTTGACGACGGCCACCCAGTGATCCGGTTCCCCTTTTCCTTTACCCATGCGCGTTTCCAGCGGACGGGCGGTGACCGGCTTGTGCGGGAAAATGCGGATATACAGCTTTCCATCCCCGCGGATGTACTGCATGGCGGCAACGCGGCAGGCCTCGATCGTCGTGGCCTTGACGTACCCCCCTTGCAGACTCTGCAGTCCGAAGTCTCCCAGCGACACGCGATGACCGCGCGTCGCATTACCTCTTATGCGTCTTCTTTGGCTTTTGCGGTGCTTGACCCGCTTTGGCATTAACGCCATCGTTGGCCTCCTCCTCTGCGTATGTTCCCAGGCCGACCCAGACTTTGACGCCGATCACACCTTGTGCCGTCATCGCCTGCGCAAACCCATAATCAATGTGTTCCTGAAGCGTGGAGAGGGGGATCGACCCGCGACCCGCCTTTTCGCACCGCGACATTTCCGCCCCACCCAATCGGCCCGACAACTGCACCTTGACCCCTTTGACTCCCGCTTCCATCACCTGGTCGAGCGTCCGCTTCACTGTCCGCCGGAAGCTGGCTCGCTTTTCAAGCTGCTGCGCAATGTCTTCGGCGACAAGCTGCGCGCTGCGATTGGCATTGTTGATTTCGATGATCTTCAGGTCCATCCGCCGACCGGTGAGATCCTCCAACTCCGCCTTCAATCGATCGACTTCCTGCCCCTTCCGGCCGATGATGATCCCCGGGCGAGCGCAGTGCAAATGCACGATCACCTGGTCGCGGGTCCGTTCGATCTCGATCTTCGGGATCCCGGCAAACAGGTATTTCTTCTTGATAAACTTCCGGATCTTGAAATCTTCGATCAGCAGATCGCCGAATTCCTTTTTGGAGGCGTACCAACGACTCCGCCAGGCTTCCACGATCCCAATCCGAAAACCGGTTGGACGAGTTTTTTGTCCCATGAACTCTCGCGCCTCGCTGTGATCAATCCACCGGACCGGCCCATTGGCCAGACCCCGGTCAAACTCCGTAACTGCATCTTGTTGTCATCGACAGAGGCCACTTGCCTCCTCCGCCAGCACGCATCTCAAACCTTGGGGGCATCGATTCCCACCTGAATGTGGGCGAATCGACGCCGAATCATGAAGGCCATGCCACGCGCCCGAGGCATAATTCGCTTGAACATCGGACCGTTGTCAGCGCGGGCGTCGACCACCAGCATCCGATCGACGTTGCGGGCCCCCTTGTCCTCGGCATTGGCCATGGCGCTCTTCAACACCTTCTCCAGCATCCGCGCCCCGCGATTCGGGACAAAGCGCAATAGCTCCAGCGCTTCCCCCGCCTTGCGGCCGCGGATCAAATCCGTAAAGGGCCGGACCTTCGTCGCGGCAATCCGCGCAAACTTGTGTGTTGCCTTGTATGCCATCATCCCACTCCTCAACTCAAGCTGCGGTCTGGCTCGTCCGGGACCAGGCGACCCGATCCTGCGCCTGGAGACCTGGCTTTGCTTCAGGACTCTTTCTTCGTTTTGCCGCCGTGTCCGCGGAACGTCCGCGTCGGAGCGAATTCTCCGAGTTTGTGCCCCACCATTTCTTCCGTAATGTACACGCTCAGGTGCGTCCTGCCGTTGTGGACCAGAAACGTATACCCGATGAAATCCGGAGGGATCGTCGACCGTCGCGACCAGGTCTTGATCGGCTCCTTCGAGCTGGCGCGCACCCGCCCCTCGATCTTTTTCATCAATTTGGGATCCACAAACGGACCTTTTTTCAGTGAACGACCCATAACCAATCCTCTTGACGCTTCGGAACTGACTGCCTGTTCAAGACGCCGCCCTGTTTCCAGACTCAACTCAGTGGGGAGCGGCCATTTTGATCCGCCTCCCGGTCTCTCTCCCTGGGCTTACTTCAACTGACCATACCGCCGCGACTTGCGCCGCCTGATGATGGCCGAGGTGGAGACCTTGCGGCGTTTGCGAGTCCGGCCCCCTTTGGCCAGCTTGCCGGTCGGACTGCACGGATGCCGTCCCCCGCCGCTTCTTCCCTCACCTCCACCCAACGGATGCGCCACGGGGTTCATCGCCACCCCACGCACGTGCGGCCTGCGCCCCAATCGCCGTTTTCTTCCGGCTTTTCCCAGTCGAATGGCGCTGTGCTCCGAAAAGCTCAGCGCACCGATCGTCGCCCGGCACTTGCTGGGAATGCGCCGCACTTCACCCGACGGAAGGGTGATTTGCGCCCAATCTCCCTCGCGGGCATTCATCATCGCCGACGACCCGGCGCTGCGGCACAACTGTCCGCCGCGCCCGGGCTGCATCTCAATATTATGCACCGTGGTGCCGGGGGGAATGTTCTCCAGCGGCAGGCAATTCCCCAGGTTGGGTTCAATCGACGGGCCACTTTCGACCTTGTCTCCTGCTTTGAGTCCATCCGGCGCCAGAATGTATGTCTTCACCCCATCCGCGTATTGCAACAGCGCGATCCGGCAAGTGCGGTTCGGATCGTACTCGATCGACACCACCTGGGCCGCCACGCCATCTTTGCGGCGCTTGAAATCGATGACGCGGTACATCGCCCGCGCGCCACCCCCCCGGTGCCGCACGGTGATCTTGCCGTGGAAATTCCGGCCGCTGTGCTTCTTAAGCCGCACCAGCAGCTTCTTCTCCGGCGGCTTCTTGCGATCGGTGATATCGGCAAAGTCGCTGACCGAGGCGCCCCGTCGTCCTGCGCTGGTCGGCTTGTAATATCGAATTCCCATAACCGGTTCTCTTTGTGTACGACTCTAATCGACTCGATTCGCCTCTAGAAGAACTCGATGCGATCTTCCGGATGCAATTTGATGATTGCCTTTTTCCAGGACTGCGTCTGGACGGAAATCGTCTTGGTCCGTCGCGGCTTGCCGACGCGAGTTTGCGTGCGAATCGCCACGACCCGCACGTTCCACAATTGCGCTGCCGCCTGCCGAATGTCCGCCTTGGTCGCCAACGGATGCACCTCGAACGCGTAGGCATTATGCCGCGTTGATACGTGCGTTCCTTTTTCCGTCACGAGCGGGCGCAAGATGACCTGATGTGGTTCCAGATCAACTCCATGCGTGCTCACGATCGCCATCATTCACCCCCAGCAAAGTCTTGGGAGACGCCCCCCCGTCGTCGCGGCAGCGCGCCTCTGGCCATTCGAATCACCGGCCCCGCGATGTCCTGTATTTCAAACCTCTGATGCTTCGGCCGCTTCCTTGTCTTTCGCCGCCCCGCCGGCCCGCAGCCGATCAAGCGCCCCTTTGGTTACCAGCAGCCGCTTTTGCCGCAACAGCTCGTAGGCGTTGAGATCCCCCGCCGGCGAAACCGCCAGCTTGGGAATGTTCCGCGCCGACTTCCACACATTCGGATCGTGCTGCTCAATCGTCAGCAGACAGGAGGTCTCCGCCAGTCCCAGCGCTTTGAGCAGGGCGGCTACATCCTTCGTCTTCGGAACAGAGACAGCGAATTCATCCAGGATGGTCACTTCGTTGTCGCGGAACTTGCTGAGCAGCGCCATCCGCGTCGCCAATTTGACCGCCTTGGCCGGCAGCCGATAGGTCCAGTCGATCGGCCGTTTGCCGAACGTATGTCCCCCACCGCGCCGAATGGGAGTCCGCTTGTTCCCCATGCGAGCCCGACCGGTTCCCTTCTGCCGGTACATCTTTTTCTTGCTTCCCTGAACGTCGCTGCGGCCCTTGGTCTGCACCGTCCCGACGCGGCGGTTGGTCTCGTACATGACCACCACGTCGTGCAGCAACTGGCGGTTCACGTCCGCGGCCAATTCCGCCTCGTCAAACTCATACGTGCCAACCTGCTGGCCGGCGCGATTATGCACAGGTACGGTAATCATGACTCAATCCGATCCATTCCACTCCACCGCGAGGGACGCGCTACCGGCTTTCCGGCAGCACCCCCGCGGCACTTGATTTATCCGACCACTAATTCTTGGCCACTCGTTTTTTCTTCCGCGTCTGGCGAATCAAAACAAAGGCTCCGTTAGGCCCCGGCACCGATCCATGAACCAGCAGCACGTTGGCGGTCTCATCCACCCGCACCACCTTCAGGTTGCGGACGGTCACTTGTTCGTTCCCCCACCGTCCCGCCATCCGCTTTCCTTTGCGAATCTTTCCGCTATGCCCGCGATTCGTGCCGTGTCCCCCCACGCTACCTCCGGCCCGATGGTGGCGCTGTACACCGTGGCTGGCCCGCAGTCCGTGGAAGTTGTGCTGCTTCATCACCCCTGCCGTACCGCGCCCCTTGTTGAGCCCCACAATGTCCACGTGGCTGACCTCTGCCAGCGATTTGACTGTCAGGCTCTGCCCCACCTCGCAACCGGCATCCGCCCCTTCCACCCGAAACTCGCGGATAAAACGAGGAGGCTCGCAGTTCGCCTTGGCGACCGGCTCCACTCCCGCTTCCTGCCGCGCCTTGGCGCGCTTGCCCCCCAGGGAGGCCACGTGGCCGCGCTCCGCCCGATTCGCCAGGCGGCGCGGCTTGTCGCTATATCCCAACTGCACCGCGGCGTATCCATCCCGCTCCGCCGTCCGCACCTGGAGAACCGTACAGGGTCCAGCCTCGATCACCGTCACAGAGACGGCAGTGCCGTCTTCGGCGAAGATTTGAGTCATCCCAACTTTGCGGCCTAAAAGCCCCACGCTCATGGCAAACACCTGCAACCGTGACGAACCTGCGGCGACACTACGACACAAACCAACCATCTGCGAAAAATCAGGGCAAACGCCCGGCTCAGCCCGGCGCCGCCACCCCAAACCGCCGCGTATCGGCCGTTCCCGACCCCGACGCGGCGTCCCTACCGACTACCCATTCAGCCGCCCGTTGACGACCATGGCGGTCGCCTCAGCGGCGAGTCCATCCGGAATTGCGTTAGCTTCCCGCCGACGAAGCCTTGATCTTGATATCCACGCCCGCCGGCAACGACAGCTTGTTCAAAGCGTCGATGGTTTTCCCGGTCGGTTGAATGATATCGATCAAACGCTTATGCGTTCGGATCTCGAACTGTTCCCGCGACTTCTTGTCGATGTGCGGGCTGCGCAAGACCGTATAACGCTCAATTCTCGTTGGGAGCGGGATGGGGCCATGAACGATGGCGCCGGTCCGCTTGGCCGTATCGACGATCTCCGTTGCCGATTGGTCCAAAACGGAGTGGTCGTACGCTTCCATACGAATCCGGATGCGCTCTTGTTTCTTCCCAGCCACGCCGAAATTCCTTCCCACCAAACCGGTTAAAGCACTCTTGCACCATTCCTCCCGCATGGTGAACGCGGGCGGAAAACGGAGCATCGTAGTAGCCCGCCCCAAGTTTGTCAATAAACTGCGGGCACCTTTTACAACAAGTCCGTCAGTTAACCCAGCATCTCTTTTAAAACCTCCGCTGGCGCCTCAGCGTACTTCAGCGGCTCCATCGAATACGACGCTCTTCCCTGCGACAACGACCGCACATGTGTCGAGTACCCGAACATCTGGGCCAACGACGCTTCGGCCGTGATCACCTGCAAATCCCCCCGCTGCTGCGTCCCCACGATCACTCCCCGGCGGGCCATGAGATCGGAATGGACATTCCCCAGAAACTCCTCTGGAGTCACGACTTCCAGCTTCATGATCGGCTCCAGCAGCACCATTCCCGCCGCCGCGACTCCTTTATGGACCGCGTCGATCGTCGCCGCCTGAAACGCCACTTCGGGATTCTCCAGTTCGCTGAACTGGACCGCGACGACCGTGAATCGGACCTGGATCAACGGATAGCCCAGCATCCCCGCCCCCTGGGAAGCATCCCGAATCGCCTGTTCGATTCCCTGCGCCAACGCGGGGGCCACATCCCCTGGCGACAGGTCGCTGGCGATCGTGACTGTTTCGCTCCCCTGTGCCGGCTCCAGCCGCAGCGTCACCTTCGCGAACTGCGTCACCCCCAGATTGCTCCGCGAAAACTCCCCCACCACCGTCTGCGCATGTCGAATCGTCTCGCGGTAGCTGACCCGCGGGCGGTGAACCCGGACGTTGAGCTTGAAATCGCGCTCCATCCGGTGCCGAATCACCTCCAGGTGCAGCTCTCCCATTCCGCTGATCAGCGTTTGTCCCGTCTCCTCGTTGACGATCGCCCGGAAAGTGGGATCTTGCCGCGCCAGAACTTGCAGAGTCTCCGCCAGTTTTCTCCGGTCGGCACTCGACTCGGGTTCCACCGCCATCGAAATCACCGGCTCGGGAAAGGTGATGCTCTCCAAAGCGACCGGATGGCTCCCGTCGCACAGCGTGTCTCCAGTGACCGCCTCTTTAGGACCGGTGATCCCCACGATGTCCCCGGCAGTGGCCGATTCCGCTTCGACTTTCTCGCGGCGGTCCGCCTGGATGTGCCAGAGCTGGCTGATCATTTCCTTCTTGCCGACCCGCGGGTTGAGCGCGCGGGAACGGCTCTTGAGCACTCCCGAGTAAACGCGCACGAAGCACAGATCGCCGTGCGGATCGGCCTGAATCTTGAACACCAGGCCGCAAAACGGCTCTTTGTCCGAGGGTTTGCGGGTCTCGACGCCGTCTCCGCGGCGCGCCGCGGGGTTGTGGCCCACAACGGGGGGCCGCTCCAGCGGGCTGGGAAGATAGTCCCCCACCGCGTCCAGGAGCGGTTGCACTCCGATAAAGTTCAGCGAGGAACCGCACAGCACCGGCTGCAACGCGCCGGAGAGTGTTCCGGCCCGCAACAACCGGCGAATCTCCGCCGGTTCGATCGGTTGCTCTTCGATGTACTTGGCGAACACCGCATCATCGAGCAGAGCCACCTGCTCCAGCAGTTTCCCGCGCCACAGTGCCGCTTCGGCGCGGCATTCTTCGGGAATTTCCGCGACCTTGATCTGGGCCCCCTGCGAGGCTTCGTCGAAGTACAGCGCCTGCATCTCGATCAGGTCGATGATCCCGCGGAACGCCGCCGGATCGGGGGCCGCCCCCCGTCCGATGGGGATGTGCGTGGCGACCGGATTGGCCGACAGCCGCTCCTGAATCTGTTGAAACGTCCGTGTAAAATCGGCGCCGATGCGGTCCATCTTGTTGATGAAACAGATTCGGGGCACACCATATTTGTTGGCCTGTCGCCACACCGTTTCGCTCTGCGCCTCGACCCCTTCACGGGCGCTGAAGATCACCACTCCCCCATCCAGCACGCGCAGACTCCGCTCGACCTCGGCGGTGAAATCGACGTGACCGGGGGTGTCGATGATATTGATCTGCCAGTTTTTCCAGCGGCAGGTGATCGCCGCGGAGTAGATCGTGATCCCGCGCTGCTGCTCTTCGGGATCGAAGTCGGTGACGGTCGTGCCGTCGTCGACGTCTCCCATGCGATGCGACGCCCCGGCGTAAAACAAGACCCGTTCGGTGGTCGTCGTTTTGCCGGCGTCGATGTGGGCGATGATGCCGATATTGCGGATCTGTTCGATCGCGGCCATGTCATCCTGCGCCGCGTTCATGGCGCGGCGACCTGTGTGAGGCGCGGGACATCTGGCCCCGCGCAAATCGGCCCGACTCCTCAGGGGAGCGTCCGCCAATGATCCGGACGGAGCGCCCCGCGCGTCGAACCCGCCGTTCCCTGACCCGTCTGCCACACCCCGCGCCCAGTCCCCTCACCACGCAAAATGGGCGAACGCCTTGTTGGCGTCGGCCATGCGGTGGACGTTCTCGCGCTTGGTCATCGCCGCCCCTTCGCGGCGATAAGCGGCCATGACTTCTTCAGCCAGCCGTAAATGCATGGCCCGCCCCTTCTTCTCGCGGCACGCTTCCAGCAGCCAGCGGATGGCCAGCGCCTGTTGCCGCTTGTTGTTGACCTGCGTCGGCACCTGATAGTTGGCGCCGCCGACGCGCCGCGAACGGACTTCGATCGACGGCTTGATGTTGTCGACCGCCGAAGTGAAGACGTCGATCGGCGTCTGATCGGGGATTTTGTCCTTGATGATGTCCAGCGCCGAATAAAACACCCGCTGGGCGACCGTCTTTTTCCCACAGCTCATCATGCAGTTGATGAACTTGGACGCCAGGATGGAATGATACCGCGGATCGGGCTTGAGCTGTTTGGCGCTCGCGGTCATACGTTGGGCCATGGTCTCACCTCAAAAATGCTTCGCTGTCAGGGGTCGGCGGCGCGCCGCCGTGAGAATTTGTTGATGAGGGGCCTCGTCCTCCGGCTGCCAGCCGACCACGAGACCCGCATGACTATTTCTTGGCCCGTTTGGCGCCGTACCGGCTGCGGGCTTGCTTGCGATCGGCCACCCCCAGGGTATCCAGAACGCCGCGGATGATTTTGTACCGCACGCCGGGAAGGTCGCGAACGCGGCCCCCGCGGACGAGGACGATCGAGTGTTCCTGCAAATTATGCCCTTCACCGGGGATATACGCGGTGACTTCCTTGCCGTTGGAGAGCCGCACGCGGGCGACCTTCCGAAGCGCCGAGTTCGGCTTTTTGGGAGTCACGGTTTTGACTTGCAGGCACACCCCCCGCTTTTGCGGGCACCCCTCCAGAACCGGAGTTTTCGTGCGCGCCTTCTGAATAACGCGCGGTTTGCGTACCAGTTGATTGATCGTTGGCATATCGAAAATCTGCGGGAAAAACAGGGCCGCCCATCAGGCGCATCGGGCGTCCGGGAGCAGGCCATCGCCCGCTAAACGCGCACCGAAACCTCATCCCCGCGCCTGCGGCCGGCAAACGCGGAAACGGAAAATGTACCGCCCCGGCTCGGCGAGGTCAAGTCTCGCGACAGGATTGCCAATTCCGAACGCCACAGGGGGACGCAACCCTCACGCTGCCGCCGGGAGCGACACCCCCGGCGCGCTCATCGCCGCCGTGTACGCCGCGATCACTTCCTGCGGTTTGCCGATCATCCGCATTTCTCCGCGGTCCAGCCAGATCGCGCGATTGCAGAATTTCAGCAGCGCCGGCATGTCGTGGCTGACCATCACGATCAGCCGCGCCTTGTCGATCATATCTTCCATCCGTTTCCGTGCTTTCTTCTGAAACGCCATGTCGCCGGCGCTCAGCACTTCGTCCACCAGCAGAATTTCCGGGTCGATGGCGGTCGCCACGGCAAACGCCAGGCGGACGAGCATCCCATTGGAATAGTGGCGGACCGGATTGTCGAGAAATTCCCCCAGTTCGCTGAAGGCGGCAATTTCCGGGAGCTTTTCCCTCAGCGTCCGCGGGGTTTCCCCCTGCAAATACCCCCGGTAGGCGATGTTCTCCCAGCCGCTCGCTTCCGGTTCAAAACCCAGCGACAGGTCGAACAGCGAACTGACTTCACCCTGGACGGTCAATTTCCCCCCCGTTGGGGGATAGATGCCTCCCAACAGCTTGAGCATCGTACTTTTGCCCGCCCCGTTGTGTCCGATAATCCCCAACCGGTCCCCCTCGCGAATCTGCAGATTGATATTCTGCAGCGCGCGGACTTCCATGAAGGGATTCACCGAGCGAAGGAACATCCGCTTGACGATGAAGTCCTTGAGCGCAATCCGACGGTTTTGTCGGACGCGAAATACCAGGCTGACGTGGTCGAGGTCGATGGAGGTCATGCCACCGCGATCTGTGTGAGTGCTGCCGACAGGCGGAGTGCGGAGGGAGCTGCGGGACCGGTTCCGGGGCCCGGCGCCCCCGCGGCGAGTTTACAATTGGAAGATGATCTGTTTTTCATTCCGAACCAGCGTGAAAACCGCGGCGGCCGCCATGCAACTGGTGGCCAGAACGGCCATCCCCACCGTGTTCAGGTCGGGCCATTGTCCGTGGAGCAACGGTTGACGGAGCATTTGCACGAACGACGCCAGCGGATTGTAATCGACGATCCAGCCCAGCCCCTTGTTCCGTAGCACGTCCGCGGGATAGATGATCGGAGTCGCGTAAAACAGTATCTGCAGGCCGACCTCCGACAGGTGCAGCACGTCGGGAAAGTAGGCGGTGCTGAATCCCGCCAGAACTGCCAGCGACCATCCCAGAATCAACAACAACACCAGTGCCGGTCCCAGACTGGCCAGCGTCACCCAGCCGTCAAACCCCTTGAAGCTGAACCGCAGCACGAGCACCACGGCCAGCGCCACGAGAAAGTGAAACGACGCCCCCAGCACCGTCCGCAGCGGGTAAATCGCCATCGGCGCCGGGTACTGGCGAATGTATTTCTCCCCCTGGAACAGGCTCTGGCAGCCATCTTTTGTCGAGGAGGTGATGAAATTCCAGAAACAGAGGCCCACCAGGAGCGAGGGAGCGTATTCAAACGGATCCTGACCGAACACGCGGCTGAAGACGCTGCACAGCACGGCCGTCATGGCGATCGGATGCAACAGCGACCAGCCCAGGCCGAGAATGCTCCGCCGATAGCGGTTCCGCAGGTCCATCTGGACCAGCGACGCCCAAAAATAGCGGCATTTCCAAATGGAAGCCACGTAACTCGACATGCCCGGATCCCTGGGGTTTGGTGAATCGCCCGCGCGCACTCCCTGCGCGGCGCGGGTAAGTACCAAAACCGGGCCAACGACGCAAGGTGAAGTCGGCCGGATGTCGGCCGGACAGCATGCGGCGGCGAGCGCCAAGTCGCCGGATTTCTCAGAAATCCGGGAACGCTGGACTTGAACAACAAATGCGCACCCCGCACGACACCGCCGCTTCGTACTCGGGTTCTGAGGCGACAACACATCGCGTACTTGGCCGATTGGTTGGCAACGAGACCGATGGGCTAACGGCACGCCGCTCCCAGGGGTGGTGTGCCAACTGGGTGACCATCTGGTGGGCCACGAGGTGGGCCATCTGGAGGGCCATCTGTTCCAAACGCGGGGCGAATGCCGCAACCTGTGGAATTGCTGGGGTTTGCGAATGTGTCAGGATGCCTTCATGAGCTGGTGGGCCACGGCGGGTCAAGTGTCAAGTGAACCGATGGCGGTTTGGGTGTGGTGTTGGGAGGGATTCGTGGGGCATAGCGCGCGGCGAACGGCCCAGCGTAAGCTGGCCGGTCTGGCCCATGTGGGGTCGGGATGGATTTGTGCTGCATGGTGCGGGGGGCGGTCGCCGCCGCAGGCTGCGTCGGCTACGGCGGGTAGCCAGGAGTGCCAACGAGACCGGCGGGCTCACGCCACACCGTTCGCCGGGCCTGGTCCGTCACCTGGTCCGTCACTTGGTCCGTCACCCCCGGACGGAGTGGCATGTCGAACATATCATGCATTGTCCCTTGGTTTTATGGCAAAACCCCATGCCTTTATATCCTGCTCCGTCATGGTCCGATGTTACGAGCCGAGACCCGATGGACTACGCTGAGTACCGCCGCTTCGGCCTACCCATCACAACCAACCACCATAAAGTCCATAGTCAGGCAACTCAGCGATCGGGTGACGGGAACCGAAATACTCTGGTTGGAACCGGGTTCCGAAGCAATCCTGCAGTTGAGAGCCAACTTCAGTTTCGAGACCTGTCCCTTCCACACTTTCCGCCTACTGCAACAACGGCAAGCCACCGGTCGACGGACCGACGACACGTTCATCAGCGCCTCCAGGGTCTGTGTACTCAGGAATAATCGATAAGGATATCCAAGCAGTTCCTGCAAGTCCCAGCGCTGATAGAACGCCTTGCGGCGATGCGTCCGTTCGAGAGTCGCCAAAGGAAACCCCTCGGGAAACGCGACGGGCATCACGCTTCGCCTCGCATCAATTTGCGCAGCCGCTTTTGAGCAGGGGTGTCAACGTCGTTGGAGCCTGAAGCGCCTGCCAGAACGCCAGTTGCTCGTCCGGGGTTCAACTGAATCGTTTGGACTTTCGCACTCAATACTTCACGACGTGCCTGAGCGACGGTCACTGTGCGGACATAGTCGCTCACGCTGATCCGCCGCAACCCGGCCTCTTCTGCCCGAACCTGTCTGGATTCTTCGTCCATAGGGAGCCTCACCAGACACGCCCACCAAAACAGAACCCCGCCGGAGGCCTTGCGGCGTGTCCGACGGGGACTAGATGGCTCAATTATCGGTTCGATTCATGGAAATGTTAACGGAATTGCAATTGCGATCGCTGTCGCGCCGGCTCGGATCGGGGTCAGGCTCGACCGACTTTTCCAGAGCGGAGAGGCAGGGATTCGAACCCTGGGTAGGCTTGCGCCCACTCCGGTTTTCAAGACCGGTGCAATCGACCACTCTGCCACCTCTCCTGGGTCCGGCCTGGCCGCTGAGCGGTCAGGGGGATGCTGCATTCAGAGATACCCAATCCGGTGGGGGACTGCAAGATCGTCGGTTGGCGCCCCTTCAATGGGGTGTGCCCGTGAATCCTGGCGTTAGCCACGTTCGCCAGAACGTGGGCGGAGCAGCGATCACCCACATTCTGGCGAATGTGGCTACGTCGGAAGGGCTGCCAGGGAATTTGGGCACACCCCGTCAATGCGTCATCGCATACGTCACGATGTTGATTCCCAGCGGATACGACCAGCGTTCGGAGAATTGGTGAAAATACTCGGTCTCTTCTCCTTCCCGCTCCCAGCCGTCGCCGATGTCGTTGTTTTGACAGAAGAGGGCCATCAACCGGCCGGAGTCGTCGAAGTATCCGAAGAAATGCGGTTTCTCGTCGCCATAGGGACCGGGGTGCCAGTATTCGAAGCTCTCGCCGCGCCTCCAGGCGTGGATACTGGGAACCTGTGGGAGCTGCTGCAAGTCGTAGACGATATGAAAAATTTCATGCTTGAG